>JAFZNN010000001.1 GCA_017550895.1 Clostridia bacterium
AAAAGATCGGGCGGAATCCGCCGATTTCCGCCGCGCGGAATCCGTCGCCCCGCCGCCGCCGCATTTTTATTCGGAATCGGCAACATCTTCTTGACAATCCCTGCCGTCTGTGATTTAATGATTGCAGAAAAGCGTCGGCCGGATTCACGGACCGGAAGGGGGTTTCGACATGCAGTTTTCCAGCTTGCTCACCAAAATCGGCGGCTTTCTGCTCGCCGTGCTCATCCCGTTTGTTTCGCTCCTTTTTGTGCCGTTTTCGCGCCCGATCGATTCCAAGGCGACGGCGCTCCGGGAGCAGATGGGCGGCTTCATGTGCGGCATCTGCCACACCGTGCCGGAGTATGACAAAATCAAGGAAGCCAACATCGACTGGCTGCGCGAGGATATCCCCTATCCCTTCGACGAAAACGGCGAGCCGTCCTTTTACTATGAGTATTGGAAAGGCGAGCTGCAGAAATACGTCGATCACGGCATCCGCATCCTGGGCGTCACGCCCTACCCCAAGGACTATCTTTACTTCGGGCTGGATTTCCGCAACGAGGAGGATATTCCCCGCATCCGGGACGTCGCCGTGTTTCTGATGAACGATCTGCGCGACCTGGTGGACGGCTTCCAGATCACGAACGAAATGGGCGTCGAGCGCTTCACCGATCCGCTGACGATCGACGAGGCGGCGGATTTCATCGGCGTGCAGCTTGAGGCCATGGCGCCGATCAAGGGCGACAAGATCATCGGCTACAACCTCGGCGGGCCGGGCTATTACACGCTGGCCTTCAAAATGCTGAAATACAACAAATACTGCGATTACATCGGCTGCGACCTCTATCTCGGCTCGTTTGACAACATTGTCAAAGACATCAACACCTATTTCGCGGTGCTGCATGCGGTGCGCGCGATCACGCAGAAGCCGATCATCATGATGGAATTCGGCTACATCGGCTACGGCGAGCCGAAGACCCGAGCGGAAAAGAATGAGATCCTGCAGAAATACGGCTACAGCTCCGAGGAAGACGTGGCAAAGGACGTCGACGGCTTCATCAACAATCTGCCGCCGGCGCTGAAGGAGGAATTCATCGCGCTGTACGGCGACCGGAGCGACGAGGAGAAATGCAAGCTGCTCTTCCACACCGAATACGCCTACCACATCTACTGTGAGCTTCCCGAGGGCACCGGCCTCTACGGCTATCCCCACACGCCCGAGGGGCAGGCGAAGTTCTTCTCCTACCTGATCCCGAAGTTCCGGCAGCTGCCGTGGATCATCGGCGCGTTCGTCTATATGTGGGAGGACAGCGATCACTGCTACGTCTGCGGCCAGGCGGACTGCCCGGTGGAAACCGGCTGGGGCATCGTGGACGGCACCGGCAACCCGAAGCCCGCCTACTACGCGGAGCAGAAGGCGTTCGCCGACTGAGAAAACCTATGTGATTGTACAGAAAGCGCCTGCGGGTCAAAGCCTGCAGGCGCTTAAACTATGCGGTTGTCATTTCACGGCGATCAGCACCATCTGATCCTCGGCGAAGGGCAGGAGCTGCGGATAGAATTTCTTCGCGCAGGCCTCGAAGCTGACCAGGATCTGCCCGTCGCAGCATTCCAGATCCTCGCTCATGCGCGGCAGCTTCATTTCCCCCGTCTGACGCAGACTGTCCAGCGCGTAAAGCGGCAGGTCCGCGCCGCCGATTGCAACCGTGCCGTCCGGCTCGCCGCCGCCGCGATATTGCAGCAGCTTTGAATTCGAATAGCCGGCGGACTGGGAAAGCACCGCCGTCCCGTCCGGCGTCACGGCAAAGCCCTGGATCTTGTCGCAGACGGCATAGGCCGCGCAGGGCGCAGTCTCCAGGCCGAATTCCGCGTCCGGATCGACGCGGTAAGCGAAGGTCAGCGCCTGATACGCGCTGCCGTCGGGCGTTGTGACGCGGTGGCTTTCGTCCGTTTCATAGCCGTCGGCATGGTATTCGCCGACATAGAGCAACGCGCCGTCGCAGGAGCAGAAGGAGGCGTTGCAGGGCACGGGGATGCTGCCGAGGAAGGCGACGGTCTCGCCGTCCTTCGCCGCGAGCAGCGCCTGCGCGTCAAGCACAAAGAGCTGGCTCTGATTGCTGATATAGACGTAGTCCCCCGCGCAGGTCACGCCGCCGGCATGGCCGCCGTAGGCGCTGCCGTCCGCCCGCTGCAGGATGACGCATTTCGCTTCGCCGTCCTTGATCAGAAACAGGCGGGAATCCGTGTCGTCGTTCATATAGCCGCAGGAGATGTAGCAGTCCCCCGCCGCAAGCCGGGTCGCCCCCTGCGGGACATAGGCCGTCTGTCGCACGCCGGGCGTCTCCGCCACTGCCGTGCGGGCATTCATATAGTCCGGATAGGCGACGCGCCAGAACAGCGTGCCGATCAGCGCAAGCAGCGCGAGCAGCGCCGCGAGCGGCGAACGCAAAGAAGCATGCATCGGGATCCCTCCGTTTTACGCGGCTTTCTTCTCAAAGAAGCCGGTGAAGTTCAGCATGAAGAGCAGCACATAAGCGGCGGTCATCGGGATATTCTCAATGATCGCGCTCTTGAAGCCCGCAACGGTCAGCACGGCCAGGGCGATCAGCACAAGGCCGAAGGCGATCAGCGCGCCGAGGAAGCGGCCCTTTTCCTTGATGGCCTTGCTAAACAGGAGGATCACAAGCGGGATCGCGCAGCAGCCGGCGAAGAGCACGGCGCCCAGCCAGTGGCCCAGGCAGCGCAGCACGGTGAAATCCTTCTCCACGCCCCAGGACGGGCAGTTGACCGTGATGAAGATCGCGGCGGAGCCGATCGTGCCGAGAATGACGCCCAGGCGGCTGTTGAAGCCGTATTTGTTGTAGGCGTACATTGTATTCATAAAGACCGAGGCGGAGGCCAGCACGCCCCAGGCGCGGAAGGACCAGGGATACTGCAGGCCGGTCATGCTCGCGGTGATGAAGGTGAGCTTGTCATGGAAAGTGGCCTGCGTCACGGCGCCGTCCTTCACGATCGTCACGTCAAAGAAGCCGTACCAGTTGATGAAGACGCAGCCGACGATCAGCAGGACCAGGCAGACGACGGTCACGCCCTTGCCGAGCGTTTCGGCATAGAGGATCTTTTTGATGTAGACAATGAAAAGCAGCAGGCAGACGCACGAAGCGATCACCCAGACCGGATAAAGCCAGTGACGGCCGATCATGCCGGTGATGTCGGGCTGCGTATAGGGCGGATAATAGCCGCTGATCTGCCGCGCCGACTCCGTTTCATAATTGATCAGCACGACGTCCCGCATGATGAAGGTCATCCAGATACCGTAGGCCGCCGTGATGATCAGCCACAGGATCGCATAGCCCTTGGGCATGCTGCGTTTTTCGAGCTCGCTCATTTTCTTCTCTCCTCTTTTTTCGGCGAGAGTCGCCGGATTTCGATTCTATTCTATCAAATGCAGCGAAAAGATGCAATCTTTTTTTGCAAGAAACACGCCGTGCGCACAAAAAACACGGTTGATTCTTTTCCTTCCCTGTGCTAAAATGGAAATCAGCAAAAAGGAAAGAGGCATGAAAAATGAAAACGCTGCAACGCTTTTGCAAGCCCGTCGCCGCCGTGCTGCTCGCGCTGGTGCTCGCGCTCGGCGCGCTGCTCCCCTGCTTTGCCGCAGAGGCAGCGCCGGTCCTGCCGCACGTGGATATCCGCGGCTTCATGAACGCCGCAATTTACGCGGATCAGAACGACCCGACGAGCGATCAGCTCTGGCCGCTGGACGTTAAGCGCATCCTGCAGGCCGCCGGGGACTGCATCCCCTCGCTTGCCCGCTTTGCGCTGAACAAGGATTATGACAAGCTGACCGAATCGATCGTGCCCTATATCAACGAGCTGTTCCGCCCGCTGATGTGCGACGAACACGGCGATCCCGTCGTCGAGGGCAGCGGCGCGTATCTCTATTATCCGACCTATGACGAGGTGCTGGCCGCGCCGAAGCTGAGCTTCACCTATGACTGGCGGCTGGATCCTTATATTTCCGCCGCGCGGCTGAACGACTTCGTCACCTATCTGACCGATACGCTCGGCTTCGGGCAGGTGGTCATGGAATGCCACAGCAACGGCGGCGTCGTGATGCTGACCTATCTCTCCGTCTACGGCGCGGAGCGGGTAAAAAGCGTGTGCTTCAGCGCCTCGGCGATCTACGGCGCGGGCTTTGCCGGCGAGCTGGTCAAGGGCAACCTGCTGATCGACGAAGGCGGCCTGAACGAATACCTGCTTTCGGCCTTCGACAACAACGAGCGCGCCGCTTTGCTCACCGGTCTGATGGAGGCGCTTGACAAGGCGGGCATCGTATCCTCGCTGACTTCCTTTGCCAACAGCCTGATCGAGCATTCCCATGATTACTTATATAAAAAATCCGTGCTGCCGATCTTCGGCAACTGGCTGAATATCTGGGCCATGGTGCCCGACGCCGACGTCGAGGCCGGCAAGGACTATATCTTCGGCGAGCTGATGGCGGATGAGGACGTGGATTACACGGTCTTCCTGGAACGCGTCGACGCCTTCACGGCGGATTTCCGGGTGCAGCGCGAGGCGCATCTGCGCGCGGTGAACGACGCCTGCAGCGTGTATGTCTTCTGCTTCTACGGCTACACGGGCATCCCCATCACGCGGGACTGGGACGTGATGAGCGACGGCGTGCTGATGTCCAAGGATTCCTCCTTCGGCGCGGAGTTCTTCAACGCGGGCAGTTCCGACCGGTTTGACCCCGGCCCTTATATCTCGCCGGACGGCAAGGTCAACGGCGCCACGGCGCTCTTCCCGGATCAGACCTGGTATTTCAAGCATTGCCGCCACTCCCTGTCGCATCCCGATCTGGACGCGATGGCGGAAACGCTGCTCTATGCCGACGGGCAGGCGACGGTGGAAACCTTCGAGGACTATCCGCAGTTCCTGCGCTTCAACCGCCTGACCCGCAACATCGATCCGGACGACGGCACCGTGACCGCGCCGCTGACCTTCCTGCAGCGCGTTGCGGCTTTCTTTCAGGACCTTTGGGCGCGTTTGATCGCCGTGTTTCAGCCGCACTGATGACAGCGTACGGAGGTACCTGCAATGAAAAAAGCGCTCTCGCTCCTGCTTCTGCTCGCGCTGCTGCTTTGCGCCGGGTGCGGCGACGAATCCGATCGATCCGCGTGGAAGGTGCCTGCGGACGCGGCGGCGGATCTGATGGAAATCTATCGGCGATGGGACGGCGGCGCTCCGATTCTCCCCGACGACTGGACGCCGTCCTATGATTCGTTTGTTCTATATGACGTCACCCTGCGCGGCGGCTTTGCCTGCGTGTGTGACCTCAACGGCGACGGCAAAGACGAGCTGCTGTTCGGCAAAAAGAATACCCGCACCGAAGATCCCCTCTCCCCTGTGCTGATCACTGCGGTTTTCACGATCCGCAGCGGCAAGCCGGTGTATCAGTTTCAATCCCTGCACGATGATTACTACACACAGCGCGACGCGACCGGCTATTTTGAAAACGGCACGCTGCTGATTGCAGAAGTGGAGACGGACGACCCCGGCTGGCAAACGCAGGCGCAGCGCTATACCTCTGCGCACAGCTTCTACCGGCTGGAGCACGGGGAGCTGCGCTGCAAGCTCACCGTCCATCCGTTTTCTTACAATGGCGAAATGCGCTACGGCATTTTCGAATGGAAGACGGAAGGCTCCGTCGTGAAATTGAAAAAAGAATACGCCCTGTCCCGCGCGGAGTACGATGCGCTCTACACAAAGTGGACCGGCGGCACGCCGATGCTGCAGCCGGCATGGCGTGAACTCCAGCAGGCGGCGCCTGCGCCGGGGACGACAGCCCGCACGGACGAGGAGCTTGCGGCGCAGGAAGCGCAGCAGGCAGAGGCGGCGCGAAAGAGCCGGATCGAGCTCTATGAAAACGCAGCGGCAGGCGTCTATCCCTTCGCGAATACCGTAGATGATGCGACGTTGAACAGCAGGCTCTTGGCGCTGTACGATTTTGACGGCGACGGCGTCAAGGATCTGATTCTCGGTACCTGGCAGAACAACAAGGGCGTTTTGGTCGACAGCATCTGCCTGGTGCGCGACGGTGCGCCGGAACCGTCGCCACGTATTTCTCCCATCGACCCTGACGAGTTCATCGAGCAGACCGCATTCTATGCCAACGGCGTCTTCGCCGTCACCATCTATGCGATGGGCGACCCTGCGCTGGCAACGGAAGAATACTATCGTGTCGTTGACGGTCAATTCTGCAAAATCGCCAGGATTTCTCTGGACGCTGCGGAACTGACGCGGATCCACTATACCGAAATGCGCGCGCCCTACGACCCCGATCACGATCCCTACACCTATCCTTTCGGTTCCTATCACGATGAGAACGCGGTCGGCAGAGACCTCACGGCGGAGGAATACCGGGCCGTCAAGGCCGAGCTCATCGGCGCCGACCCGGTGGATCTGCAATGGCAGCTTGGGGATACGAAATCGCCCGCCTGACAAAAAAGCACCGGCCGCGCCGGTGCTTTTTGCTGTCCCGCAACTTTTTTAAAAATTATCAAACAAATGTTTGCTTTTTCCGGCAAACTATGGTATACTATTGATATCGGCGCAGCGCGTCCGAAAAACACCGCATGGAGACGACAATGGATCATTTTGAACTGGTTTCCCGCTTTCAGCCGACCGGCGACCAGCCGGAGGCCATCCGACAGCTGGTGGCGGGCATCGAAAACGGCGACACGGAGCAGACCCTGCTGGGCGTGACCGGCTCCGGCAAGACCTTCACGATGGCGAACGTCATCGCGCAGGTCAACCGGCCCACACTGGTGCTCGCGCACAACAAGACCCTCGCCGCGCAGCTCTGCTCGGAATTCCGCGAATTCTTTCCCAACAACGCCGTCGAATACTTTGTTTCCTATTATGATTATTATCAGCCCGAGGCCTATATTCCGACCACGGACACTTATATTGAAAAGGATTCCGCCATCAACGACGAGATCGACAAGCTCCGCCACTCCGCCACCTCCGCGCTCAGCGAACGGCGGGACGTCATCATCGTGGCGAGCGTCTCCTGCATCTACACGCTCGGCGACCCGATCGATTACCGCAGCATGGTCATCTCCCTGCGCACCGGGATGGAAAAATCCCGCGACGAGCTGATCGAAAAGCTGGTGTCCATTCAGTATGAGCGCAACGATCTGGGCTTCAGCCGCAACAAATTCCGCGTGCGCGGCGACGTGGTGGAGATTTTTCCGGTCTATTCCAACGAAAACGCGATCCGCGTGGAATTCTTCGGCGACGAGATCGACCGCATCTGCGAGATCAACGCGCTGACCGGCCAGATCAAAAGCGTGCTGTCGCACGTCGCGATCTACCCGGCCTCGCATTATGTGATCGCGCCGGAAAAGCTGGAGGCCTCCATCAAGAATATCTATGAGGAAATGCAGGAGCGCGTGCGCTGGTTCGAATCGCAGGGCAAGCTGCTCGAGGCGGAGCGCATCAAGCAGCGCACGGAATACGACATCGAAATGCTGCGTGAGACCGGCTTTTGCAAGGGCATCGAGAATTATTCCCGCGTCATGTCCGGCCGCGCGCCGGGCTCCGCGCCGTTCACGCTGCTGAACTATTTCCCGCAGGATTTTCTGCTCTTCGTGGACGAATCCCACGTGACGCTCCCGCAGGTGCGCGCCATGTACGGCGGCGACCGCGCCCGCAAGCAGAGTCTGGTGGATTTCGGCTTCCGCCTGCCCTCGGCCTACGACAACCGGCCGCTGACCTTCGATGAATTCTACGAGCGCACGCATCAGCGCATCTTTGTCAGCGCCACGCCCGGCGATTTTGAAAAAGAACACAGCACGCAGATCGTGGAGCAGGTCATCCGCCCGACCGGCCTGCTGGATCCCGAAATCTCCGTGCGGCCGATCGAGGGGCAGATCGACGACCTGGTGTCCGAGATCAATGTGCGCGCCGCGAAGAAGCAGCGCGTGCTGGTCACGACGCTGACCAAGCGCATGGCCGAGGATCTGACCGATTATCTGGAGGATCTGGACATCAAGGTGCGCTATATGCACCACGACATCGACACGATCGAGCGCATGGAAATCATCCGCGGGCTGCGGCTGGGCGAATTCGACGTGCTGGTCGGCATCAATCTGCTGCGCGAGGGCCTGGACATCCCGGAGGTGTCGCTCGTGGCAATTCTGGACGCGGACAAGGAGGGCTTCCTGCGCTCCGAAACCTCGCTGATCCAGACCGTCGGCCGCGCGGCGCGCAACGCCGAGGGCACGGTGATCATGTATGCCGATCAGGTGACGCCCTCCATGGAGCGCGCCATCACCGAAACCAACCGCCGCCGCGAAAAGCAGATGGCATATAATGAAGCGCACGGCATCACGCCGCAGACCATTGTCAAGGACGTGCACGAGATCATCGAGATTTCTGCAAAGGCAGACACCGAGGACAAGGCGATCTCCCGCATGAGCCGGAAGGAACGCGAGGCGATGATCCTGCGCCTGACCGCGGAGATGAAGGCGGCGGCAAAAATCCTGGAATTCGAGCACGCCGCCTATCTGCGCGACCGCATTGAAAAACT
>JAFZNN010000054.1 GCA_017550895.1 Clostridia bacterium
GATCTCCGCGACGACGGGGCCGAGCATGCGGCAGGGGCCGCACCAGGTCGCCCAGAAATCCAAAAGGACGGGCGTTTCGGACTTGAGCACTTCCTGCTCAAAGTTTTCCTGTGTAATCACCAATTCTGCCATGTTCTTCCTCCTGTGATCATTCTTTTGATTTATAGTACAGCATGCAGTGGCAAAAGCCCTCATACTCCGGATCCTTGATCTGGTCGCGGAATTCCTTGCACATGCATTTGAATTCCTCCGTGCGCTCCGTGCGGCAGGGGCAGTAGCCGCCGGTATGCGCGAGCCCCTCCTTGACGATGCGCACCATTTCCGCATCCGGGTTCAGCGTCACCTTCATGGTTTTTCCTCCTTCTCCGCCTGGTAGTTTCAGTGTAACATACAATTATGAATTTTTCAATGCCGGCCGGCGAAAATTACATCCGCGAAAAAACGCCGCTGCCGCCCGGCGAAAATCGGCAGCAGTTGACTTTTGACGCAAAAAATGGTATACTACACTCGTCACAGCTGCTTTCTAAAAGGAGTGGTTTCTTTGAAGGGCATTATTCTGGCCGGCGGCTCCGGCACGCGGCTTTATCCCCTGACCATGGTAACCAGCAAGCAATTGCTTCCCGTTTATGACAAGCCGATGATCTACTATCCCCTCTCCACGCTGATGCTTGCCGGCATCCGGGAGATCCTGATCATCTCCACCCCGGCCGACACGCCGCGCTTTCGCGAGCTGCTCGGCACCGGGCGGCAGTTCGGCCTGAATCTCTCCTATGCGGAGCAGCCCAGCCCGGACGGTCTGGCCCAGGCCTTCATCATCGGCGACAAATTCATCGGCGACGACGACGTGGCCATGGTGCTCGGCGATAATATATTTTACGGCAGCGGTCTGGGGCATATGCTCCGGCAGGCGGCGAAAAATAAAGGCAGGGCGACCATTTTCGGCTATTATGTGGATAATCCCTCCGCGTTCGGCGTGGTGGAATTCAACGAGCACGGCGTGCCGGTTTCCATTGAAGAAAAGCCCGCCGTTCCCAAATCCAACTATGCCGTCACGGGGCTGTATTTCTATGACAACCGCGTGGTGGAATATGCCAAATCCCTCAAGCCCTCCAAGCGCGGCGAGCTGGAAATCACGGATATCAACCAGATGTATCTGCAAAACGGCGATCTGGATATCCGGCTGATGGGCCGCGGCTACGCCTGGCTGGACACCGGCACGGTCGACAGCCTGATGGACGCCGCCAACTTCATCCGCACGATCGAGCGGCTGCAGGGCATTCAGATCTCCGCGCCGGAGGAAATTGCCTACAATATGCGCTGGATCAGCCGCGAGGCCCTGCTGCGTTCGGCAGAAAAATACGGAAAATCATCCTACGGGCAGCATCTGCGCGCCGTGGCGGAGGGCAAGATCCTCTATTCCTCCGACCGGCCGGGCGAGCGGCCCCGCTGGGGAACGGAGGAAGGCGATGACTTGCTGCAAAACGGCCATTGACGGCGCACTCCTGCTCACGCCGCAGGTCTTCGGCGATCATCGCGGCTGGTTCTACGAGAGCTATTCCAGGCGCACGCTGGCAGACTGCGGCATCGAGGCCGATTTTGTGCAGGACAACCGCTCCTTCTCCGCCCGCAAGGGCACGCTGCGGGGGCTGCACTGCCAGACGGATCCCATGGCGCAGGCCAAGCTCGTCACCTGCACGCGCGGCGGCATTCTGGACGTCGCGGTGGATCTGCGCATCGGCTCGCCGACCTATCTGCAATGGATCGCCGTGGCGCTCAATGAAGAAAACAAGCAGCAGCTCTTTTTGCCGCGCGGCTGCCTGCACGGTTTTGTGACGCTGACGGACAACGTGGAGCTCCTCTACAAAGCGGACGCCTTCTATGCGCCGGCCAACGACCGCAGCATCCGCTGGAACGATCCGGCGATCGGCGTCGACTGGGGCATCGATGATCCGATCCTCTCGCAGAAGGATCAGACCGCGCCCCTGCTGGCCGACAGCGACGTGCGTTTCTATTATTAAAAATCAAACCATCACGCCGTCGTAAAAATTTACGGCGGCGCTTCTCTTTTCTGCATAGTTTTCACATCGCCTGCGCATACTAGCCGTGAAAGCATGGAAGGAGATGAAACGATGCTTGATAAAATTTCACTGGTGCTCGTCATCATCGGCGCGCTCAACTGGGGCAGCATCGGCCTGTTTCAGTTCGACATCGTCGCGTGGATCTTCGGCGGGCAGGGCGCAGTCCTGAGCAGGATCGTCTACACACTCGTCGCGCTGGCCGGCATCTGGTGCGTCTCGCTGCTCTTCCGCGATACGGAGGCTGCGGTCCACGCCGGGCAGGATGATATCTGAGCGCAAAAAAGAGGCTTGCAGCTGCAGGCCTCTTTTTTCATGCGTTTTTTAATCGGCGTTCTTTAATTGCCGCCTTCCGGCGCGGTCGTGGTCGTTTCAGTCGACGCGGTCGTGCCGGGCTCGGGTGCCGCCGTCGTGGTCACATCCGGCGCGGCGGTGGTCGTTTCAATCGGCGCGGTCGTCGTCACATCCGCCTTGGTCGTCGTCACATCCGCCTTTGTGGTGGTCACGTCCGCCTTCGTGGTCGTGACAGCCGCCTTGGTCGTGGTGGCGGGCGCTTTGGTGGTGGGGGCTTTGGTCGTCGTGGGACGCGGGCGGGTCGTGGGATTGGCGTATTGTCTGGCCGTGGTGCGCGGCGTCGTGCGCGGCTGGCGCGTGGTCGGCGCCGTGGTCGCGGTCGTTGACGACGCAGATTCCGTCGTGCTCGTGGTGCTGGTTTCAAACACCCAGGTCGTCGGCTCCGTCTCCCGCGTGGAATAGGCATAGAGGAAATTGTAGGTCGTGCCGGTGGTGGTGAGATCCTCCTGCGCCGTCTCGCGGTTCTTGAGAATGGCGCGGGCGATCAGACCGGCCAGGGCAAGCACCGCGAGAATTGCCACAACGGCAACCGCGATCTTGATGACCTTGCCCTTATCCACCGGCGGCACATAGGCGCGCGCGTCGGCATTGGCGTAGGGAGAAACCGGATTCTCCTCCTCCTCGAAGCCCTGCTTCGCGCCGAAGCTGGTGCGGTATTCATCCTCATAATCGGCGTCGCTGTCGCCGACCATGGCGGCGGCGATCGGCGTAAAGATTGCGGTCTCCTCCACGTCGAAGAAGGCGACCATCACCGTGACGTTGTCCTTGCCGCCGTTTTCGAGCGCCTTGCGCACGAGCTTGCTCGCCGCATCCTGCGCGCTCCCGCTTGCGGAGAGGATCGCCGTGATCTCGCTGTCGGAGACCATATCGGTCAGGCCGTCGCTGCACAGCAGCAGGATATCGCCGCTGTCCACGTCGTCGATCACACTGATATTCGGTGAAAGCGCCGCTTCCTCCGGAAATACGCCGAGGTGGCGGGTCAGACGCTTGGCGTCCGGGATCTTGCCGACGGCGTCCTGTGAAGCCTGGCCGGCGTCCACCATCGTCTGCGCATGGGTATGGTCAAAGCTCATCTGCTCCAGAAGGCCCTTGGAATAATGATAGACGCGCGTGTCGCCGATGTTGACGCAGAGCAGGCGGCCCTTGACGGCATACAGCGCGGCCAGGGTGGTGCCCATGCGCTTGCCGCGGCTGGTGATCTCGGCGCAGATGCGGTTATTCGCCTCTTCCAGGCTGCCGGTGATCGCAAACGCGAAATCCTCGCCGCTCTCATAGACGCGGGACGCGTGCGCCGCAATCGTCTGCACCGCAATGTGCGAAGCCACGTCGCCGTAGCTCTCGCCGCCCATGCCGTCGCAGACCGACAGATGGAACGGCTCGACCATGCTCTGCACATAAGCGGAGCCCTTGCGCAGCGCATCCTCCGTGATGCGGCCGTTCAGGCTGTAGTTATCCTCGTTTTGCTCGCGCACACGCCCGTTATGGGTCACGGCGCAGACATTCGCTTTCAGTTTTTTCATAACGTCCCTCCCGGATGCGGCGCTGCTGCCGCATCAAGCTGATATCTGAATTTCATGCATCCTTGAAAATTCCGGTTTCCTTTGCGTAATCATAGAAGACCTCAAGCGAGCGCAGACGCGCGGGGCTGAGCTTCTGTTTGCCGCGCGTGAACCACTGCATCGGCACGCCGCGCAGACGGCAAAGATATTTGGCGCTTGCGCAGAAACCGCTGTCGATCGCCTGGTCGAGCAGAATGATCTGCTGATGCACCTTGCGCGCCGTCTCCCGGTCACCCGAGGAAAACGCCGCCCACATCTGCACGAACAGATCCGCGCCGCAGGTGGTCGGTGTGGCGACCACGCCGCGCGCTCCTTCGAGCCACGCGTCATAGAGATACGGAATATTCGCCTGCAGCACATTGGACGCGCCCTGCCGCACGATCTTGCCCTCGATGCCGGGCAGATTGCTCGTGCAGTCCTTGATCCCGCGGAAGCGGCCGGAGGCGGCCAGCCTGCCGTAGGTCTCGGCGTCCATCAGATGCGGCTGCATGCCGGGGAATTCATAAAGCAGCAGCGGCAGCTCGGTGCGCGAAGCGAGATCCATCAGGTATTCATACATCTCCGTCGGGCGGTCGCACATACCGCGCGTGACAAACACCAGGCCGGAAACGCCCTGCTGCTCGAGCGCGCGGATCTCCTCGACCTGCGCCTCAAAGGTCGGCTCCAGGTTGCCGGTGACGAACACGGGCACGCCGTCGGCATTCTTCACCGCCAGCCCGGCGCAGCGGATACGCTCGTCACGCGTGAGCTCCGTCATTTCCGAGGAGCCGCAGACCGCGAACAAATGCTGCGGACGGAATGCCGCCTGCCACGCGACATATTCCTCATAGACCGCCTCGTCGATCGTGCGATCCCAGCGAAACGGGGTCAGAAGCAGCGAATATACGCCGGAAAATGCATCATACTGTGCCATCATGCCGATCCTTCTTTTCTGTTTGCCTGCCGAAAAGCGGCAAATATGGATTATAATAATTGATTATAACGCACGAATGTGAAAAAATCAATAACAAACCGTCGCTTTTTTGGAAACAGCGCGCGCAGCTCTTCTTTTTTTCATCTTAACAGATTCTTTCGCGCTTGTCAAATAAAGAATGGGATTCCGTGCCGCCGAAGAGCAGATTTTGCATTGCGCTCTTGCATTCCGCCGCCGCACGTGCTAAAATAAACTGAATTTCGCATTGAGAAGGTGGTTCTCATGGCCCCTGCGCGGGACGGCAGCCGGGATCAGCGCATCATCATGATCTGCTGGCTCGCCTATTTTGCTGCCTACATCGGGCGCCTGAATTACAACGCTTCCATCGTTTCCATCATTGAGGCGCTCCATACCGGCAAGGAGCAGGCCGGTCTGGTCAGCTCGTTCTTTTTCTTCGCCTACGGCGCGGGGCAGCTGGTCAACGGCGTGCTCTCGCACCGCTACAATTCCAAATACATGGTCTTTTTCGCGCTGACGGCCTCCGCGGCGATCAATCTCTCGATGCCGCTGTGCGGCAATATCAGCGTGATGAAATATCTGTGGCTGCTCAACGGCGCCGTGCAGTCCATCCTATGGACCACGCTGATCAAAACGATATCCGTGCGCGTGAGCGACGCAAAAATCCCGCGCGCCATCGTCGTCATGAGCACGCCGACCGCCGCGGGCACCTTCCTCGCCTACGGCATCAGCGCCCTGAGTGACCGGCTGGGCAGCTGGCGGGCGCCGTTTTTCACCGCGACGATCGTGCTGCTTGTCACAGCCGTGCTCTGGTTTGTGCTTTACGGCAAAGCGGACGCGCCGCAGAAGACCGTGCAGGTCAGGGAGAAAACCGGGCCGCGGATTTCGCGCGCGATGGTGCCCGTGCTGGCGCTGACCGCCGGCGCAGGCATTGCGAACGGCTTCATCAAGGACGGCGTGACCACCTGGGTCCCCTCCGTGCTGTATGAATCCTTCGGGCTCGACCGGTCCTTCTCCATCCTGCTCACGCTCCTGCTCCCGCTCGTTTCCATGCTCGCGGCCATGATGACGAAAAAGGTGCACGACCATATCGCCAGCCTCTCCGCGATGAATCTGCTCTTCTACGGCGGCTCGACGCTGCTGTGCGGGTGCATTCTGCTGTTCCTGCATGTAAAAGTGATGTGGGCGATCCTGCTGTGCTTCATCTGCGTCGCCTGCACGATGCACATGATCAACAACGTCATCACCAGCATCTTCCCGCTGGATCACCGCGCGCTGCTCGACGCCGGCTTCGCGGCCGGGCTGCTGAACACCTTCTGTTATGTCGGCAGCACCTCCGCGACCTACGCGCTGGGCGCCGTGTCGGAACGCAGCGGCTGGCAGACGGTCTTTCTGCTCGTGCTGGGCGTGAGCGCCGTCGCCGTGCTGCTGAGCTTCGGCGGCACGTTTGCGGAAAAGCGCGCGAAACAGGCGCTGCCTGAAGAAAGGAGCGATGCCTGATGGTGCAGGTTGCGGCCGCTCTGATCCGGGACGGCGAGCGCTTCATGATCTGCCAGCGCCCGCGCACGAAAACGCGCGCGCTGGAATGGGAATTCGTCGGCGGCAAGGCGGAGCCCGGCGAAACGCTGAGGGAAACGCTTGTGCGCGAATGCCGTGAGGAGCTTGGCGTCACGGTGACGCCGGGCGAAATCTTCATGGAGCTCGATCACGTGTATCCGGATATCACGATCCATCTGACGCTGTTCAACGCCGTGATCGCCTCCGGCACCGTGCAGATGCTCGAGCACAACGACATCCGCTGGATCACGCCGGCGGAGATCGACGACTACGAATTCTGCCCCGCCGACGCGGAAATCCTCAGGAAACTCAAACTGGAATTCAACAAATGACGGAGGCAATTGTATGCTGATCGCGATTTCTCTGGCCGTTTCCGCGGCGCTGAATCTCATCGGGATGCTGGCGAACTACCTCAATTTCCGCTCAACGGAGCGCCTGCTGCTGGCCGTTAAAAGCTACGGCGGCGAGTGTATGCTGGAAATCGGCTTCGGCTGGCGGGTCTTCCACACCTATGCCATGCGGGAGGGGCAGCGGGACACGGCGACGCTGCATTTTGCGCCGGTCAGTCTGGCGCTGCAGATCCTGCTGCTGGCCGCCGTCATTTTCGGCATCCTGCTGCTGATCAAAAAGCTGACGCACAGGTAAACCAAAGAAAACAAATGAGCACGGATTCGGGCTGCGGCGCTCGGATCCGTGCTTCTGTTTTATCCGATTGTTTTCAGCGCTTGACGCGGGCGTTGCCGCTCCAGACGCTCCAGACCATGTCTTCATCCGCGGGCTGCGCGTAATCCGTCAGGAAGGTTGTGGCCAGCGCGCCGCTCGCCCAGCCGAACTGCACCCATTTTTCGGGCTCCCAGCCCTTCGCCACGGCGTAGAGCACGCCGCCGACAAAGCCGTCGCCGCCGCCGATGCGGTCGAGCACACGGATCTCACGCGGCTCGACGACCTGCCAGTCCGCGCCGGCCAGCATGATCGCGCCCCAGAGATGGGTGTTGGCGTTGATCACCTCCCGCAGCGTGGTGGCAAACACCTTCGCGTTGGGATAGGCGGCCTTGACGCGGCCGATCATTTCCTTGAAGCTGTCGATCTTCGCGGCCAGATCCTTGCCGCCGGCCTCCGGACCCTGAATGCCGAGACAGAGCTGGAAATCCTCCTCGTTGCCGACCAGGATATCCGCCGCGCCGGCAATTTCGGAGAAGATGGCGGAAAGCTCGGCCTCCCTGCCCTTCCAGAAGGTCGCGCGGTAATTGAGATCGAAGGAGATCAGCGTGCCGTATTTCTTCGCCGTGCGGGCAAGCTCCAGGCAGAAGCGGCCGGTCTCGGGCGAAAGCGCCGCGATCAGGCCGGAGAGATGCAGGATGCCGACGCCTTCCTTGCCGAAAATACGGTCGACGTCGAAATCCTCGAGCGAGAGGGTGCGGCCGACCTCGCCGGCGCGGTCATTCTCCACGCGCGGGCCGCGCGAGCCGCTGCCGCTGTCGGCGATATTGAACTGATGACGGTAGCCCCAGGGGCCGCCCTTTTCAACGTCCCTGCCCTCAAAGACCATGCCGCGCGCGCGCAGATCCTGCTTGATGAACGCGGCGATCTGGCTGTCCTTGACAAAAGTGGTCAGCACCTTGACCGGCAGGCCGAGGTAGGAGGAGATGCTCGCCACGTTCGTTTCCGCGCTCGTGGCCTGCATCGTGAAGGTCTTGCTCGCGGCGACGGTCTGGCCCTCGGCGGGGCAGATGCGCACGCCCATACTCGTGGGCACGACAATCGCCCAGGCACAGTCTTTTTTCATTTCGAGCAGCATCGTTTTAGCCTCCTTATGCGTTATACTGGGTCGCGGCGGTGTTGCCGCCCTCGCCCGTCCAGTTGGTGTGGAAGAATTCGCCGCGCGGATGATCGATCCGCTCGTAGGTGTGCGCGCCGAAATAATCGCGCTGCGCCTGCAGGAGATTCGCGGGCAGGTTCGCGCAGCGATAGCCGTCGAAATAGCTCAGCGCCGCGGTCATCGCGGGCAGCGGGATGCCGTTGGTCAGTGCAGCCGCGCATACGCGCCGCCAGCCGGCCTGCGCCTGCTCCATCACGCCCTTGAAATAGGGGTCGAGCAGCAGATTCGTCAGCGCGGGGTCGTTGTCGAACGCTTCCTTGATCTTGCCCAGGAAGACGGAACGGATGATGCAGCCGCCGCGCCACATCAGCGCGATGCCGCCGTAGTTGAGATTCCAGCCGTAGGTCGCTGCCGCGGAGCGCATGAGCGTATAGCCCTGCGCGTAGGAAACGATTTTCGCGGCGAACAGCGCGGCTTTGATATCCGCGATAAACTGCGCACGGTCGCCCTCAAATACGGGCTTCGGGCCGTGCAGGATCGCGGACGCCCCGACGCGCTCGGCCTTCATGGCGCTCAGGCAGCGGGCAAACACCGCTTCGCCGATCAGCGTCAGGGGCACGCC
>JAFZNN010000055.1 GCA_017550895.1 Clostridia bacterium
CGGATAGGTCTGCCCGCTGAGCGCGAAATAACCGTCGAAGCCGAAGTCTTCGCAGATCATCGCGTTGAGCCGGTCGATCTTCTCCGTGTCGCCCTCAAACAGCTCCATAAAGGAAGCCTCCGTGCCGGTCGTGCCGCGGCAGCCGAGGAGCTTGATCGGGTCGAGCACGAAATCGATCTCCTCCACGTCCGCCACAAGATCCTGCATCCAGAGGGATGCGCGCTTGCCGACCGTGACCAGCTGCGCGGGCTGATAATGCGTATAGCCGAGCGTGGGCAGGTCTTTGTATTGATCCGCGAATTTCGCGAGGCAGGCGATCACCTTGAGCACTTCGCCGCGCAGATAGCGCAGCGCGTCGCGGTAAATGATCATATCCGCGTTGTCGGTCACATAGCAGCTCGTCGCGCCGAGATGGATGATGCTGGCCGCCTGCGGCGCGACCTTGCCGTAGGCATAGATATGCGCCATCACATCGTGCCGCACTTCCTTCTCGCGCAGCTTTGCGCATTCAAAATCAATGTCGGTAATATGCGCTTCCAGCTCGTCCACCTGCGTCTGACTGACGGGCAGGCCGAGCTGATGCTCCGCGCGCGCGAGGGCGACCCAGAGGCGTCGCCAGGTCTGAATGCGCGTCTGCGCCGAAAACAGGCGCAGCATATAATCGGACGCGTAGCGGGAAGCGAGCGGGGATTCATATTGATCGAGCATAGCGGTACCTCCTCAGCGGATGATGATGCTGTCGCGTTCCGGACCGACTGAAACATATTTGATCCTGCAGCCGACGGCCGATTCGATATAGGTGATATAATCCTTGGCCTGCTGCGGCAGGGCCTCCCAGGTGCGCACGCCGGAAATATCGCACTGCCAGCCGGGGAGCGTGCGCAGCACGGGCTTCGCTTCGTCGAGCGCGGCGGGGAAGGGGAAATCGTCGGTTTCCTCACCGTTCAGGATGTAGCGCGCGCAGACAGGGATCTCCTGCATGTAGCTGAGCACGTCGAGCTTTGTCAGCGCGAGCGCTGTCGCGGCCTGCGTCTGCACGCCGTAGCGCGTGGCGACCAGATCGATCGGGCCCACGCGGCGGGGGCGGCCGGTTTTCGCCCCGTATTCCGCGCCGGCTTCGCGCAGCTTCTCCGCTTCCGGGCCGAACCATTCGCAGGTGAACGGGCCTTCACCGACGCAGGTGGAATAAGCCTTCACAACGCCGATCACCTCGTCGACCTTCGCGGCGGGATCGCCCGCGCCGATCGGCGCGTAGGCGGCCACGGGATTCGAGGACGTGGTGTAAGGATGAATGCCGTAGTCCAGATCGCGCAGCGCGCCGAGCTGCGCCTCAAAGAGGATGGCTTTGCCGTCGGCGCGCGCAGTGCGCAGTACCTTGCCGGTGTCGCAGACAAAGGGCTTGATCTTTTCGCAAGCGTCGCGCAGCCAGGTCTCCAGCCGGTCCATCGTGTAAGGCTCCGCGTGATAGACCTCGGTGAGCGTCAGGTTTTTCCATTCCATGAGCGCCTCCAGATGCGCGCGCAGCTTTTCCGGATAAAACAGCTCGCCGGCAAGCACGGTCTTTTTCTGATATTTATCGCTGTAAAACGGCGCGATGCCCTGCCGTGTGGAGCCGAATTTCTTATCGGCCAGTCGCGCTTCCTCGAGCGCGTCCAGATCGCGGTGCCACGGCATGAGCAGGGAGGCGCGGTCGCTGATTTTCAGATTCTCCGGCGTGAGCGATACGCCCTGCGCCATGACCATCTGCATCTCCGACCAGAGGTTTTCAGGATCGAGCGCAACGCCGTTGCCCAGAATGTTGACGACGCCCGGGCGGAAGATGCCCGAAGGCAGCAGATGCAGTGCGAATTTGCCGAATTCATTGATGACCGTGTGACCGGCGTTGCCGCCGCCCTGATAGCGCACGACAAGATCATAGTCATTGGTCAGCAGGTCGACCATGCGGCCCTTTCCTTCGTCGCCCCAGTTGATGCCGACGATCGCGCAGTTGCTCATTTTCATTCCTCATTCCTGTAATAAATTGAATCAACAGTTAATAATTATAATAATTTATATGAGAATCGTCAATAGGACGCGGACAATATTTTAAGATTCATAAAAAACGGACACGAAAGCAAAACTGCCGTGCCCGTTTTTCGTTTATTTGTGATAAAGCTTTTTCGTCTGATAGCGCGGCTCGCACGTGAGATTGATGCCGAGCTTGCGGTAAACGTCCAGATCGACCTGGGAAAGGATCACGGTGGAGTGCGCTTCGCAGCCCGCGAGATCCTTGACGGCGGCCAGCGCGCGCTTGGCGGCGGGATTCATATTCGCGCTCATGGACAGCGCGATCAGCGTTTCATCGGAATGCAGACGCGGATTGTGATTCTTCAGAATGCCGATCTTCAGCTTCTGGATCGGCTCAATGATC
>JAFZNN010000056.1 GCA_017550895.1 Clostridia bacterium
TAATAGAGCACACCGGCGGGCGTCACATCGCCGAAGCGGTCGGCGCCGTTGCGCCAGAGCGCAAACAGATAAATCAGCATCTGCAGGTTCAGCCCGTGCATCACGTCGCTCAGGCGGAAGGGCTTGCCGGAGGATTTGTAATCCACCACCCGCAGATAGGTCTTGCCGTTGATCACGGCGGTATCCACGCGGTCCACCGCGCCGGAAATGCTCAGCCCGCCGTCGTCGTCGCGCAGCGTATAGGCCGGGATCTCCGGCTCGGCGCCGCCGATGCGCAGCTCGAACGCCACGGGCTCGAAATCGCTGTTGCGCAGCTCCTCGATCAGTCGCTCCGCCACGTCGCAGACCGCGCCTTCCAATTGTCCATACAAATATAAAAACCGCTCGCCCGGCGATTCCTCGCCGAACATCTCCGTCAGATGCGACGCCATTTCCGCATGCACGAACGCCTCAAGCGCCGGTCGGGTCAGGGCGGTGAGCGCCTGCCCGCGATGCGCGCGCAGCAGCGCCTCGAGCACGGCGTGGATGATGCTGCCGCGCTGCATGGGATCCAGCTCCGCCGGCCGCCGCGGATTCGCCCGCAGGCCGTAGCTGCAGAAATAGGCGAAGGGGCACTGATGATACCGCTCCACGCGGGAGGCGGAAATCTGCATCTGGCCGCCGAAGAGCGCGCGCGCCGCCGCGGGATCCTCAATGCGGTAATCCCGTCCGCCGCAGGCGCGGTCCAGCGCCGCCAACCGCCCCGCATAGGCGGGATCGCCGGAAAAATAGTCCAGGAAGGAAGCATAAGCCGTATTCCCGTGCGCGCGCTGACGGGCAAGCTGCTCGAATGCCGGCGCAGCGCCCTCCGCATAGTAGAGCGGCGCCGCCTGCGCGGCGTCCACCTCGCGCACCTGCGGGAACAGGCGTTTGATTTTCAGATAGATCTCCGACGGCGCAAGGGCGTCGCCGTTCGCGCCGCGCTCTGGGCAGCTGACAAACAGCCGCTGCGTCGCGCAGCTGCAGGCGCTGTAGGCGATCAGCCGCTCCTCCGCGAGCTGGTATTCACCGAAGCCCGCCAGCTCCACGCCGAGGGCGGCCAGCGCGCGCCGGTCGTGATCGGTCAGCGCCGCGCCGCTTGCGGGCACGGCGGGAAACACGCCGCTGTTGCAGCCGACAATAAACACCGCCTTGGGCGCCGCCGTCCGGATACGGTCCGCCGCGCCGACCGTGATTTCATCCAGCCCCTGCGGCAGACTGCCGACCGTCTGCGCGTCGAGCATGAGCGAGAAGGTCTCAAAGAATTCCTCGGGCGTGACCGTGCGCCCGCGCAGCAGCGTTTCCAGGCTGTCCAGCAGTGCGACGACCACCGTCCAGAGGCGGTCCAGTTCCATCGCAGCACCCGGCTCGCCCTGCGCGATCAGCGCATCCGCGAGCGTGCGCAGATGGGTCGCGGCCTGCGTGCGCACCAGCAGCTGCCAGACCGCCGCGGCGCAGGCGCTGCCGTCGCCCTCCTGCAGCGACCGGCGCAGGGAAAGCAGCGGCTGCACCGTGCGCACCCGCAGCGCCTCCAGCGCTTCGAGCGCCGCCGCGTCTTCTTCCGTCATGGCGCCGAAGCCGCGCGGATTGCGCGTCCAGGGCTTCGTCCATGCGCCGCCGCGCAGCTGCCAGAGATAGCTGTAATCCTCCAGCGACGCGATCTCCTCGGTCGTCAGTCCGGTCAGTTCGGTTTTCAGATAGCGCATCACGCGCTCCGTATCAAAGCCCTTGGCTGCGATTTCGACGGCGCTTTCCACCAGATTGACCACGGGCGAAGCGGCCACGGGACGGCGCACGTCGGCAAACGCGCCGATGCCGCACTTGCGCAGCGCGCTGTGCAGCGGGGCTTCATAATCGTCAATGTTGCGCGCGATGATCGCGATCTCCCTGCAGCGCAGGCCCTGCGTGCGGATCAGTTTTTTTGCGGTCGCCGCCACGAACGCGCATTCCGAATCGATATCCGCCGCCTTGCACAGCAGGAGTTCCTCGCAGGGCGCGTCATAAACCGCGGGCGCAGCGGCGTAGAGATTGCGCTCGAGCGCGGCCAGCGCCGGCGCCACATCGCGCCTAGCGTCTCCGCCCAGCACGGTCGGCACCGCCGCCGGCACGCCGTTTTGTTTCGCGAGCCGGATCAGCGCGGACGCCGTGCGCTTGGTATGAGCGAACAGATCCGTTTCATCTCCGAGATTCCGCAGCCCGTCGCAGCAAAGGGTCACGCAGACCTCCCGCGCCTGCCGCAGCATCCCGCCGATCACGCGCAGCTCCTGCGCCGTGAAGCCGCGGAAGCCGTCGATCATGACGGTGCGGTCACGGAAATAATCGCGGCTGTCCATGCAGTCCGCGCAGACGGTCAGCAGATCGTCCGGATCAAAGCAGCTGCTGCCCAGCAGCGCGTCATACGCGTCGAACACCGTCGCAAGATCCTGCAGCTTTGCCCGCAGCAGCGGCGTTGCCACCGCGCCGGACGCCGCGCGCAGATCCTCTGCGGTGACAGCGCTGCACTTGCATTCCGAACGCAGCGCCGTGAATTCCCGTATGACCGACCGCCGCGACGCATGCTGCCCGTAAAGCTGCAGCCGGTCGCGGACATTCGCCAGCGCCGTGGCCATCATGGCGGTCTCCGACGCTTCATCCAGCCGCCGGCACTGCTGCAGCGCCGCCTCGCCGATCAGCTGCTCGGCAAGGGCGGTGAACGATAAGATATCGATGCGCGCCGCCGCTCTGGCAGACAGGCGCGCGAGCATTTGTTTCTGGCTGGTGAAGGAAAACTGCTCCGGCACCAGCAGCGTCAGCCGGTCCTCTCCGGCCGCGGCCGCCGCGGACAGGCGTTCGAGCACCGCCGTGGTTTTGCCGCCGCCCGCGCGGGAGAAAAGCAAGGTCAACATATCGCTGCCCTCCATCCTCGTTTGATAGCTTCAGTATAGCATAAAACCGTCTGCTTGTCACATCCTTTTTTGCAAAAAAATAAAACA
>JAFZNN010000057.1 GCA_017550895.1 Clostridia bacterium
CGCCGAGGGCGTCATGGTGAGCCGCAGCGCGATGTCGTTCACGCACAGCTCGCTCTCGAAGAGCACGTACAGTATCTTCACGCGCGTGGTGTCGCCGAAAACCTTGAACAGCTCCGCCAGATCGTACAGAACTTCGTCATCGGGCAGAGTTTCCGGTTCCTCTCCGGCCGGAATGCGTCCGTCTTCCATGGGATCAGCCTCCCTTTCACCAAACATTTGAATAATTGCTCATATGAATATTATATTCAGGCGGGCGTGTGCTGTCAAGGCATATGCGGCGCCGCGGCGAGAATTAACATTTCAGGGCTGTTTTCCTTCCGAAGACAAAGGCCGCGGGGCGTCGGATCGTTCGACCCGACGCCCCGCGGAGGTTATGATCTGCATTTCAGGCGCGCCGCGCATCGCGCGTCAGAACAGCCAGTCCATATACGCCAGCATGTTGCGCCAGTACGCCGCGTTGACCGTTCCGGACACCATGGGCTCGCAGCCGGGGAGCGCCTCGCGCATGCGGTCGGCCAGCAGGTTCACGGCGGCTTCCGTGCCGCGGCCGAACGAGCCGTCCACCGCGCCGTTCAGCACACCGAAGCCTTCCCTCAGCAGCAGCTGCAGGCCGATCACCTGGAAGCCGTAATTGCCCCGCACGATGCTGCCGCCCAGCGCCGCCTCCGCGGCCCTGCGGACGGAATAGCCCCAGTCGTCCAGCGCCGCCGAATGCAGCGTGCCGCCTTCCGGGCCAAGCAGCTCCACCTCGGTGATGCAGCAGTCGGCGTACTGTCCCAGCTGATAGCCGCTGCGGATGTTCAGGCGAATGAAGGAGGTCGTCACCGGCGCGTCGAACAGGAAGGTCTGGTAGCTCCAGGCGTTCTGGATGTAAACCGTTGTCACGTAGCCGTTGTCGCAGTAGATATCGACCGTGCCCGGCAGGGAGTTGTCGTAAAACGCCTTTGTCCAGTAGCCGGGCGCGATGCGGAATCCGCCGATCTGGTAGCGGCGGCCGTCCTGCACGCTGATTTCGAGCCATTGCCCGGCGATGGCGTCGTAGCTGTTCCAGGCGGAGCTGAGGCTGTGGTCGATCGCGCAGCCGGCGTTGACTGGCGGAGTGTTGTTGGGACGAACGGAGCTCGCCGAGGCGGAATAGCGGCCCGTGTAGCGGGAAATGCTGTCGTCCGCGATTTCAACGAATACGTCCTGGGCTTCGCCCTCCTCGAAATGGACGCAGTCCTCAATGATCCAGCCGACGTTGTTCCGCCAGGCGGTGTAATACCAGAGCGCGCCGTGCTTGTCCGCCTTGCTCACGTCCATATACGCCAGCTCGCTGCCCGCGCGCACTGAGACGACCCCGGCATAGGACAGGCCCGGCCCCAGCCGCAGTTCGGTGTCGGCGTCGACGACCATGTGCACGCTATGGTGCGCGTCCTCATTCCGGGGCGGCTCCGCCGTGGGCTGAGGGGCGGCGGGCTGCGGCGTTTCGGCGGGCAAGGGCGCTTCGGTAGGCGCGGGCGTTCCGGTCGGTTCGGGCGTTTGCGCCTTCTGGAGCTCGTCATAGAGCGACAGCGCCCTGTCCCATGAATCCAGTATGGCGGCCTGGTCGTACAGCGTTATGGCGTCCTCATAGCGGCCCTCGTTTTCCGCCATGCGGGCGTTCGCGTACGCGGCGACGGCCGCGCCCGAGGGCAGCTGATAGCTGGCCAGCAGCTCTGGGAATGTCTCGTCCCCGTTCAGGACATCGAGGCGAATCAGCGCTTCGCTGTAGCGGCCGGCGTACACGTCCTGCAGCGCCTGCGCGTACAGCTTGAAGTAATTCGAGCTGTTGAACGCGCCGGGCAGGCTGGAGAACACCTCCGCCGCCACGTTGACGCTGTCGGGGTCGTCCATCTGCCGCAGCAGCTCGATGCCCTGCGCGAACAGCGCTTCGTCGTCGGCTTCGTTGATCTTCGTGATGATCTGCCGCAGGTATCCGACGCCCTGCCGCAGCAGCGCCGTATCGTCCGAATTGGACGTCTCCGCGAACGCGACGCTCATTAGAAGCGCCGCGCAGATCAGAACCAGAACGATTTTTTTCATCCTCTCTGTCCTCCCTTTGTATCCGGAAAGCCGTGAAAACGGAGCCGGCGGCATCCTGTTGCTATAGAGTATTATAACATGGCCGCCGCGCAATGTCTACACGGCGGCGCAAAAGTCTCAGGGCCGTCTCATTTGATCCAGTAAATAGGAGTTTGTCGAAGCGATAAAACCTTGCCTTCCCCTTCGAGGGGAAGGTGCCTCGTGAGAGGCGGATGAGGTGTTAGCCCGGCTCTTTGCTGTCTATCGCAATAGGATGCTGGTCGCGACGATAACACCTCATCAGTCGCCTGCGGCGAC
>JAFZNN010000058.1 GCA_017550895.1 Clostridia bacterium
CAACGACAAAGGCGACGACGACAAAGGCGACGACGACAACGAAGCCGACCACAACGAAACCGACCACGACGAAGCCGACCACGACGACGAAGCCGACCACGACGACGAAGCCGACGACGACAAAGCCCACGACCACCGAAAAGCAGACCGCGACGGTGACCATCACCATCACGCAGAGCGGCAGCTATGCGGATACGACAACGGTGACGCTGGATGACGGCGACACCTTCACCTTCAGCGACGCCAAGTCCGCCGTTGCGGCCAGGGGCTACGATACGACCTATGCGGAGTATTCCGGCGGCACGCTGCCGATCACGGCGGAGGGCGGCCGCTCCTACAGCATCACCATCGATGTGGAATAAACGACTGATCTCACAAGGGAGGGAGCCGAAATGAAAACAGCGCGGAAGGGCGCGGCGCTGCTGCTTGCGTGCCTGCTTGCCCTGTGTGCCGCATCTCTGTGCGGCGGGCAGCGGGCGCAGGCGGCGTCAGACGGTCCGCTGACCTATACGGTCCGGGACGGCAGCGCGACGGTGACCAAGTGCGTGTTCAACGCGGCCGGAACGCTGGAGGTGCCTGCGGAGCTCGGCGGCGCGCCGGTGACGGCGATTGCGGATGAGGCCTTCTACGGCTGCGGCGAGCTGAAAGAGATCCTGCTGCCGGAAACGCTGCTTTTCATCGGCGAGCGCGCGTTCGGACTCTGCTTTACGCTCCAGCGGCTGATCTTGCCGGAGAGCCTGCAGCGACTGGGCACGGCGGCTTTCTTTAAGTGCTACGCGCTCAAAAGCATGCGGATCCCCGCGCAGACGGCGTTGATCGGCGCCTGCCCCTTTTCGGAATGCACCTCGCTGCAGTCCGTGACCGTCGACCCGGAGAATCCGGTGTATTACAGCGCCGGCAACTGTGTCATTGAGCGCGCGAGCGGCACGCTGACGGTCGGCTGCAGCTTCAGCGAGATCCCGCAGGACGGCAGCATCACGGCCATCGGCGAAAGCGCGTTTGAATACTGCCGCGAAATGACGTCGGTCACGGTGCCGGCGGGCGTGACGTCGCTGGGCGATTACGCCTTTGCGGGCTGCGACGCGCTCACAGCCCTGCAGCTTCCCGAAGGACTCAGGCAGATCGGCGCTTACGCCTTCTATAACTGCGCGCAGATGCGTGCGTTCGACCTGCCCGACAGCGTGGAAACCATCGGCGCCTATGCCTTCTGCAACTGCGACCGGCTGACGTCGCTGGAGCTGCCGGAGAGCCTGACGGAAATCAGCGAATACCTGCTGTATCTCTGCCCGCGGCTGCTGCGCGTGACCATCCCGCGCAGCGTCCGGTCGATCGGCAGACTGTTCAACGACGGCTGCACCCTGATGACGGATATCTATTACAAGGGCACGCCCGAGGACTGGATGCGCGTGCAGATCGCGCAGCAGGATACGGAATTCAACGACGCCGTGCTCCACTATATCGGCGGCACCTGCGAAAAGTCGGATGCGGCCTCCGGTGTGGCGCTGGCGTTTGAATACGGCACCTTCGGCACGCCGAATGACAGCACGCTGCATCTGCGGGTCGAAACTGTTGCGCAGGGCGATGCACGCTTCAGCGCCTACAAGGTGAATGTGGACGGCGCGCAGCATGCGCTATATGAGATCCACATGGAGGATGACGCCGGCAATTCCTACCAGCCGCAGGACGGCAAGCTTGTCACCGTGTGGATCCCGCTGCCCTTTGTGATCGAGCCGGAGAGCTATGGCGCGATGTTCATCCATCACCGCAAGCAGGACGGCACGACCGAGCGCATCAAATACAGCACCGGCGCGCTGCGCGTGGAAGCGGACTGCTTCGTGTTCGAGGTCACGTCCTTCAGCGATTTTGCGGTCTGCTCGGATGATCAGGGCAACCACGCGGATACCGATCACGATCATATTTGCGATCTTTGCGGCGATTCCCTGGTCTATACGGTCGATCTGATCGTCGACGGCGAAAACCTCGGTCCGGTCACTTACTATTATAATGATACCATTGTTTCCGCGCTGCCGCCCGTGCCCGCGCGCCCCGGCTATGTCGGCGCATGGGAATTCACGATCACCGGCGCGGTGCTGGAAATCCGCCCGGTCTATACGAATCCCACGGCGCAGGCGGAGATTCTTGTGCAGCCGGCGGCGACTGTGGATTACCGCACGCGCGTGACGCTCACGGCCCGCGCAAACGGCGTGCCTGACGGGGACGTCCTGGTGCTGCTGGATGCCGACGGCCGGGAACTTGCGCGCGGAAACAGCGAAACCGTCAGCTGCGAGCTCGGCACGCTGACGGCAAATCAGGTGTATACAGTGAAACTCATCGACCCGGACGGCAATGTGTGCATCGACGCGGCGGAAGCGCCGCTTGAAAGAACCGTGACCGTCACGGTGCGCAGCGGTTTCCTGCAGCGGCTGATCGCCTTCTTCAAGGGGCTCTTCGGCCGGAACGGGCAGGTGGAAATCGGGCCGTGAGGCGGCAGCAAAAACGCCGCGATTTCGTAGCATGAAAATGCTAACAGCGCGGGAAACCGAAAAATATTGACAGTTTTCCACGCTGAAATCTCCGCGTCCTGGAATCCCGGACACGGAGATCCCGGACACGGAGAATCCGGACACGGAGAATCCGGACACGGAGATCCCGGATACGGAGATTCCGGATACGGGAAAGCCGGATCCGGGATTTCCGGATCCTGAAAACCCGCCACAAACAAATACGATATTGAATAAATACTAGATATAGCAAATACGGAATATAACAAATAATAAAGAAACAACTACGAAAAAATCTCCCCCCCTTCTGACTTCCCCCCGCAGCCGGCAGCCGCGACGGCGGCGCCTTGTCCGGGGAGGGCGGGGAAGGCGGGGAGGAGATTGAGAAAAAAGCGTCTGAAGCTGTTTGCTGAATCGCACCGCAGGGAACGCCGTTTCGGCGGTGCGCACCCTTCGGTCGTTCCGACGCGGCGTCAGCCGCGCGTTAGAATGCAAGGTGCGGTTGAATCGTTATGCGCCTGCGGCGCATGCGGAGCGCCGAGACGTCGCTCCCTACATCGTTGTGACCGTGTTTGTGTGTAGGGAACGACCTTCGGTCGTTCCGCCGAATTCCGCACGATCTCTCGGCGGCGCACCGTAGGGCACGGATATATCCGTGCCGTCGGAACCCGCACAAGCCCACGGCGACGAATTGTAGGGAACGCCATTTCGTTCTCGCCTGCCGGCTCGGTCGGTGCTTCTGCCTACGGCAGAGGTGCCCACTGGGCACCCGCACCGTTCCGATGCGGCGTCAGCTGCGCGTTAAAATGCAAGGTGCGGTTGAATCGTTATGCGCCTGCGGCGCATGCGGAGCGCCGAGACGTCGTTCCCTACACGAATACCTAATCTTCCGGCGACGCACCGCAGGGAACGGTCTTGCCTGCCGTTCTCCCCTCCCGGGTCGGTCGTTGCTTCTGCCTTTGGCAGAGGTGTCCACCGGACACCCGCAACTTGGTCGGTGCTTTTGCCTTCGGCGAAGATCGCCACCGGCGATCCGCACCCTTCGATCGTTCCGACGCGGCGTCAGCCGCAAGTTGATACAATGCAAGGCGCAATAAATAAACAGCATAAGAAAAAGCCGAGGCGGGAAAGCCTCGGCTTTTTCTCGTATAAAACGGGGGGACAAAAGATGGAAGTGGTCTAAGGCAGAATGGATTCAAAACCCATTCGTTTTTTCAGGCAGATCATCGGCAATGCCGCGTCATCTGCCTTGACAATGCGGAAGCATTCTCTTCGGCAGCTTCCTTGCCTTGCGCAATCATCTGCACTGAAAAAATGCGCAGGCAATACTTATAGGTATGAACGAGCTTTTTGAGGCAGGATGGCGGAAAACACACCGCCGTGCGGCGAAATGTGTTTGGATCCATTCTGCCTATTCAGCCTGTTTGGAATACTTCTTGAGATACACAACGCGCATCAGAAGCGCTTCCACAGGGTTGATGGGCTTGGCCGGCGCGGCGGCCTTCGTGGCGAGCAGCGCCAGGCAGCTCTTGCTCATGATCATATCGACGGCCTCTGCGTCGCCGGCATTCTTGCCGCAGCAAAGGGCGCCCTGATCGCGCACGAGCACAGCGTTTTTGCCCTTGATGGCCTTGCCGACCTTCGCGGGCTTCGCGCATTTGACCTTCGTGCCGCAGATCTGGGAGAAATCGTCCAGCAGCGGCTTCATGGTCTTATGCAGGCGGGAAACGGCGACCGTTTCATCCGCCGTATTGTGAATGATATCGTTGAGCGCGGGATTCATCAGATAGATATCGCGGTGCATCCGCGCCCCCTCGCCCAGGGCGGCGTCCGCAAGTCCTGTGGCGAGATCCATGACCGAGCTGCTGCCGTCGGCTTCGTTGGTGAAGGTGATCTTGCCGGTGGCGCGGTCAACAGTGCTATTATACAGCATTGTCGGGTCAATTGGAAGAGTTTTTTTCGATTTTGTGAGCGAATCCGCAATTTTTATACAAAATTCGTTCAGATTATTCGCTTTTATGCCGAGCTTTTCTTTCGCGGCGTTGAGCAGATAGTCCGCGCTGACGGTTTCGAGCATTTCCGCCACCGCAAACGCTTCGTCAAGATCCTTGCCGAAGCACAGCGCGCCGTGGTGCGCCATGACGACCGCCTTGGAGGGGCTGGCCTTCAGCGCCGCGGTGACGCCCTTGCGCAGCTTCTTCGTGCCGGGCAGGCCGTAGCCGCCGAGCAGGATGTTGCTGCCGATCAGCTGCGCCGCTTCGCCCGTGAGCGTTTCGATGCCCTGCTTGAGCACGCTGATGGCGGAGGCGACCTTCTGATGGGTGTGAATGACGAAATTCGCATCCGGATAGGCTTTGTAGACCTCGGCATGGATGCCCTTTTCGGAGGAGGGCTTCACGTCGCCGCTCCAGGCAAGATCCTCGATGCCGACCGTGACGATATCCGCCGGGGTCAGGCCGATGTAGGGCTTGCCGCTGGGCGTGATGACGAAGGTTTTGTCATCCACGCGGCAGCTGACGTTGCCCCAGGTCCTGGCGATCAGGCCGGTGGCGACCAGCTTTTCGCCCGCTTCGATGACGAGCTGCTTCGCGGTTAAAACATCCATTTGGAATGCCGTCCTTTCCAGCACGAATTACTTTTTCTTGGAGGTGTCGATCACGCCGATCTGCGCAAACACGCGGTCGAATGCGGCCAGCGCTTCGTCGATCAGCTCGGGCGTGTAGGCCGCGCTCGTGTAAAGACGGCTGCCCGCGAGGGTGACCAGGCCTTCCGCCATGTAAGCGGCGCCCATGTGGGTCATTTCCTGCTTGCGCACGTTCGTCTCGTCGAGCACCTTCGGCACGGTCCACAGCTTCTTCCAGTTGATGGAGAAGTTCAGCGTGCCGACGGTTTCCAGATGGCAGATGGAGCCCTGGTTGAAGGCCACGAACGGCAGATCGCGCTTCTTGATGATCTCCTGGAGACCCGCGGTGAGCCAGTCGCCCATCTGCGCCGCCTTGTAGCAGGCGTCCGCCTTTTCCATTTCCTCAAGCATCGTGTAGCCGGCCACGCAGGAGAGCGGGTTCGCGCTCATCGTGCCGCCGCAGAACGCCTTGTGGATCTTCTGGTTGCCGTCCAGACCGGCGCCCAGATACTTCATGTATTCCTTCTTGCCGCCCAGGCCGCCCGCACCGGGGTAGCCGCCGGCGATGACCTTGCCGAAGACGGTCAGGTCGGGGGAGACGCCGAAATAGCCCTGCGCGCCGTTCATGCTCACGCGGAAGGCGGTGACGACCTCGTCGAAGATCAGCAGCGCGCCGTATTTGCGGCAAAGCTGCTCCACGCCCTTGCAGAAGTTCTTGTCAACTGGTCTCGAGCCGCTCTCGGGGCCGATGGGCTCAAGCATGACGGCCGCGGTGCCGCCCTTGAACTTGTTCGCGCGCAGCTTCTTTTCCAGATCGTTCAGATCGCCGGGGAAGAATTCCTCGGTGTCGCGGAAGATGTAGCGCGGCACGCCGTGCGCCTGGGTGAACTTCGTGCCGGGGACGCGGATGCCGTAGCCGAGCTGATCGCTCCAGCCGTGATAGGCGCCGCCCATCTTGAGCACTTTCTTTTTGCCGGTGGCAAGGCGCGCCACGCGGATGGCGCACATGCAGGCCTCGGTGCCCGAGCCGAGCATGCGGAACATGTCGACGTTCGGGATCAGGTCGGAGACCTTCTTGCCGAGCTTGTATTCATACTCATGGAACAGGCCGGTGGAGGGGCCGCATTCATTGAGCAGGTTGATGACCGCTTCGCGCACGGCGGGCGGGTTGCTGCCGAGCACGGTCGGGCCGCCTGCCTGCAGGAAGTCGAAATAACGGTTGCCGTCGATATCATAGAGGAAGCAGCCGTCCGCCTTTGTGAAAACCAGCGGGAAGGGATAGTTGAACGCGAGGTTGTGCTGCACGCCGCCGGGGATGACGGTCTTCGCCTCTTCGATCATCTGCTTGGATTTGGCGCACTTCGCGTCGAAATAATTCTCCTCATACGCCTTGAGCGCATCCGGCTTGATCGAATAGACGGGCTTCTTGATCAGCGCGTCCAGCTGTTTCTGGACGGTCGCCGCATCGGGGTAATTGATAATGCCGTGGTTTGCCATGGTGGAGTTCCTCCTGTTTTTTCATTTTATGGTAGATAACGGGCAAATTGGCGTATAACTATTATCAGTATAGCATATCCCTCGCGATTATTCAAGCCCGATTTTTTTTGCCATTTCCGCAGTTTTGAGCTCCAGCAGCTTGGAAACGCCCTCCTCCTGCATCGTGACGCCGTAGAGAGAATCGGCCTCCTCCATGGTGCCGCGGCGGTGGGTGATGAGGATGAACTGCGTGCGGTCCGTCATGCTGCGGACATACTGCGCGTAGCGGTTGACGTTGATGTCGTCGAGCGCGGCCTCCACCTCGTCGAAGATGCAGAACGGCGCGGGCGTGACCTTCAGGATCGAAAACAGCAGCGCGATGGCGGACAGCCCCTTTTCACCGCCGGAGAGCAGGTCGATATTCTGCACGTTCTTGCCCGGCGGCTGCACGCGGATGTTGATGTTGCATTCGAGCACATCCTGCGGATCCTCGAGCACCAGCTCGGCGCGGCCGCCGTCAAACAGCGCGCGGAAGGTTTCGCCGAAGCTGTTGTTGATGCGGCGGAACTGCTCGCGGAAGCGCTCGGCCATTTTGCCGGTCAGCTCGGCGATCAGCTTTTCGAGCTCGGCCTTGGATTTCTCCACGTCCGTGATCTGCCCGTTCATGTATTCGTAGCGCGCGGAGACCTCCTTGTATTCCTCCACCGCGCCGACGTTGACGGCGCCCAGGGCGCGGATCTTGCCGCGGATCTCCTGCAGCGTGCGCTGGGATTTCGGGATGTCCTCCAGCGTGATATTCAGCGCGATCGCCTCGCGCAGGGTGAGCTGATATTCGTCGTAGAGCTTGTTCTGCGCGGTTTCCAGCTCGCGCTGCATCGCGTCGCGCCGCTCCTCCAGACGGGCCAGCTCTCCGCTCAGGCGCTCCTTCTCGGCCGAAACGCCGCGTTCCTCGCCGCGCAGCGACGTGCTCTGCGCCTCCCGCTGCTCGCGCGCGGCGGTCAGCTCCGTGATTTTGCCGCGCAGCGTCTGCGCCTCGGCGCGCTTGCCGGCGGCCTCGGCGGTCAGCGTCGCGATCAGCGCGGCCAGGTCCTCGTTCTTTTTGCGCAGGTCGGCGATCTCCGCCTCCATGCGGTCCGCCCGCTCGGTGTAGCTCTCGGACAGGCGGCGGTTCGTTTCAATGAATTCGTTGTTTGCTTCGATCTCTTTTTTCAGCGCGACGATTTCCAGATTCAGCGCGGTATGGATTTCGTTGGAGCGCTCGGTCAGCTTCGCAACGGACGCGAGCTCGTCGTTCAGCGCGGCCAGCGTTTCCTCGGTCGCGGTCTGCTCGGCGCGGATGGCCTCGATGCGCGCGTCCGCCTCGCGGCCGACCAGCGTCATGAGCTCGATCTTTTCCTGCGCGCGGCGTTTCTCGTCGGCGAATTCCTCCAGCTGCGCGCGCACGGCGTCGCGCCGGTCATGGATGCGGCCGGCTTCGGCCTCGGCGCGGATGATCTCCTCCTGCGTCTTGAGCAGCTCCGCGTTGGCGGCGTCGAGCGTGGCCTGCACCTGGGCGAGCTCCTCGGCGATGCTCTTGTGCTGCGTCTGCTTCTGCGCCAGCTTCTTTTCGAGCGCGGCCACGGCAGTCTTGAGCGCCTCGATCTCCGAGATGCGGCTCAGGAAGCCGACCCCCGCGCCGCGGGAGCCGCCGGTCATGGAGCCGCCGGCGTTGACCAGCTGCCCGTCCAGCGTGACGATGCGGAAGCGGTAGCCGTATTGCTTGGCGATGGCGATCGCGTCGTCGATCGTTTCCGCCACGGCGGTGCGCCCGAGCAGGGAGGAGATGATCGCGTCATAGGCGGGCTCGCAGTCGACCAGCCGGTCCGCCATGTCGATGTAGCCCGGGCAGTCGTCCAGCCCCTTTTCGGTGAACGGACGCGCCGTCACGGAGGTCAGGGGCAGGAAGGTCGCGCGCCCGGCCCGCTGATCCTTCAGGAAGAGGATCGCGCGCTTGGCGGCGTTTTCATCCTCGGTCACGACGTTCTGCAGCGCCCCGCCGAGCGCCGTTTCGATGGCGACCGCGTAATCGGACGGCACGGAAATCAGCTGCGACACGGTGCCGCGGATGCCGCGCAGGGTGCCGCGCTTGGCTTCGCGCATGACCTTCTGCACGCTGCCCGCGTAGCCGTCGAGGTTCTTTTCCAGATCGTCCAGCATCTTGATGCGGGCGTTTTTCTGATAAATATCGAGATTGATCGATTCGATTTCTTTATAGAGCGCTTCGGCCTTGCCGCTGCGGGATTCCAGGAGCATGCGGTAGCCGTCCATGGAATTCTCATGCCCGTCGGCGGCGTCGCGCAGCGCGCGCAGGGCCGC
>JAFZNN010000059.1 GCA_017550895.1 Clostridia bacterium
AGGTGCCGCAGGCCGGGTCGCAGATGACGTCGTCCGCCTTCGGATCCATCAGTTCGACCATCATACGAATGATGTGCCGCGGCGTGCGGAACGCGCCTGCCAGACCGTTGGCATTGAGCTTAGAGGTCATATATTCATAGATGTCGCCACGCACATCGGAGCTCTGCGTCTCGCTCATCATTTTATAGATGTCATCCAGCGCATCGACGACCTTGGAAAGCAGCAGCGGCGTCGGCAGTTTGAAAATGGCGTCGTCCATATACTTGGAATAAGCGCTGTTTTTATCGCCGTGCAGATTCTTAATGAACGGAAACACCCACTCCTGCATCACGGAATACATGCGGCCGGCAGGAAAATCATGAAACACCGACCACTTGAGCTGCTGCCCGTCGATCACACGATCGCCGACCTGCACTTCATCGGCGAATATGCTCTGGTATGGCAGGCCCAGCATCGCGCTTTCCTTTGCCCGCAGGTTATCGCTTTCATCCAGATCGTGAATAAACATCAGATAGGTGATCTGCTCGATCACATCCAGCGGATTGACAAGCCCGCCCGCCGCAAAGATATCCCAAAGGCTGTCGATTTTGTTTTTCAGTTCACCGGTAATCATTTTATTGCTCCTTCTCGTAATTCCACGTGTATTTCGTATATCTGCCGCCGCTGATTTTCAGGATCAATCCGGCATTTTTCAATTCAGCCAATGTTCGCTCGATCGTTACTTCACTGATATCCGGGCAAAGCGTGACGATCTCAGCCTTTGTGATTGGTCCGACATGATTTCGTATCACTTCGCGCACACGGTCGGATTTCGTCAGCTTTGTGTCTGTAAGCAGTTCGATCCGGTCGGAGAACGCTCTGTAAGCGGCGACGACTGTTCCAAGCGTATATCTGACAAACGGCGCATAATCATTATTGCCTTCATGCCAATCAATGGAACTCTCCTGCAGGACTTCATAATAAGTTTCCTTACTGTCCGCAATCAGTTTTTCAATACTGATATATTTCCCAACGAAGTAACCGGCACGATAGAGGAGAAGCAGCGTCAAAAGCCGGCTCATGCGCCCGTTGCCGTCATTGAACGGATGGATGCAAAGAAAATCAAGAATGAACATCGGGATGATCACCAGCGGATCAAGCTCCGCATCATTCAAAGCCGCGTCAAACGCATCGCAAAGCTTCTGCATGGCTTCCGGCGTTTCCCATGCCGGAACAGGAATGAAGCGAACGATCTGAGTTCCATCAGCACGATCTTCCCGAATGACATTATCTGCCGGTTTATAGCTGCCGCCGATGGCTTTTCCGCTGAACTTATAAAGATCGCGGTGCAGTTGCAGAATAAGAGAGGGCCGCGGCGGAATATAGGCATAGTTTTCGTGAATGATCGAAAGCACATCTCTGTAACCGGCAATTTCTTTTTCGCTGCGGGTGCGGGGCATCGTCTTGTCGCGGACAAGCTGATTCAGCCGTTCATCGGTTGTGATGATACCTTCAATTCGGTTTGACGCATCCGTACTCTGGATTTTTGCAACTTCCAGCAGCTGCGCGAGTGCTTCGGGCTTTGCATCCAGAAATGCCGTCTGCTTTCCTTTGAATTCGTGAATCTGGGAAAGCATCGCGACAACATCCGGCGCAAGCATCTTTTCGTAATACTTGAAATAATTGTATTCTCTCATCATCATTCCTCGCTTCATTAGCATCATTTTGGTTTAATATGATGCAATTAAATTATACTCCATGTGCATTAAAATGTCAAGCGATTGTGCTCAAAATAAGCCGTTATTAAAATTATTGTTGACGGATTTGGAATCGTTTAAAATGTGAAATGCAATTGTTTGCCTTTTCCATGCACTTTTCCATGAAATGCGCGCAATGCGGGCATTCTTGTTCGTCATTCCCCCCAACTGCGCAGTATTTGGCCGCAGGGTCTTGACCTGCGCGGCAGATTTGATATAATAATGATGTTCATAAAAAAGAGCCGGAGGTTCGCCATGAAAAAAGAAAAGGATCCCGTCAAAATCGAGAAAGAGATCGCGAAACGGCAGAAACAGCTTGATAAAAGGGAAGGCAGGAGTTACTACTTCTACCTGTTCTTCATCATCAGCATCGTCTACATCATCGATGAAGTCGCTTCGGCAATCGCGTCGTTCATGCAGCAGGATATCGCAAAGGACATCGCTTCGCTGGAAACCCTCAACAAAATCACGTTTCTGTCCTTCCCCCTGATGGCGCTGGGCGTCATCTACAAACCGCTGGCCGACAGATTCGGCAGAAAGCCGTTTCTGATCCTGAATACCTTCGGCATGTGCTTCGGCCTGTGCATTGTCTATATGACGCACAACCTGGCCGGCTATATCGCGGGCACCGTGCTCACGCAGTTCTTCATCACACACGACATGCAGGTCGTTTACATCATGGAATCCGCGCCCGACAAACACAGGGCAAAGATTTATTCCTCCATCAAATGTGTGGCCATGCTCGGCGTGACCCTGATCCCGCTTTTGAGAAAGACGATGATGCACAGCACCTCGGAATGGAGAAATGTATTCCTGGTTCCCGCGCTTCTGGGAATGGCTGTCAGCATCGCGGCGATCTTCCTTGCCAAGGAAACAGACGCGTTCAACATCGCCAGAATCAATGAACTCAAGGGCATCGCCAAGACGGAAGAAGGCAACGCGAGCGGCGGCGGCATTATCAACGCGCTGAAATTCGGCTTCCGGCATAAGCAGACAAAGTGGCTCTTCCTCGCGCTCGTATTCTGCGAAACCGGATTCATTTTCTCTCTTGACTATCAGTCCATCATGACGTTCGGCTTTGTGAAAAACGCGATGACGCAGGGGCTTTTCACCGATATGGAAACGGCGCGCGAGAGCATTCTCATGAATGAAGTCACGACCGCGCTCTTCTTCTATCCCATCGGCTGCGCGCTCAGCCAGCTGATCCCCGGATTTATTTCCGACAGGAAGGGGAGAAGATTCTCGGCGATCGCCATGTCCGCTTCGGCCGTTGTGCTTTTCCTCGGCTTCTGGCTGGGCGCGGAAAAGGGACTGCCGCCCCAGCTGGTCGGCTTCCTGTGCGGCGGCAGCGTTGGAACATTCTGGGCCAACATCGACACCATTTCCCTCATGGAAGGCGAATCGACGCCCACGGAGCTGCGTTCCTCCATGCTTTCCGCCATCTATCTTCCCCTGGGGCTGGGAATCGGGTTCTCCTTCGGCGCGGCCTTCCTGTTCATGCAATTGTTCGGCGAGCAGTCGATCGGCGTGATTTCCCTGTGCCTCACCGTGCCCGGACTGCTTGCGGATTTCTTCATTCTTTCGCTCAAGGTGAAAGAAACCGCCGGCGTCGATCTGAAGGAAATCGACGGCTCCGAATTTGACTGATTGCGGCTGTCAGCCGGCGCGCACATAGCATCAAAACAGAATGATTAATAAACGGAATTGACTGAAAAAATGATTCATTCGTGATGAAAACAACGGAGGCGTGATCAGCATGGCAAACAATATTTTTGAAGAATTCAACGAAAACAGAGAAAAAACGATCGTAAAAACAAGCGTCATCGGCATTGTAACGAACCTGTTTCTTGTCGGGTTCAAGGCGTTTGTCGGGCTTGTTTCCAACTCGATCGCCGTGATTCTTGACGCTGTCAACAACCTTTCAGACGCGCTTTCCTCGATCGTCACGATCATCGGAGCCAAGCTCGGCGCAAAGCAGCCCGACAAAAAGCATCCACTCGGTTATGGCAGGATCGAATACCTGAGTTCCATGATCGTCGCCGCCCTCGTGCTTTACGCGGGCATCACCTCTCTTGTGGAGTCTGTCAAGAAGATCATCCATCCGGAATCCGCCGATTACAGCGCGGTTGCGATCGTCATCATTTCGGTTGCGATCGTCGTAAAACTGATTCTCGGCTTGTATGTGAAAAAGCAGGGCGAAAAAGTCAATTCGGGCGCGCTTGTCGCGTCGGGTTCGGATGCGCTGTTTGACGCGATCCTTTCCGCCTCGGTGCTTGCCTCGGCGATCGTCTATCTGATCTGGCACGTATCTCTGGAAGCCTACGTCGGCGTTGTGATCGCCGGATTCATCATCAAAGCCGGAATCGAAATGATGATCGAAACGCTCAACGACATCATCGGAAAGCGTGAGGACGCGGAAACGACCAAAGAGCTGAAAGAGATCATCTGCGCGAAAGACAAGGTGCTCGGCGCGTATGACGTGACGCTTTTCAACTACGGCCCGAACAAGAACTACGGGTCGGTCCATATCGAACTGCCCGATACGATGAGCGTGGATGAGGTCGATCGCGTCACCCGCAAAATACAGGTCGACGTGTTTCAGAAAACCGGCGTCATCCTGACCGGGATCGGCGTCTACTCGTTCAACACCTCCGACGACGAAGCGGCGCAGATGCGCAACGCGATTCAGAAGGCGGTGCTCTCGCACGACTGGGCGCTGCAGATGCACGGCTTCTATGCCGACACCGAGGAAAAGACGATGCGATTCGACGTGGTCGTCAGCTTCGATGTGGAAAGAAACGAAGCGATGCAGACGCTGTATGCCGAAATCGGGTCGATGTATCCGGATTATGAGCTGATGATCATTTCCGACGTCGACGTGACCGATTGATTTCATAAACGTACGAATAAAAAAGAGAGCGGCAAATCGGGATCTGTCAGTACGTTTCTGCAACGTCTTGCGGCGCAACACGAAGGAGGACGACATGTTCAGAAAATATTTTGGGAACCCGATCTTCGGGGATCCGGAGATCGGAACGCTGTTTGACGTCTATCTTACAAAGCAGCCGGACGGGATGCTGCGCATGGATCTTTCCACCCGAAAAAACGCTTCTCTGTCCGTTTCTTTCTCTGAGGACGGCATACAGTGGAGCGCCCCGCGTCTGACGCTCGCGCCGGACGCTTCAACGGGATGGGAAGACATCGTAAACCGCAATTGCGTGCTGAAGATCGACGGCCTGTTTAAAATGTGGTATACAGGTCAGGCGCACGGCAACAGCTATATCGGTTATGCTGAAAGTGAAAACGGGCTTGACTTCAGGCGCGTCAGAACAGCGCCGGTGCTTTTCCCGGAAGCGCCTTTTGAGGGCCAGTCTGTTATGAACCCATGCGTGCTGTATGAAAACGGTATTTACAGAATGTGGTACAGTGCGGGCGAAACGTATGAGCCGAACGTGTTGTGCTATGCTGAAAGCGCAGACGGGGTGAACTGGAAAAAGCGATCGCTGAATCCTGTCTTTGCGAAGAATCCCGAAAAAGAATATGAACAGGACCGGATCGGCGGATGTCAGGTCCTGCCGCACAAAGACCTGGGCTATCTGATTTTCTATATCGGTTACCGTGATATTCATACCGCCTGTATCTGCTGCGCAAGTTCCCGGGACGGTGTTGCCGGTTTTCGCCGGTGCCGTCTGAATCCGCTGGTTTCGCCTTCGGAAGGCTCGTGGGACGCGGATGCCTGCTATAAACCATCCGCCGTTTATGACGAAACGCGTGACGAATGGCGGATCTGGTATAACGGCCGCAGCGGAGGCATGGAATATATCGGCCTTGCGTTCAAACAGGGCGATTTCACAATGGATGACTTCGAAGAATCCGGAAACACTGCGGAACAATCAGACAAACGGGATGGCGGAGGTTTCACATGAACGACAAAAAGAAAAAAAGCAACCATTCGTCCGTACTCGCAATTGGTATGTGCATCGGCCTTGCGATCGGAGCAGCCGTCGGCGCAGCAACCGGCAACATCGGATTGTGGCTGCCGATCGGACTCTGCATAGGATTGAGCCTCGGCCTTGTGTTGGGTCACAACGGTAAGGATGATAGCGAAGACGATACAAACGATAAGCAGTAGGCCAGGCAACTTCCGGTTTATACTTGGCTCAACTAATCGGGATTTGCGGAGGGAAGAACTTGAAACAAATATTTGAATCTGACAGGATCAGCTTTGTCGAAATATCGGAACTCTTGATAAACGATTACCTCATAATGATAAATGATAACGAAAACGTCAACAGGTTTATATATAAAACTAAAAGAGACAGGCAGTTTACCGCGGAAGACGAAACCATATGGATACGTAAAAAGCTTGAAGAAAAAGCCGTGATCTTTTCCATGATCGAGAAGAAAACCGGGGCCTTTATCGGGAATATCGAACTCATGGAGATCAGTGATTCGGTCAAGGAACTCGGAATCGCCATAACCGCAAAAAAGCAGAATATGGGATACGGGACCGAAGCCGTTGGGGCGCTTTTGGAATTCGGTTTTAAACAATTCGGATTGCAGAAGATCGTTTTGAGAGCTAATCCCGAAAATGGAAGGGCGATATGCGTTTATAAAAAGTGCGGTTTTCGTGAATACAACAGAACCAACGAACACGTTTATATGGAAAAATCACGATAAATACTGGTTTTAGTGAAACAAATTCCGATTTGGCGATTGATTTCAAAAATACAACCGGCTTGAAAAAGCCGGTTCACGAATGCATTCTTTTTACAATGAATGATAATACAATAGAAAGTTCTCAACCAATGGAGGCCGGCCGCATGTCCTATCTTTCTTACCGCGAACTGATGAAGAAGCTGCAGACGCTGCAGGATTACAGCAATCTTTTAACGGAATACAACTGTGAGGAAGCGGCGCTTGCGCAGCTGCGTGCAGACGTGGAAACGCAGATTTCCGCCGCGCAGGCGCAGATGGACCGCCTGCTTTCACAGGCAGCCGACGCCGATGCGCCGGATGATTACGACGCCATCGTCGCGCTTTCAAAGGGCGGCAACACGAAACAGCCCGTAAAGAATCTGAAATCCAAAATCAAGGGTGCGCTGCTCGGGCGCTTTGCCGGCTGCACGCTCGGCATCCCGGTGGAAAACTGGAGCGTTGCGGATATGCAGAAGAAAGCCGCTTATGAAGGCGGCGCGTTCCCGCCCGCGGACTATTGGAAAACCGTCGGCGAGCCGTGGCGCACGCATTACGGCGAAACCTGGCAGACGGCGCAGCGCGAGGAGATGCGCGGCTGTCCGCGCGACGACGACGTGACCTACACGCTCCTGTCGCTGCTGATCATGGAGCGTTACGGCAAAGCGTTCACCACAGCCGACGTCGGCGCTTTCTGGAAAGACTGCCTCCCCATGGCATGCACCGCGGAGGAAATCGCGCTTGAGAATCTCCGGCAAGGGATCCCCGCAAGCGAGGCGGCGGTGCACAACAATCCCTATTCCAATCTGATCGGCGCGCTGATCCGCGCGGACGGCTTCGGTTATGCCAACGCGGGCGATCCGCACGCCGCGGCAAAGGCCGCCTGTCAGGATGCGTATTTAACGCACCGGCGCGACGGGATTTACGGCGAAATGCTGTTTGCCGCCGCGATCGCCGCCGCCTTCGTCTGTGACGACGGCGTGGAAGCGGTCAGAATCGGCATGCAGGAGATCCCGCAAACGAGCAAACTTTATAAAGCAATGGAATGGACGCTGTCGGTGCTGCCGACGATTGATGACATCTATACCGGCAGGCAACTTGTGGATGAAAAATTTCCGGGCATGCATTGCGTGCACACAATCAACAACGCCTGCCTGATTCTGATCGCCCTGCACCTCGGGCAGAACGACGTCGGCAAAACGATTTCCTGCGCGGTCGGTCTGGGCCTGGATAACGACTGCACGGCCGCGACGGCGGGCAGCATCGCCGGCGCGATCGCGGGGGAGGAAAACATCCCCGCGCACTGGTCGGCGCCGTTCTGTGATATCGTGCGCACCTATATAAAGGGGTATCCGGAATTCAGCATTGACGACGTCGCGGAGCGCTTTGCCGCGCTGAACGATTGAACCGCCCGGGATTTCATGCAACAGGGGACAGAGCAGGCCGCTGCCGGCCCGAACGGAGCGCCTGCTTTTTGACCGGCGCGATGAATTCTGAAACGAAAGAAACCCGCTGCCCGCGGATGACGACGATCATCCCACGGACGGCGGGTTTTTCTTTTCTTTGTGTGTTGTTTTTTATTTCTTCACCCGGAACGCCGCGCAGGCGAAGGGGGCGATGCGGTCGATCACGACCCGGCTGCCGTCCAGGCGGCCCGCGCAGTTTGCGAAGTCCGCGCTTTGCCAGCCCGCGCCGATTTCGATCTGCGCGTTCTCAATGCCGTCGTCAAAAAAGTTGCCCACGAGCACCGCTTTTTCGTTTTCGTCCTCGCTGCACAGCAGATAGGCTTCTGGGCAGCCGGCGAGCAGAGCGGGCAGCGCGCTGCCGAAATACGCCACGGCGCGCGTGATCTGCCTTGCGCGCGCATATTGCCGGAACGCGTGGTCGCCCGCGAAATAGCCGTCGAAGGCAAACACCAGAAACCGCCGGCCGTCCGCGTTCTCATAGCGGTAGGAGGCGATGACGCGCCGGTCGTCCGCGACGCCGAAGCTCTCAATCTCCGCGCCGTCCGCCACCTCGATTTCAAAAAGCTCAGCGCCGTTCAGGCTGAAATACACGTCCTGGGCGGGCAGATATTCCTCCTGCGCGGAAACCGCTGCGCCGACGCTTGCAAGGCCGACGTCAACGCCCTGCGCCTGCAGGATCTCCGCTGCGCGAATGTCAAGGATCAGCCCGCGTTTGAACGCCTCCTCCGGCAGCTCCCGCGCGTTTTCGCCGAACGCGATCCCGGCCACGCCCGGGCCTTCATAGACCGTCGGCAGGCTGCAGCCGGCCGCAAGGCGCGCGGCGGCGGAGAAGAAATAATTCTGCACGTCGTCCTTCCCGTCATAGGGCTTGGCGACGGTCATCTGCGCAAACTTGTTTCTGCGTTCATAGACGCGCAGGCCCGCGCCCCGTTTGCCGCGGAAGAATTCGTCGATCGCGCGGTAAAACGGCTTGTTTTCCAGGTGGCGTTCCACGTAGCCGCGCTCATAGTCGGGGTCGGAACTGTAGTCAAAGACGTATTTCAGGATGCCGTGCGTCGCGCCGGCGGCCCGCAGCGCGAGGTCGAAGCCCTCCAGCCGCGCGGCGGAGCAGGCAAACCGCGGCCGCGGGTAGCAGTCGCCCTCCGAGAGGATCTCAACGCCGTCTTCGCACCACGCGCTTTCCATGCGCTCGAGCTCGATCACATCCTGCAATCGGCAGCCGAAGCTCTTGTTCGGGCTCCAGTAGGGCGCGCCGATGAGCCGGAGCAGCGGCTTTGTCCGCCCCGCGAGCAGGCGGCTGAGCTCATCCGCGGCCACGCCGCTGAAATCCCACACGTCCATGCAGGCGCAAAGTCCGATGCGGATCTGCGGATTGACCTTGTCCACGGCCGCCCGCATCTCACGCGCGAACTGCTTCATGAAGTGACCGTTTGCGCGCAGGAACGCGGAGCGGTATTTGTTTTCACCGCCGCCGAACACCTCCTTGCCGAGATCCTCCGGCAGGGGCGCGCCGCCGAGCGCGTCCGACATGAAGCGCCTGTGGTTTTCGCAGGCGCAGCCGAGCCCGCAGGGGAGGAAGCCGTAGCGGTAATCGTCGTCATAGAGAATGAGATCCGGCCCGCAGGCCGCGAGCGCCGCCGCGTAGTTTGCCGCAAAGCTGCGGAAGGCGCTGTCGGACGGGCAGACCTGATCCGCGCAGACGCCGCCGTTCGGGCTGGTGATGTGCGCGTATTGCTTGTCGTCTTTGATCATAAAAGCCCACAGCCAGACGCCGGTTTCAAAGCCCGCCTGTCTGAATTCGAGAATGATTTTTTTCAGGGAATCGAGCGACTTCCTGCGCTTGGTTTCGTCGGTTTCATAGCTGCCGATGGAAATCATCACGCGTATAGCGTCCATCTGCCGCAGCCGCTCGATATAGCGCTGCGTGCCGTACCGTTCACACGCGGCGAGGGTCACGGGGACCGAAAGGCTGTACATCGCAAGGCCTCCTTCAGATTTGATTCAAAGCTTCCCGCAGCACGGGCGCGAGCCCCTGCGCCATCAGAAAGAAGCCGAGGTCGGTCGGGTGCGTCATGTCAACGGTCGGGTCGTTGAGATCGACCGCGGACGCAAAAAAGTCCCCGCCGTCGACAAGCCGGACCCTGCCGTCGCCGTCGCGCACGGCGATTTCGTAGGTCCGGCGGATGATCGCAAAGCGCCGGCGGCTGTCTTCATCCCGGTGCGGGCAGGGCCGCGATACAAACAGCACCGGCAGCGCCGGGCACGCGGCGCGAATGATTCTGAAAAACGCTTCGTGCGTGCGCGCCAGATGCTCCGGCGTGGGCGCGTTATGGTCGTAATCCATCACGAACGCCTGCATCGGCAGCGTTTTGATGTAGTCCGCCATCGCCGTTTCGCCCTTCGCGCCGCCCGAAAAGCCCAGATTCACATAGTCAAAGCCGAGCTGCCTTGAGAGCATGGCCTCGTAGTCCGCGCCGGGTCTTGACGCGCAGCCGCCCTGCGTGATGGACGAGCCGTAAAACACGACGGGCTTTTCATAAAGATACCCGCCGTCCGGCAGCACGCGCGCGTCGCGGTCGAGACCGAGATACACCCTGCTTACGTCGTTGTAGAGCGGCAGATAGATCGTGATTTCCTTCAGTTCGGGCGCGCCGAGATCGAATTCCCTTTCAAATACCGGCTCCCCGGGCACATAGATCCCCATGAACCTGTCCGCGCCGCCCTGCGCCTTGGCGTAAACGCTGAAGCCGGAGATCCCGCTTTGCGCAAAGTGCGCCATCGTGGTCAGGTTCGGCAGAAACGCCCGGATGCGCAGATGCTTTGCGTCCGTGCGAAACCGGATCCTGCCGCCCGCGGTGTTCGCGTACAGCGCCGCCGTCACGTCGCTCACGCGCGCGGCGGTTTCACGCGGCAGTCTGCGAAAGCGGTCGTCGCTCTCGTCGGGAGGCGTCACGCCGTAGATCGCGAACGGCGTCTGCGCGGGGTCGTAGAATCTGATGTGATCCGGCGCTTCGCGCTGCATCTGCTGCAGATCCGGAACCTTGGTTGCGTTCATGTTCATTCGCCGCCTTTTTTCTGATTTGATTCAATTATAATCCGATTGCGCGCCTGTGTAAAGGGGAAAGGCGAAATTGTCCGCCGAAGAAGGCTGCGCTGCGCCTTTGCGCCGCGTTTCGCGGGAGGAATTTCAAAAATAGATTGATTCTTCCCGTGCACCTGTGGTATAATTTTTCTGTTATTGATAATCAAGGCTGCGCGGCGCTCCCTGCCGCCTGCTGAAATCCGTTGATCTGCTGAGAAGGTGTGTGTTGTGAAAAAGATCGTTTGTTTGCTGCTCAGCGCCGTGCTGC
>JAFZNN010000060.1 GCA_017550895.1 Clostridia bacterium
ACGCGGTCGCAGAAGCTCTCCATCACGGCAAAGCCCAGCCCGGCGCGCTCGCCGCCGAGGGTCGTGAACAGCGGCTCCATGGCCTGCCGGATATCCGGGATCCCGACGCCGCGGTCGCGGATGCGCACCTTGACCGTTCCGTCGGCATACAATCCTGCCCAAATAAATATGACGCCGACCGAACGCGGATAGGCGTGCACGATGCAGTTCGTCACCGCTTCGCTGACCGCGGTTTTCAGGTCGGCCAGCTCCTCGATATTCGGATCCAGCTGCGCGGCAAAGGCCGCCGCGGCCGCGCGCGCAAAGGCCTCGTTGACCGAATGGCTCTGAAACTGCAGCTTCATTTCGTTGATCGGCTTCATTCTGACTTCCCCTCTTTCCTGCGCAGCGTGACAAAGCGTTCGAGCCCGGCCATGCGCATCATTTTATAGAGCCGCGGATCCAGCCCCGTGACCTCGACCCGCCCGCCGTAGCTGTGAACCAGACGGTACCGCCCGAGCACAAAGCCGACGCCGGAGCTGTCCATAAACGTCACCGCGCCGAAATCCAGACGCACCTGCGGCGCAAGCTTCGCCTCGATCGCCGCGTCCGCTTCCAGCCGCATGGCCGCCGCCGTGTGATGATCCATCTCGCCGCCCAGCGCGATCGTCAGACGCTGCCGCGCGGAACTGATTTTCACCGACATTGCAATCCTCCTTTGAAAAAATAGACTCCCTTATCGGTTAGGATAAAGGAGCCTGTCCGTGGATTCTGTTGGATTTTAGCGGGCGGATAAATTTTTCAGTTCCTCGCGCACGGCGCCGGCAAGATAGAAGGAACCGCAGACCAGCAGCACGTCGTCGTCGCTCTCCAGCGCGCGGTAACCGGCCTGCACGGCGGCCAGCGGATCGGCGATCGCGCTGCACTGCGGGCAATAGGGCGCGGCGGCGGCGGCGAGCGTCTGCGCGTCCAGCGCGCGGGGCACGGGCGCCTGCGTTGCGATCAGCTGCGCCGCAAAGGGCGCGACGCGCTGCAGATAGGCGTCATAATCCTTATCCGCCATCAGCGAGCAGACCGCGACGATGCGCCGGCCGGCAAGCTGCGTGCGGAGAGTAGCCGCAAGCGCGTTTGCGCAGTCTTCATTGTGGCCGCCGTCAAGCAGGATCAGCGGCTCGCGGCGGAGCACCTCGGTGCGCGCGGGCATGGCGACGGACGCGATGCCCTTCTGAATGGCATCGTCAAAGGCGCACACGCCGAAAACGCGGAGATTATAAAGCGCGTCGATCGCCGTCACGCAGTTATAGATCATATGCTCGCCGGGCAGCGGCAGATGGATTTCCAGATCGCGGTAGCGAAAGTCGCTGCCGGAAAGGTCGGCGCGCTCGATTTTCAGAAACTCCACCGGCGGCAGGATCATCACATTCCCCCGCGCTTCGCAGGTTTCGCGGATCACCGCGAGCGCTTCCGGCGGCTGCTTCGGATAGCAGACCGTCACGCCGCAGGGCTTGATGATGCCGCATTTTTCGGCCGCGATCTGCTCGATCGTGTCGCCGAGAATCGCCGTATGATCGAGCGAAATGCTCGTGATGACGCTGACCAGCGGCTTTTCGATCACGTTCGTCGCGTCAAAGCGCCCGCCCAGGCCGACCTCGAGCACGACGACGCGGCACTTCGCCAGCGCGAAATACAGGAACGCGAGCGCCGTGACCGCCTCGAATTCGGTCACCTGCAGCCCCTGCGCGGCCAGACGTTCGATTTCCAGACGCACGGCGGTCATGCAGACCGCAAGGTGCTCGGGCGGGATCATCTCGCCGTTGACGCGGATGCGCTCGCGGAAATCGATCACATAGGGCGAGGTGAACAGGCCCACGGAATAGCCCGCGGCCTGCAGCGCGGCGGCGATCATGGTCGACGTGGAGCCCTTGCCGTTCGTGCCGGCGACGTGGACGAATTTCAGGCTCTTCTGCGGATCGCCGAGCGCATGGCACAGCGCCGCGATGCGTTCGAGCCCGGGCCGCACGCCGAAGGCCTCGAGCGAATGGATATAAGCAACGGATTCTTCGTAGTTCATGTGATTTTCCTTTGCAATAATGATAATAAGGAATGAAAAATTAAGAATGAAGCGGTTTTTGGTAGGGAACGTCGTTCCGACGTTCCGACGCGGCGGGACGCCGCGAACCATCCCGTACAAACCAACGGCAACCGTAGGGCACGCATACATGCGTGCGCTACGGATCATTCCTCATTCCTCATTCCTAATTCCTAATTAAAATCGGCGTGCTGCAAAATTGCTCCTGCAGCACGCTGATTCGTCAATTACACATTCAGCTTGGCAAGGCTTTCATCAAGCAGCGCCAGCTTTTCCTTGCATTTCTCGGCCTGGTCGCGCTGCGCCTGCACCACGGCGGCCGGCGCTTTGGACACAAAGCTCTCGTTCTGCAGCTTTTTGTTGATGAACTCCAGGTCGGACTGCGCCTTCGCGATCTCCTTCTCCAGCCGCGCGCGTTCGGCGGCAAGATCGACCAGCTCGCCCAGCGGGATGAAAATCTTCGCATCCTGCGTCACGATGCAGATCGCGCCTTCAATTTCGAAATTCTCGTCCACGGCCACCTCGGAGGCGCTCGCAAGGCGCTGCATGAACATCGCGCCGCGCTCGAAGGTCGGCTGATAGGCGGTCGCAATGAACACCTTCGCCTTTTTGGACGGGGCGACGTTCATCTCCGCGCGGCGGTTGCGGATCGCGCGGATCGCGGTGATGATGCGCTGCATCTCGGCTTCCTCGGTCGGGAAATCGAGGGCGGGATCAAACACCGGCCAGGGCGAAATCATGATCGATTCGCCTTCGTGCGGCAGGGTCTGCCAGATTTCCTCGGTGATGAACGGCATGAAGGGATGCAGAAGCTTGAGCGTGCTGCTCATGATATACACGAGCACCTGCTTTGCGTCCTGCGCGGCAGAACCGCCCTGCTGCAGGCGGATCTTCGACAGCTCAATATACCAGTCGCAGAACACATCCCAGACGAAATCATAGAGCTTGGAAACCGCGATGCCCAGCTCGAATTTGCCGAGATTCTCGGTCACTTCCTTGACAAGGCGGTTGTAGCGGCTGACCACCCATTTATCCTCGAGCGCGAGCGTTTCCGGCAGCGCGCAGGGCACGTCGCAGCCGTCGATATTCATCAGGATATACCGCGCGGCATTCCAGATCTTGTTGGTGAAATTGCGGCTCGCGCTGACCTTCTCATCCGAGAAGCGCATGTCGTTGCCGGGGCTGTTGCCCGTGGCGAGCGTCAGGCGCAGCGCGTCCGCGCCGTATTGATCGATGATCTCCAGCGGGTCGATGCCGTTGCCCAGGGATTTGGACATCTTGCGGCCCAGCGCGTCGCGCACAAGGCCGTGGATCAGCACGTCGCTGAACGGCTTCTGCCCGGTGTATTCCAGCGCGGAGAAGATCATGCGGGACACCCAGAAGGTGATGATGTCATAGCCGGTGACCAGCGTGCTGGTCGGGTAATAATGCTTCAGATCGTCGGTGACATCCGGCCAGCCGAGCGTGGAGAACGGCCAGAGCGCGGAGGAGAACCAGGTGTCAAGCGTGTCGGGATCCTGCTCGACCTTGCCGCCGCACTTCGGGCAGCAGGCCGGCGCGTCCTTCTGCACGGTGATCTCGCCGCAATCCTGGCAGTAATAAGCCGGAATGCGGTGGCCCCACCAGAGCTGACGCGAAATGCACCAATCGCGAATATTCCGCATCCAATGGAAATAGTTTTTATTGAAGCGGTCCGGAATGAAGCGGATGTCGCCGTTTTCAACCGCCTCGATCGCCGGGCCCGCCAGCGGCTCCATCTTGACGAACCACTGCAGGGACACGCGCGGCTCGACCGTGGTGCCGCAGCGGTAGCAGGTGCCCACGTTGTGGCTGTAATCCTCGACCTTCACCAGCGCGCCCTCGGCCTCGAGATCCTGAACGATCGCCTTGCGCGCCTCGTAGCGGTCCATGCCGGCGTACTTCGGATAATCCTCGTTGATCTTCGCGTCGGGCGTGAGCACGTTGATCACGGGCAGATCGTGACGCTTGCCGACCTCGAAGTCGTTCGGGTCGTGCGCGGGCGTGATCTTCACAACGCCGGTGCCGAAATCCATTTCCACATAATCGTCCGCGATCACGGGGATCTCGCGGTGGACGATCGGCAGGATCAGCGTCTTGCCGACCAGATGCGTGTAGCGCTCGTCATTCGGATTGACCGCGACGGCGGTATCGCCCAGCATCGTCTCCGGGCGGGTCGTCGCAAGCTGCAGGTAGCCGCTGCCGTCCTTGAAGGGATAGCGCAGATGCCAGAAATG
>JAFZNN010000061.1 GCA_017550895.1 Clostridia bacterium
AACAGTGCCGAAAATACTTGGCTGGAAGCGGCCCGGGAAGATAGGTCGACGCCGACACCTTTTTTGCCTCAATAGCTCAGTTGGTAGAGCATGCGGCTGTTAACCGCAGGGTCATAGGTTCGAGTCCTATTTGAGGCGCCATGATTTCGCCCCACGGGTTTTACCGTGGGGCGAATCGTTTTGGTGTGGAAAGGACTCGAAGGACGAGCGGTACAGAGCGACAGTCCGGTGGACTGTCGTGACCGCGAGCGACCAAGCGCCGCAGCGCGCGAGTCGAGTCCTATTTGAGGCGCCAGAAGATCATAACTCGAACATCCTCCAGATCGGCAGGACGTTCGGGTTGTGTTTCTTTTTGTCGGACGGGTTCTAAACTCGGATCCACGACTAATTATTCTAAATCAGCAAATTATCTTCAATTTTTATTGTTTTTTCATCTTTTTTTGCTGTTTTTTCACCTTTTTTGCAAAAAGGTGTTGACAGCGGCGGGTAGCGGTGATAGATTGAAACCATCGAAGAAAAGGGAGAAGGAGGGGTTGTTATGCGGCGTGCTGCGGCGGGCGTTCTTGCGCTTTTGCTCGCGTTGCTGCTGATGATCCCTGCGTTTGCTTTGCCGAGGCTCGACGGCGTTGACAACGGTTCCGAGTGGCGCGGCGCCACGCAAATCAAGCTCGTGAGCGGTGAAACCAACAGCGGCGTCAACTTTGGCCTTGTGAAGTATCTGACTGATCTGGAAACGCAGCGCGTTTTCCTCTGTTTCATGTATATCGACCCGGCAATCACGCAGGAGAACGCCAATGCGGGCGTCATCCTGACCGTTGACGACGCCGCGTCGATTCTTTTTACTGTCTCGCAGCCGGCGGAATCACCGGATCCCTATCTCTACAGCGTGGAGGGCGCGATCGCGGTCAACGAGCAGCACGGCGTCGTGTGCGAAATGTGCGTCGGCGTCAAGGAGGGCCTGCCCGCGGAGCTGCCGGTTTCCGTGCGCTTTTTCGACGCGCAGGGCGTTCCCTCCAATCGCTACGCCTTCCTGATCGAAACCGGCGCAGGGCAGAAGCCGAACACGCATGCATATGGCGATTATGAGGCAGCAGAGGACGAAACCGCCCGCGACAAAACAACCGCAGCAGCCACGACAGAGACATTATACTTCAAGCAAGGTGCGGTCAGTTATACCTATCCCTACAATTACACGGCCGCGAAGCGCACGACCGCCGCGCCGACGACCGAAGCGACAACCGCCGAGCGCATGACAACCATGCCGAAAACGACGAAAGAGAAAACGACGAAGGCCGCGGCCGCGCCGACCGAAGCAGCGCCAACCGATGCAGGCGAAGCGCAAACGGAGCCTGTGCGGGAAGTTGTGGTCGTGTCGGAGGTCTATGTCACCGCGGAGCCGACGACAGGCATCCCGCCGGAGAGCGTGCGGATCAACGCAAAGGGGCGAACCTATCAGACCGTTTTGATTGGAGTGGCCGTTGCCGTGCTTGCCGCCCTCGCGGCGTTTGCCGCGACCTCCGGCAGACGCCAGAACCGCCCGGCGCCGGCCGGCGCGCAGGAAGAAACAGAACAGCACCCGGACTGAGCGCATGACGCCGTCCGGGTGCTGTTTGACTGTGATGCAGGGGCGCTGCTTAGGGTATTGTTTTGTGAAGCATGCGCCTGCGGCGCAAGTGAAGCGTGCCACCCACGCCCGCAGGCACTTCACGGACCGCAGGTCAGTTTCACGCGCGCAGCGCACTTCTCGTGCCGAACGGCACACTTCGTTGAAAAAACCTCGTCCAGAGACGAGGTTTTTTCATGGTCCGAGTGACTGGTCTCGAACCAGCGGCCTCGTGGTCCCAAACCACGCGCTCTACCATCTGAGCTACACCCGGAAATACGGTTTTCGCGCGCCCGCAGCGGACGCCGGATGCTATTCTAATACATTTCCGTCAAAATGTCAATCCTTCCGCGCCGGGAACGGCAAAAATGCGCCGGGGTGCGCGTGAAATGCACGGTTGCCGCCGGGGTGGAATGCATACTATGCGTTCCCAACAAACCGGAAAAATCACTGAAGGGAGCGACGTTCCGTCGCTCCGCATGCCCCGCAGGCGCATAACTTGAAATGACAATGTATTATTCCGCGCGGAACGCGCGGTCGGAACGTCCGAAGGACGTTCCCTACAAATCGTTGCCGGTGGTTTGTGCGGATTTCACGGCACCGCCGAGACGTCGTTCCCTACAAGCGCGCCCGGCCGGCATTCCTCCTCTCTCACGCCGGATTCCTGATGAAAAGGGGGGAACGGCGTTCTCCGCGCATCTGCGAACGGGGCGGGGGCGCGGGATTCCGACAAAAACCGGATTTTCGCTTGCGCAGGCGGGGCGTTTATGCTATACTGAATTAAACATAAAATAGCGCGTACGCGCGTCAAAAATCATAGAGGAACGGAGAATGAATATGAAAACGAAACTGCACCGGCTGCTGGCTTGTCTGCTTTGCGCCGTTCTGCTGCTCGGCCTTGCGCCGCTGAGCGGCTTTGTCTGGCAGGAGCTGCCGTATTCCTCTGCGGTCTTCGCAGTGAAAGCACACGCGGAAACATACGGCGATCTTTCCTATCAAAAAGAGGACGGGCAGATCAAGATCGTTTATTGCAATACGTATGCGAGTGGCGACTTGGCAATCCCTGCAGAGCTCGAAGGCCTTCCCGTGACGAGGATTGATCAGAACGCTTTCGAGAATTGCACCCGTCTTACCAGCGTCACGATGCCCGAGAGTGTTGTTTCCATTGGATCTTCAGCATTCAGCGGTTGTACTGGGTTGACACAGGTGACAATCCCGGACAGTGTTACGAGTATGGGATCTTCAGCATTCATCGACTGCACCGGGCTGACACATGCAACAATTCCTGATAGTGTTACTAGCATTGAAGATGAAGCATTCCGCAACTGCTTAGGGCTGACGAGTATCACGTTTGGAAAAAGTGTGACGCATATCGGTTATGAGGCTTTTCAAGGTTGCACCGGGCTGACGAGTATCATGATACCTGATAGCGTAACAAGCATCGGATATAATGCATTTGGATCGTGTACTGGACTGACGAGCATCACGATAGGTAACAGCGTCAAGAGCATAGACCATGCATTCGAATTTTGTGACGGGTTGACGAGCGTCACAGTTTCAGAGGATAACCCGGTTTATCATAGTGCTGGAAACTGCTTGATTGAAACAGCAAGCAAAACCTTAGTATTTGGCTGTAAAACAAGCATTATTCCTGCGGATGGAAGCGTTACGAGCATTGGGGAATCTGCATTCGCATATTGCGACGAACTTACAAACATCACGATCCCGGACAGTGTTACAAGCATTGAGTCTTGTGCATTTTTCGGCTGTACTGGGCTAACGAGCATAGCAATCCCTGGCAGTGTTTCGAGCATCAGCCTTGAAGCATTCTACAACTGCACTGGACTGACGATGGTCACGATCGGCAGCGGCGTCACAAGTATCGGCGGTTATGCGTTCTACTACTGCACAAAGCTGACGAGCGTCACGATCCCGGACAGTGTCACGAGTATTAATTACAGTGCATTTTCCTGCTGCACTGGGCTGACGGACGTCTATTATCAAGGCACCAAAGCGGAATGGAACAAGATCACGATTGGCAGCAATAATGAGCGCCTTTTAAATGCGCGTCTCCATTATACTCTCACCGCCACCTTCGTTGTCGACGGCGAGGTTTACGCAACCGAGACCTTCACTGCGACGCAGGAATCCATTCGCGAGCCGGACGTGCCGGAAAAACCCGGTTACACTGCCAGATGGTCGCCGTATATCCTGAACGCGCAGGACATCACAATTGAAGCGATCTACAAACCGATCACCTACTACGCCACCTTTATGGCCGACGGCGCGCAGGTGGGTGAAGCGATCCCGTTCACCGTGCTGACGGACAGCATCACCCCGCCCGCCGTGCCGGAGAAAACCGGCTATACCGGCGTCTGGCAGCCCTTCACGCTCGGCACCGCCGATCTGACGATCGAGGCCGTCTACACGCAAAACACCTACTACGCCACGATCATCGCGGACGGCGCAGCCATCGCGAAGATCCCGTTTGTTTACGGGCAGAAATCCATCACGCTGCCCGACGTGCCCAAGAAGGAAGGGCATACCGGCGCCTGGCCGACCTACACGCTCCCCGCGCACGATATCACGATCGAGGCGGTCTACACGCCCATCGAATACACCGTGATCTATCTCGTGGACGGGCAGAGCATCGGCAGCGGCCCGATCCCTTACGGCAATCCCGTCTGGCAACCGCGCATTCCTCAGAAAGAGGGCTATACGTTTGACGGCTGGACGCCGAAGGTGCCTGCGACGATGCCCGCCGAGGATCTGACCTTTACCGCGGTCTTCAAAGCGAACAGCTATACGGTCACCTGGATCGTCGACGGCGCGGAATACAAGACGGAAACCGTCCTGTTCGGCGCGTCCCTGACCCCGCCGACGCCCGAAAAAGAGGGTTCTACCTTCTCCGGCTGGGACGCGGAAGTCCCCGCCGCCATGCCCGCGAAGGATCTGACCTTCCGCGGCAGCTTCACGCTGAATCAATACACCCTGCGTCTGATTTCCGACGGCGTCGAGCTGGTCAACACCAGGGTCGCGCACGGCGCGCCCTTCCAGCTGCTGACCGCGCCGACAAAGGCGGGCTATACGCTGCTCGGCTGGGCGGACGACCCCGCCGCAGCGACCGCGGCCTATGCCGTCGGCGGCACCTACACCTTCAACGCCGACACGACGCTCTATGCCGTCTGGCAGAAAAACGACACGCCGCCCGCAGCGCAGCCGACCATTCAAATCAAAAATTACACGCCGACCAGAAAAGTGAAGTTTAAAACCACGATGATATTTACGGCGACGACGTCCGACGCGCCGGACGGCGCGGTGATCCTGTGGTTTGTCAACGACAATCCATTTAATACGGGCGAAACCTGCACCGTGGAAAAGGCGACCGCGGATTATACCGTGCAGGCGAAGCTGATCGGCGCGGACGGCAGCGACGTAACCGTCCTTGCGGAGAGTGAGATCGAAACCATCGACGTTCCCGACAGCTTTTTCGAGAAGCTGGTCGCCTTCTTCCGCAATCTGTTCGGCGCGCTGCCGGTCATCGCCCAGCGCGCATTCTAATCCGAAGGGAGCATTCGCCATGCGCATTTTAGTGATCAACGGCCCGAATCTGAATCTGCTCGGCGTGCGCGAGCCGGACGTTTACGGCGACCGCAGCTATGCCGCGCTCTGCGCGCTGATCGAGGGCTACGCCGCCGAAAAAGGCGTGGAGGTCAAGCTGTTTCAGTCCAACCACGAGGGCGCGATCGTTGATGAAATCCAGGCCGCGCTTGGGCAGTTCGACGGCATCGTGATCAATCCCGCCGCCTATACGCACACGAGCATCGCCATCCTCGACGCGCTCAAGGCCGTGGACCTGCCCGCCATGGAGGTGCATATTTCCGACGTTGCCGCGCGCGAGCCGTTCCGTCAGGTTTCCTATGCGGGCATGGCCTGCCGCCGCGCCTTCATCGGCCTTGGCTTCGACGGCTACCTGCGCGCGATCGACGCATTGCTGGAGGCTTGATCGGCCGTGTCACAGACATCCAATCTGAAAACGAATCCCGACGCCTGTCCGCTGGCGAAAAAATGCGGCGGCTGTCAGCTGCAGAATCTGCCCTATCCGCGCCAGCTGAAATGGAAGCAGGCGCGCGCGGAAATCCTGCTGAAAAAATTCGGCAAGGTCGACCGCATCCTCGGCATGGAAACGCCGTATCACTACCGCAACAAGGTGCAGGCCGCCTTCGGCCGCACGCGCGGCGGCAAGGTGATTTCCGGCGTGTATCAGTCCGGCACGCATCGCATCGTCGCCGTGGACAGCTGCATGATCGAGGACGCAATCGCCGACGCGATCATCGTCACCGTGCGCAGTCTGCTGCCGAAGTTCCGTGTGCAGGTCTATGACGAGGACCAGCGCACGGGCTTCCTGCGCCATGTGCTGGTCAAACGCGGCTTTGCCACCGGCGAGGTCATGGTCGTGCTCGTGGGCGCGCGCAGCTATTTCCCGATGAAAAAGAAATTCACCGCCGCGCTTCTGGAACGCCATCCGGAAATCACGACGGTGCTGCTGAATATCAACCCGAAGGATACCAATCTCGTGCTCGGCGACCGGGAGGAAGTCCTTTTCGGCAAGGGGTATATTGAAGACGTGCTGTGCGGCTGCACCTTCCGCATCAGCGCGCAGTCCTTTTATCAGATCAACCCCGTGCAGACGGAGAAGCTCTACGGCAAGGCCATGGCGCTCGCGCAGCTCGACGCGGACACGACCGTGATCGACGCCTACTGCGGCATCGGCACGATCGGCCTGGTCGCGGCGAAGACGGCGGGGCGGGTGATCGGCGTGGAGCTGAATCCCGAGGCCGTGCGCGACGCGATCGCCAACGCGAAACGCAACGGCGCGCAGAACGCCCGCTTCTACTGCGCGGACGCCGGCGATTTCATGCAGGAACTGGCCGCCGCGGGCGAAACGGCGGACGTTGTTTTTATGGATCCGCCGCGCGCCGGCAGCAGCGTCAAATTCATTGAAGCGCTCGCCGCCCTGCAGCCCGAGCGTATTGTCTATATCTCCTGCAACCCCGAAACCCTCGCGCGCGACCTCGCCCGGATTGTCAGAAAGGGCTATGCCGTGCGCTCCATCACCCCGGTCGATATGTTCCCGCATACGAATCACGTCGAGACGGTGGTCCTATTGTCCCAACAAAAGCCGAAATTCACTGTTGATATTGATATAAATCTTGATAAATTTGATCTGACTGCCGCAGAAGCAAAGGCGACCTATCAAGAGATTCAGGACTATGTTTACAGGAAATACAAGCTGAAAGTTTCG
>JAFZNN010000062.1 GCA_017550895.1 Clostridia bacterium
CCGCGCCCTGGTGAACGAGCCGGAGGTGCTCCTTCTGGACGAGCCCCTCGGCGCGCTGGACCTCAAGCTGCGCAAGGAGATGCAGCTGGAGCTCAAGAGCATGCAGCAGCAGCTGGGCATCACCTTCATCTACGTGACGCACGACCAGGAGGAAGCGCTGACCATGTCCGACACGGTCGTGGTCATGAACCACGGCTGCATCCAGCAGATCGGCGATCCCAAGCGCATCTACGATGAGCCCAAGAACGCCTTCGTGGCGGATTTTATCGGCGAGAGCAACATCATCTCCGGCACGATGCTCGAAGACGACCTGTGCGAGATGTTCGGTCAGGAATTCCCCTGCGTGGACGAGGGCTTCGCGCCCAACGAACCGGTGGACATCGTCGTGCGGCCCGAGGACGTGATGGTGGTGGGCGAGGACGTGGGTCAGCTGGCCGGCGAAGTCACCAGCGTGATCTTCAAGGGCGTCCACTACGAGATGATGATCCGCACCGACGCCTTCACCTGGAAGGTGCATTCCACCACCATGCAGCCCGTGGGCACGCGCGTGGGTCTCACGATCGTTCCGTTCAACATCCACATCATGCACAAGGCGGGAGGGCAGTGAGGTGAAGAGAAGCTGGTTTGCCTATCCGTATTCGCTGTGGATGGTGCTCTTTACCATCGCCCCGATGATCTTCGTGGTGTACTTTGCGCTGACCGATTCGAGCGGCGCGCTGTCGCTGGCGAACATGGCCGCGGTGGGGAAGGACACCTACCTGAAGATTCTGTGGCGCAGCCTTTACCTGGCGGTGATCTGCACGGCCATATGTCTGCTGCTGGGCTATCCCGCGGCGTATTTCCTGGCCAGCAAGGATTTCAACAGAAACCAGACGCTGTTCGTGCTGATCCTTCTGCCCATGTGGATGAACTTCCTGCTGCGCACTTACGCCATGATGAGCCTGATGGAGGATTCGGGCATCATCAACACCGTTCTGAAGGCGATGGGCCTCAATCCCATCCAGATGATCGGCACGGAAGGCGCGGTGCTGGTGGGCATGGTGTATAATTTCCTGCCGTTCATGGTGCTGCCCATACACACGTCGCTCAAGAAAATGGATCAGCGCGTAATCGAGGCGGCCGAGGATCTGGGCGCGAATCCCGCGCAGGTGTTCAGGCGCGTGACGTTCCCTCTGTCGCTGCCCGGCGTCATATCGGGAATCACGATGGTGTTCATGCCGGCTGTGACGACGTTCGCCATTTCGAGGCTCCTCGGCAGCGGCAACTTCATGCTGTTCGGCGATCTGATCGACAAGCAGTTCCTCGAATCGAACAACTGGCATTTCGGCTCCAGCCTGTCGCTGGTGATGATGGTGCTCATCATCATCTCCATCAGCCTGCTGAACAAGGCCGATCCCAAGGGCGAAGGGAGCGCGATGTGACATGAGAAAGACGTTTCGCGGCATCTATCTCGCGCTCATACTGACCTTCCTCTACGCGCCCATCGCGGTGATGATCGTGCTCTCGTTCAACGCCTCGCGCTCGCGCGCCAAGTGGGGCGGGTTCACGTTCGACTGGTATGTGCGGCTCACGCAGCGCAGCGATATACTGGAGGCGCTTTGGGTGACGCTGACCGTGGCCGTGATCGCCACAATCATCGCCACGATCATCGGCACCGGCGCGGCCATCGGCATACAGGCGATGAAGAAGCGCCCGGCCGCGTGGCTCATGAAGGTGAGTTACCTGCCCATGACCATGCCCGACATCGTGACCGGCGTGTCGCTGATGCTGATGTTCGTGTTCGTGAACATCCCGCTGGGATACTGGACGATGGTGATGGCGCACATCACCTTCGATACGCCCTATGTTCTGTTCGCGGTGCTGCCAAAACTCAGGCAGACTGACAACAACCTCTACGAGGCGGCGCTCGATCTGGGCTGCACGCCCATGCAGGCGGTGCGCAAGGTGATCCTGCCGGAGATCATGCCGGGCGTGATCACGGGCGCGCTGCTGTCGTTCACCATGTCGCTGGACGATTTCGTCATCAGCTACTTTACATCCTACACCGACAAGAACCTGTCCATGGTCATCTACTCCGCGGCGCGCAAGGGCATCGAGCCTTCGATCTACGCGCTGTCGACCATCATGTTCCTGGTTGTGCTGGCGCTGCTGCTGGTGGTCAACAAACGGGGCGCGCTGGAAGAGGTTTCCTGACGGGTCGCAATAATGTTATTGCAGGGCTCGGCCCTTGAATAGAATCGGATTACGGGAGGACATGCAAGATGAAGAAGAGAATCGTTTCCCTGGTTGCGCTGGTTCTGATGGTGGCTGTGGCGGCGGTTTCGCTGACCGGCTGCGGCGAGAAGCAGAAGACGTTGACCGTCTTCAACTGGTTCGACTATATCGACGAGGAAGTCATCAGGATGTTCGAGGAAGAGACGGGCATCAAGGTGACGTATACGAACTTCACCACGAACGAAGAAATGTTCGCCAAGCTGGAGAAGAGCTCCGGCGCCTACGACGTGGTGTTCCCCTCCGACTATGTGATCGAGCGCATGATCAAGGAAGACATGCTGGCCGAGCTCGACCTGAGCAAGATGCCCAACACGGCCAACCTGATCGACTGGTGCAAGACGCCCGACTATGACCCGAATATGAAATACTCCGTGGCCTACATGTGGGGCACCGTGGGCATTCTGTACGATCCCGAGAAGGTGGACGGCGAGATCACCAGCTGGGGCGTGCTGTTCGACAGCCAGTACAAGCGCGATGTGTTCATGCTGGATTCCATCCGCGATTCCTTCGGCGTGTGCCTGCGCTACCTGGGCTACTCCCTGAACGACCACAGCGAAGAGGCGCTGGACGCCGTGAAGGACCTGCTCATCAAACAGAAGGACGACGGCATCGTGGCCGGTTACCTGGTGGACGAGACCAAGGACAAGATGGTGGCGGGCGAGGCCGCCATGGCTGTGATGTGGTCGGGCGACGCC
>JAFZNN010000063.1 GCA_017550895.1 Clostridia bacterium
ACGACATCATCAAGAACAACGACAATCAATAAGTATTATCACTCGAAAAAAGGACCTGCACGTTCGGTGCAGGTCCTTTTTGTGTTATAGAATTGCCGGGTCGAAAAGCAGTCCGGCGATCATGCAAGGCCGCCGAAAAGCGAGGCAAAGAATGCGCGGATGCGGGCGATCAGGTTGGAGAAGAAGGCCGCGATCCGGGCAAAGAAACCGTTGCCGCCTTCTTTGTATTCGATGGGCAGCTCGGCCAGCACCTCGCTGCAGGCGTCGGCAACGATCGAGACTTCATCGACGTTGCCCTGATCGTCGAACGTGGACCAGAGATAAACGTTGATTGCGATCGTCAGGGTGTCCGTTGCGGCGTATTCCGCAAAGCCGACGTCGCCAAGCGACTCCACGTCCACGCGCACCGCCGCGCCGTCGGGCGTGATGACCAACAGATATTCCGGAAACGCATCCGGCAGGATCTCGCCGTCTTCGCTCATATAGGCCGTCGGCGCGTAGTCCTTCGGGAACTCAATGTGATCGATGTAATCCCGGACTGTGGCGCAGTTGACGGTGAGGTCCGTGCTGACGCTGCCGATCGTTGCGGTCAGCGCGCATTCGCCGGTTTCCACCTTGCCCGTGATGATGGGCGTGCAGTACAGGCGGTTGCCGTCGGTCGTCGTGGCGATGAATTCGGCAGACAGACTCACGAACTCCGTGCCGTTCTCCTCATAAGACGAGATCGAATCTCCGATCAGATAGACGTCCTGCAGCGTGCCGACATTCAGCGCCGTGACGTCGAAGCTCCCGCTGACGGAAAACGTGGCCTTGCCGTCCGGGCTGGCGAAATCGTCAACGCCGATCACGATCGTTTCCTCCGCCTCCAGATAATACTGCCGCCAGCCGGCGTCCTCAAAGTCGGCATTGTCAGAGAAGAGGCAGGCATCGCGGGCGCCTGCGGCGACGCCGCCCGCATAGGTTTCGGAAACACCGTACCAGGTGATATAGGCGTCAATACTCTCGCCGCCGGTCGGTTCGCAGCCGATGGCGTAGAAGCCGGTTTCGGGCGCCGTAAATTCGACCGCGCTGAAGGGCTGATCGACCGTCAGCGTTCCGCCGTTTTCGATCACGCCGACATAATTGTAGCTCATAACTTCTTCCTCGGAAAAGGTCCATTCGAAGCTGTCGCCGCCGGCCAGCGCGATGCTGGACATCGGCAGAAGCAGCAGCGCGCTCAACAGCAGCGCGAGCGCGGCGTTTGCGATGCGTTTCATTCTGTGTTCCTCCTGAAACAGTAATAATATGGCAGATGTGCCATGCATATTGTAGCAGGTTTTTGCCGCTTTGTAAAGCGGTGGCGGACAGATTCTATGAGGACGATGATTTCTTTATACCGATCAACGACAATCCGTCATTGATACAGAAACAGAAAAAACGCCTTCCCCGCAGCGGCAGGGAAGGCGATTGCTGTCATCCGGCTTCAGAAGAGATAGGCCAGGATCTGCGCGCATTCTTCGCGCATATAGCTGAACATGTAGCCGAGATCCTCAAAAATGCCGGCAAGGCCGTATCCGTAGGCAATGTTGTAAGGCAGGCCGGACATGGTTTCAGTGAAGGCGTAGGACATGCAGGAGAAGAAATACTTCAGGTTCTCCCTGCGGTTTGCAATCTCCACGGGGCAGGTCACTTTTGCAAGCGTTGTTTCGCCGACATAGGCCTCCAGCAGATAGTCGCCGCTGTCGTCGTCATAATAGGCGTCGATATAGATGGAGAAGGAAACGCCGTCCGGCGTGACCACATCCGCATAGTAGAAATAGCCGAAGAACCACTCGCCGATTTCCACATCGAAGCTTTTCTTGCTGCCGTCGGGGAAGGTGACGACCAGTTCGGTCGGGAAATCGTTTTTCAGATAGGCGTCGCCGTTGTAATACTCCGCCACGGTCGGGTCATAGTCCTCCGGGAACGCGACGGCGCTGATCACATCGCTGACTGCAACACAGTGGAGCGTAAATTCCGAGGTGATCCCGCCGAATTCCGCCTGCAGCGTCACGTCGCCGGGCTGCAGCGTTCCGGTCACGACCGGATAGGTATAGCAGGTTTTGCCCTTTGCAAGCGTGACGGCGAAGGCCAGGTCGACGTCGACGGAAGACGACGAATCCTCATACTGCCAGATGGACGCGTCGATGACATAGGTATCCGCCGGCTCATAGGGCGTGAGGGATACGACCGCGTCGACGAAGGTGATCGTGACCTGCAGCGGCTTGCCGTCCGGCAGGTCGTCAAAGCCGATCAGCTGCGTTTCGCCGGCCGCAAAGCTGTAGAAACTCTCCCATTCCTCTGCGTCGGGGGTGGCGCAAAGGACGTCGAGGGGTTTGACTGTGGACGCCTTGCCGTCCGCCAGGTCGTTCGTGACGCCGTACCACGTCATTTCGCCGACGTCCGTCGACCCGTTCTGCGTCACGGTGAGCTGATAGAGGCCGGCTTCCGGCGCGGTGAAAAGGTAGCCGCTGTAGGGTTTGTCTACGGTCTGCGTGCCGACCACGGCTTCGCCGAGCACGGCATAGGAGTCCGCGTCATCTCCGAAAGACCAGACGACGGTATCGCCTGCGTCGGCGGCAAAGGCGGTCAGCGGCGCTGCGGCGAAGAGCATCGTCAGCGCGAGCAGCAGGGCGAGCAGGGGCTTTGCTTTGGTTTTCATTGTTTGGTTCCTCCCGTTTCCAGTTTGTCCCATTCGGACAGTCTTATTTTAACATGTCTGCCCGACATGTCAAGACCGTTCCGCGTTTTGTTATCGAATTGTAAACAGATGCGCGGATCCTGCGGTGACGCTTGACTTTTTC
>JAFZNN010000064.1 GCA_017550895.1 Clostridia bacterium
GTCCTTCGCGCCCGACGCCAAGCCGGACGTCAACATCCCCATGGAGGAGTGCCCGCGCGTTCAGGCCATCGCCAAGAAGGAGCGCTGGGGCTTCGACCAGGACGGCAAACCGGTCTCCAAGAACAAGGTGTATCAGCTGCGCGACGGCCTGTTCGAGGCTATCATCGACCGCTTCTATAAGGACGCCTCGCTGGCTTCCTGGGGCGAGGATGTGCGCGACTGGGGCGGCGCGTTCGCCGTGTACCGCGGCCTGACCGAGGCGCTGCCGTATCATCGCCTGTTCAACTCCCCCATCAGCGAATCCGCCATCGTGGGCGGCGCCGTTGGCTACGCCATGGCGGGCGGCCGCGCGCTGGTCGAGCTGATGTACTGCGACTTCCTCGCCTGCTCGGGCGACGAGGTGTTCAACCAGATGGCCAAGTGGCAGGCCATGTCCGCTGACATCATCAAGATGCCCGTGGTGCTCCGCGTGTCCGTCGGCTCCAAGTACGGCGCGCAGCACTCTCAGGACTGGTCCGCGCTGGTCACCCATATTCCGGGCCTGAAGGCCGCGTTCCCGGCCACGCCTTACGACGCCAAGGGCCTCATGGCCAGCGCCCTGGCGGGCACCGACCCGGTCGTGTTCTTCGAGAGCCAGCGCATCTACGACGTGGGCGAGCAGTTCCACGAGGGCGGCGTGCCGGCCGAGTACTATGAGATCCCCTTCGGCAAGGCCGACATCAAGCGCGCCGGCAAGGACATCACCATCCTGACCTTCGGCGCGGTGCTGTACCGCGCGCTGAAGGCGGCGGACGAGCTCAAGGCCAAGTACGGCATGGAGGCCGAGGTCATCGACGCGCGCACGCTGGTGCCGTTCGACTACGATACGGTGCTGGAGTCCGTGAAGAAGACCGGCCGCCTGGTCATCGTGACCGACGCCTGCGAGCGCGGCTCCTTCGCCAGCGAAGTGGCCCGCCAGATCACCGAGATGGGCTTCGACTACCTCGACGCCGCGCCCACCGTGGTGGCCAGCCGCAACTGGATCACCCCGGCGCACGAGCTGGAGGAGAACTTCTTCCCGCAGCCCAGCTGGATCCTGGACGCCATCGACGCCAAGATCGTGCCCCTCAAGGGTCACGTCCGCGTCACCAACCAGACCCTGAACGAAAAGCTGCGCAACGAGCGCAGAGGCGTGTAAGGGCTTCGGTTGAGATAACCGCATAACGCAAACGAGCGCCCCGGCGAAAAATCGCCGGGGCGCGTTGCTGTCGAGGGACCATAATTAAAACCGGCCTGACTGTCTCACCCTTCCCCCTGCTCCCCCGCCCGCGCCGGAAACACGGCCCGGTGCTGCGCGCCGTCGTCCACGAGGCGGATCACACCGTCCGTGCAGGGCTCGCCGTCCAGCCGGACCTCCGCGCAGGCGCGGGAGGAGGTCAGCGTGTAGGTCGAACGGCCCGCGCGCAGCACGGCTGAAACCTCGTTCCATTCGGCGGGCAGCAGCGCGCGCATGCTCACCGCGTCGCCGTGCTTTTCGAGGCCCAGAAGGCCCGTCCACGCCGCGCGCAGCATCCAGCCCGCCGCGCCGGTGTACCACGTCCAGCCACCGTGGCCGGCGTGGGGCGCTCCGTCGTATATGTCGGCGGCCA
>JAFZNN010000065.1 GCA_017550895.1 Clostridia bacterium
AGAAGAAGCCCTGATTGCATCGATCCGACCGCAATCAGGGCTTTTTGTTCGATTCTGTTTTGTTTTCTGCTTTAGAACAGGCTGACGACGGCGGAGAACATGCTGATCATGAAATTCCGCATAGCGCTGAGCATCCGCAGCCCGGTCGTCACGCGCGGGAACAGCGGCGACGAATCGAGCATGAACTCCAGCAGACTGCCGCGCAGGCCGTCGGAAATGCCGACCAGGGCGGAGCTGTAGCAGGCGGGATCCTCCTCGCGCAGCGTGATCACGCGGTAGCCGTAGGGGCCGGCCTTGGCGTAATCGCAGCCGTAGGTGAAGCCCAGATCGATGCCGTCCACATTGCCGGAGAAGCCCTCCACATGCTCGTGGCCGAACCAGGCCGCGATGACGTCGCCCTGCGCCTTCCAGGCCTGAAATTCCGCGCTCGGTTCGCAAGGTTCCCATGCGTAGAACGGCGTGCCGAACGCGCGATCGGAATCCAGGCGGTAGAATTTGCCGCCCGTGCAGCGCGCGCCGTCGTCAAACGGGGAGCAGGGGACAAACAGATTGCCGATATCCTGCGGCTCGATATGCTGGAACGCCATGGCGGGGATCGGCGTGCCGCCGTTGGCCTGCGTCTGCGCGGCGGCGGCCGACTGATACCAGGCGATCGACTGCGCGTCAATGCCGCTGCGGCCGGTGTCCATCATCCAGAGGTTGAAGACGGTCGCGCCGCTGCTGCCCTTGATCTCCAGATGGTAATCGATGCTGCCCAGCGCGTCGTCGCTTTCATCAAAGGTGAGGTTGTTGGAATAGCGGCTGTAGAGCTGCAGCCAGTCCTCGTTGGAGTAGCCGGCTTTGTAGTCGTTGTTGCCCTGCGTGATCGCAAAGGGGATGCCGGAGGCCTGCAGCATGGAAAGCACGGCGTCGCTTGCCGCTTCCACATTTGCGCGTGTGGCCGTGAGATCCAGTTCCTTGCGGCTGAGGTCTTTGTAAACGCAGACGCCCTCGTGCAGCGGATCGTCGTCCGTCAGGCCGTCGACTGCCCGCCAGTCCTCGACCAGATCGCCGGTGAAGACGATCAGATCCGGCTGCTCGGTTTCGATGGCTGATTTGACCAGCGCAAGCATGTCGGCGCACGGATGGTGGTCATCCTGCGTGTCGGTCAGATGCAGGATCTTGAAAGTGCCGTCCGCGCGAAAATGCAGCCCGTCCGCGCGCTCGAGCGCAAAGGCGGGGGACGTCAGCGCAAACAGCAGCGCGGCGCACAGCAGAATGCTGAGGATTTTTTTCATCGCTTGTCCCTCCTCGGAATCGTTGTCCTATTTTAGCAAAAGAAAGACGGCGCAGTCAAGCGAAACCGCAAAACAGGCGCCGTCAGCTTCCTTATCGTTCGAAACGCAGGATCTCCTTGATGTTGCTCTCGCCCGTGCTCAGATCCATGTGGAGCGTTTTCTCCTCGCCCTGATCCTCGAGCACCACCAGAATGCGGTCGTCGCTGATATAATCGGCGGAAACAACCTTGAGATCGCTCTCGGAGAAGGCCTTTTTCAGCACCGCCCAGTCACTGTTGGCGTATTCCTCGGCGTTGTCGGAAACAAAGAGCACGTCGCCGAAAATGTGGTTGACGCCGGCGAGCAGGAGTTTCTGCTCGATGTTGAATTCCAGATTGCTGTAGCGCAGGAAGAAGACGTCGGGATCGTTGCAGAAGGCGCGGCCGTTGAGATGGCGGCGGAAGATCGCGTTGTTGATCGCGTTGCGCGCGGAGGGCACCTCGTTGTTGACGTGGAGCTTGTTGTAAATCTTGCCGGCGAATTTCAGATCGACGTCGCAGCTGATGCGACAGGCGTCCACATAGCCGAAGGCCGCGCCCAGCGGCACGCCGCAGCCAAGGATCAGCTTGTCGCCGCAGCACTCGCGCAGGAATTCCATCGCCTCGCACATGATCGTGCCGCGGGATTTGTTGTTGCGCGGCTCCATGCACTGGCTGTAAAGGAAATCGAGCTTGACCATGTCATAGTTCCACTGATTGAGCACGACGTTGAAGAAGGATTTGATATACGCGCGCGCATCGTCATTATAAATATCAAGTGTGTAGGCGCCGCCCCAGGCGACCACGCCGAGCATCGGCAGGCCGCGGCGGTCGCGGATGACCCAGTCCGGATGCTCTTTATAGGTGCGGGAGGTGCGCTGTACGCTGAACGGCGCCATCCAGATGCCGGCCATATAGCCTTTTTCGTGGATCTTCTTCGCGATGTAGTCCATGCCCAGCGGGAAACGCTCGCCGTTGTGATCGAGCCAGTCGCCCACGAAGGTTTCATAGCCGTCGTCCACCTGGAAGATGGAAACGCTGTCCTTGGCGCGGTCGAGCGCGTCAAGGTCGCGCAGAATGATCTTTTCGTTGATCTTCTGGAAGTAGTTGTACCAGGAGGTGTAGCCGGACATATGGCGAATGCGCGGCGCGGAGAGCCCCATGCGCTTGAAGTAGGCGTCAAAGACCTCGTCATAGCCGCCGCGTTCGATGGCAATGTCCATCAGGTCATAAGGCTCGGTGATCGTGACGCCCTCGACGTCCTTGCTGATGGTCAGCGTGCCCTTGTTCATATCGGCGTAGATCACGGTGAAGCCCTGCCGCTCGGTCAGCGAGCCGATCAGCAGCAGATCATTGCGGTTTTTGATATAGGTGTAGGTGTGGCTGTAGAATTCGCCGGGCGCCTTCGGCGTTTTGACAAACCGCGCGTCGCCGGAGGTGGAGGCGAGCATGTGCAGGAAGCCGGGCGCCGCGAGCTTCGTGATGCCCTTCATCTGATCCTTGCGGCCGTATTCGCGCGTGGTGGTCCAGGCCTGATAGCCGTTGCCGAAGAAAAGATCCTCCGGCTTGAAATCGTAATCGAACGTCAGGTCGATCCGCTTGAGCGTCAGGCGCGCGCGCGGCAGCAGACGCGCGGTGACGCCGCGTTCCGTGATCTCGTGCTCGATCACATAATGGGTATTCTGCGCGGCGTAGATCGTATAATCCTGCCCGTCGCAGGCGTAGGAAACGGTAAATCTCGGATTTTTCATAACAAACAGCCATCCCTTCCGTGTATTCTGCCTTTATTATACAATAAAAACGCAGCGGCAACAATAGCTTTTTTAAAAAAACAGGAATTAATTTATCCGCCGCCGCGGGGAAGAAAAGCATCGCCGTGCGCCCCGCGCTGCAACAATCCGGCTGCATTTGCGCACTGATACTGCGAAGGGCGCGAAGCGGGTGCGCTGCGCGGCCGAATCTGCATTCCGGGCGGGGGGGGGCTTCGGGATGGAACGGGAGGCATCCATATGAAAAACACAGTCATCGTCGGCCTGGCCGCGTTCGCGCTGCTCGCGGGCGCTGTCTTTGCGCGCATGGCCGCGGGCCGGCACTTTGCGCCGGAAGCGACGCAGGAGATCACGCAGACCGCGACGCAGCAGACCGCTGCCGAAGCCGCAACGTCCGCGGCGGCAACGAAATCCGCCGGCCGACCGGCAACGGTTTCGATCGCCCGGATCACGGCGGCGCGCGCAACAGCCGGGCAAAGGGAAACCGCGGTCGCGCGCCCCGCAGCGGCGACGGCGACAGGGACGACCGCGCGGGCGGATCGGCACGCCCTGATGCGGAATCCCTATCTGGAGGATACGCTGTATTATACGAACGACAGGGACTGCTGGCAGCTGCAATCGGAATCCGGCGCGGCGGACAAGCTGCGCCCGCCCGAATCTGCGATGTATCTCGATCAGGTGCGTATCGCATTTTCCTATGCGGGCAAGACGTGGCTGATTCAGATGCGCAAGGGGCAGAACGGCTATTTGCTCCTCGGCGGGGAGATCTGCCTGTGTACGGCGCCCGCCGACGCCTGCACCGGCGCGCAGGAGGATCTGCGGCAGTTTGCCGTGCCGGAAACGAGCGACTGGCTGCAGATGTCGATGGAGCTCCGCACCTCGCGGGACGGCGGCGCAACGTATCTGACGGATGTTCGGCCGTATGAAACCCATTGGCTGATGGACGGCTATCGCAAGGGGCAGTTGACGGAATTCGCCGCGCCGAGAGAAGAAGTCCGGATCGGCGCGCGCATTACGTTCAAAACGCCGGAGATGGCGGCGGCCTTTGCCGCGGAGCTCGCGGAAGCGGGCTTCAAAGAAGCGCCCGCAAAGGACCGGCTGACGGGCGATTCTTACTGTTTGGACGGCGCGGACGTTTTTCTGCTTTGGAAAACGGTCGAATACGATTGTTACGGCAGCCCGAACGCGGAAAAATAATCCGGAACGGGCTGCAACAAAAGGAAACGGTTTCCACACTGTAAAAGTAGAAAAAAAGAAAAGAGGAAACTGCCATGAGAACCCTTCGCCGGATGTTTGCCCTGCTGCTTTGCGCAGCGCTTCTGCTTTGCGCGCCGACGGCGGCGCAGGCTGCCTGCGCGCAGCCCGGAGACACCCTTGAGCTCTGGACCGGGCCTTACAGCTGCACTGATCCGCAAGGCCTGCGGGCGACCTGCGTCGCGCAGTGGGAGACCGGCACGCATGCCGTGAACGTCAAGAAAACTGCGGTCTGCGCCTCCTTCCTTGCGCCGGAGGACGGCGTTTATCTGGTCAGCGCGGAGGGCACGCAGCCGCTGCTCGCGATCGTGCGCACTACGAACGTGATCGGCCCGCTGGATTATTACAGCGTGACCGATGGGACGTCGGTCGCCTCCGAAACCGTCAGCGGGGAGGCGATTGCGCTCGACGAAGGGGAAGAGCTGATCATCGCCTGGCGCAATCCGACGCTGCCTGAGCAGTACAACGAAGCGGCAACGATCACCGTCACGCCGCTCGGCGCGCTGACCGCGCTCGCGCCGCCGCAGACGCAGGCGCAGACACAGGACGCTTACCGCACCTGGCAGGACGTTGAGCATAGAAAAACCGCAACGCAGGATTATTATTTCTTCCACGACGGCCCGGCGCCGCTTTATTGGAGCGCGACCTTCGCGAACGGCGAGGTTTACGGGGCAGATCTCTATTTTACGTGCGAGACGGATCTTATGCAGGGCGGCGCGCACACCGTGCAGACGTATGCCTTCGGCTGCGTGGAGACGCTGACGCTGCAGTTCATTTCCGTGGACGATCTGATCGCAGACATTGCGCTGCCCGCGGAATTCAAACCCGAGATCCAGGTGCGGGAAACGACAAAGGACGGCGTCGTCACGCCGGAACCTGTGGCGTTCGCGCTGCCGGAGTCGATCACCGTCACGTTTACGGACGGTTCATCGGCTGTGCTCCCCGCGCTGGAGAGCGATTACGAAGAAGGCGTGAGCTTCCGGATCGTCTGCCCGCAGGGGGAGACGCTCTGGCTGGACGCTTTCTATTGGAAAACGGATCTGTCCGCGCCGGACAGCTGGGTGTTTCGCCTGATGTTCAAGGGAAACGGGTACGCGCCGAGTTACGCGGAGCTGCCCTGCACGCTGACGGCCGCGCCGGAAGCGCCCGGCCCGCTCGCGCAGCTGCTCGCGGCGGTCAGGGAGGTGCTCGGGCTGTTGCTTGACCTGCTGCGCACGCTATTCGGCGGCCTGATTCACTGAATCATGACCATATAAAAGACGTCCGGATCCTGCCTGGGATCCGGGCGTCTGTGCGTTTTTATCGGGATTATGCTTTGACGGCGGGTTCGGGCGCGTCCGCTTTTGTTTCGCCGCCGCTCAGGTTGCCGTAGATGTCCGCCTCCGTCGCGTCCGCGCGCTGGGCGATGCGTTCGCGCTCCTTGAGCGCCTCCACGACCATCGCGTGCTTTTCGTCCGTGTAGTCCCAGAAGAACAGATACGGCAGGCAGCACAGCAGATGGCCCACGAGGTCGAAGGCGACGCCGACGATCATGCATTTGGTGCGGATGTCATCCACAAAGAGGATGTCGTAATCCGAGGTGAAGCCGAAGCGGTAGAAGATGATCGGGATGATCAGGCTGATCAGCGCGCCGAAGGGGCTGGTGAACCAGCCGACCACGCCGGCGTAATTCTCCAGCCGCTCGCCGGAGAGATACATCTGATAGTCGTTCAGACGCACGCCCATGTCGGCCTCCGCGAGCTTCACGGCCGAGGTCAGCATGTCGCCGATGCACAGCGAGATCAGCATCACCAGACCGCTCATGAAATAATTGTCGCGGAAGACCCAGCAGGCGAGAATGTAGCCCGCGCACTGGGCGGCGAAGATCAGCCGCTTGAAGATCACGAGCGTCTTATACTGGAAGCGCTTGCGGATCCAGGGCGAGAGGAACGCGCCGGGGTTGCCCATGAAGGCGATCAGATTCGTGATGATCGTAAAGAGCAGGCCGAGCTCGCGCCAGGTGTAGATCAGAATGATGCTCTGCACCGCAAGGCCGCCGTTGCCCAGCGCGTCGATCAGGCCGGAAATGGCGTCGATCCAGCGGTATTTGTTGCGCAGCACGCCGTTGATGCCGTCCCAGAAGGGGATGTATTTTTTCTTTTCGATCGGCGGCTGGGGGATGCGCTCCTGAATGCTGCCCAGACCCGCGAACATGATCACCGAGCAGAACACTGTCATGATCGGGATCAGATAGCGGTAGGTGTTGATATGCGTCTGATCGCCGGTCAGCGCCGAGGCCAGCACGGGGAAGAGGGAGACCACGACGATGGAATTGATCAGGTGACTGAGCTTTTCCGGATAGGCGCGCACAAGCATACGCTCATGCGGGTCGGGCGAGATCGTGCTGGAAATCGCCTGCGCGCCGCCCGTGTAGGTGAACATGCCGAAGAGCGTGAAGAGCAGATAGAGCATCCAGACGCGCTCGGGCAGGGGCTTGTTGTAAAGCGGCAGCCAGCAGATCAGGATGGAGAGGATCATGCTGGGAATCACGTTCGTGTAGGCAAAGAGCTTGTATCGGCCGAGCTTCGGCAGCCAGCGCTTGCGGATGAAGATCGCCCGCGCGCCGCCGTAGCCGCAGACCAGCCAGTGCGCGCCGAAGATTTTCAGCGTCGCGCGCAGATTCAGACCGGGCAATGAGGTGACGAAATCGACCATCGCCCGCGGGAAGGGAAGAATCGCGGAAAAATCAAAGATCAGAAACGCCAGGCCCAGCGCGGTGAAGGTCAGATAGAGCGTATAGAACAGCTTTTCCGTTTTCTTTGGCAGGAAGCCGAGGTTGTCGCTGATCATCATGTTGATGATGCTCCAGAAATAGCCCTGCACCATGAAGAACGCGCCGATGACCGAGAAGGTCAGCACGGGGATTTCATAGTAGAAAATGACCAGGAAGCAGCCGGTGCCGAAGGAGAGCTTGCCCAGCACGCGTTGCAGCGCGTAGTCGCCGCCCGCGCCGATGAAGACGGAGAGGTATTCTTTATAAGGAACGTAGCGGCCTTCTTTCGGCTTGTTCCAATGGGTCTTGAAATCGCCGGCGAATTCCTTCAGGTTGAATTTCTTTTTTTCGTCCGCCATCGTCAGGCCCCTCCTTTCTCATCGGCTTTTTGCGCCTCGTCCGGTTCCGGTTCCGCGGGAGTTTGCACATCCGCTTCCGCGTTCTCCGCCGGCTCCGCCTGGCCGCGCAGGAATTCCTCGTGCAGGGCGGCCTGCAGCGCCTTCTTTTCGCGGTAGCGCGCCTTGCCGCGCTTCGTCATCAGGAATTCCTCCCAGAAGAGGTTGCGCACGACCTGCAGGCCGATGAACGCCATGCCGGGAATGAAGACGAAAATGATCATCGCGTACATGGCGGTCCGGTTGATCTCGGTGCCCGCCTTGTTCTGCGTAGTGTTCACCACGGGGGCGGCGGCCTGCTCCGCCGCAGCCTTCGCGGCTTCCTCGGCGTCTTTGGCGTAGAGCGGGTCGTTATAGGCGGCGCAGTCCGCGCGGGTCTTGCCCCAGAGCGGATCCTTCGCCTTGAAGCTGTTGTCGCTGCGCGGCTGCCAGCGGCCGCCCAGGGACATGCCGTCCGCGTTCGGCGCGCCCATATAGAATTCCGTCAGCCCGTCGCATTTATAGAAGCAGTGGTGGCCGATCGTTTTGACCGAGGCCGGGATATACATGGCGTATTTCATGTTGGAGCAGAAGCTGAACGCGTCGTTGTCCATGGATTCCAGCCCGTCCGGCAGGGTGATCATCGACGTGCTCCAGCATTTAAAGAACGCCATTTCGCCGATGCTTTTCACCGTGGAGGGCAGGGTGATGGCGGTCAGACGGTCGCATTTGTAGAACGCGTCCGCCGCGATGCGGGTCACGCCCTCGGGCACGGTGTAGACCTCGTCGCAGCTCCACGCCTTGTCGAGCGTCAGACTGGTCGGCGTTTTTTCTTTGACGATATAATAAGTGCCGATGTAGGGCGCCGTCACGCCGCGCTCGAGCATTTCGTCAAACAGCTCGCGGCCGAAATCCTCGCCGTTGTTTTTGCAGTAGGTGTGGAAGGCCTGATAGAGCGCCTCGTCGTCCTTGCCCTCAAGGGTGAAGGTCTCCTTGAGATCCAGGCCGATGTTGGTCACTTCGCCGCGCTGTTCGATATCCGTATAGACCAGATGCGTGCAGCGGCAGATCGGGTAGAGCAAAATCGTGGAAAGATCCTTCGTATACAGCACGCCGTCGATATCGGCATAGTTGGGGTTCGCGTCGTCCACAAACACCGCGCGCAGCTGCTTGCAGTAAACGAACGCCTGCTCGTCAATCTGCGTCACGGAGGGGCCGATGTAGATGTACTGCACATATTCGTCGCTCACGAAGGTGAATTTGTCCACGGCCGTGACGACCTCGGCCGTATCCGGCTCCCATTTGCCCCCGTGTTTGACCAGCGGATGGTCGATATGGACCTCGGTGATGTTGGCGTTGCTGTTGAAGCCGGTGAAATGCCAGCCGTCTTCTTTTTGCTCAAATTCGTAGGTCGGCCGGGAGATCATGTTGAAGGACAGGTAGACCGACGCGCCGACGAACAGCACCAGCAGCACGGTGAACAGCACTTTTTTGCCCTTGCTCATACGCTTCCTCCTTTTTCGGTCCGCGCCGCCGCCCCGGCACAGGGAACGGCGCGCCTGCGGATTGATAAAATCATTATACTAAAACAAAAGGACAAAAGCAATAGATTCTTCTTTTTTTGCGCCGCCTTTGCGTGAGAAATGTCAAAGAAAAGATTGCAAACCGCCGCCGAATCAGGTATAATAAAACAAATCCGACGCAAGGGGGAAAAAGAGAGCCTATGGATTTTGAGCAGGCTGTGCGGCAGTATCAGGCCGCGCCGACGGATGCAGCGCTGCAGCAGGCGGCCGCCGCGCTGTGCGCGGAAATGAAAACCGCGGAAAAGCTGCATTTGCTGGCCGGGCAGGCATTTTTCCTGCGCAACGGCTATGATTTGATTACAAAAGGGCAGAAATACAACTGCCGCCCCTGCATCGCGGGCGGCGTGAAGCGCCTGGGCATCCCGCAGGTCGCGTTTTCCGACGGCCCGCGCGGCGTTGTGATGGGCAACAGCACCTGTTTCCCGGTTTCCATGGCGCGCGGCGCGTCGTTTGACGACGCGCTCGAATATGAAATCGGCAGCGCCATTGCGGACGAGGTGGCCGCGCAGGGCGGCAATTACTTCGCCGGCATCTGCATCAACCTTCTGCGCAATCCGCGCTGGGGCCGCGCGCAGGAGACCTACGGCGAGGATCCGTATCTGCTCTCCCGCATGGGCGCGGCGCTGACGAAGGCCGTGCAGGAGAAGGGCGTGATCGCCTGCCCGAAGCATTTCGCCTTCAACAGCATCGAAAACATCCGCTTTGATGTCAATGTGGAGGCGGACGAGGTCACCGCGCAGGAGGTCTATTTCCCGCAGTTCAAAGCCTGCGTGGAGGCCGGCGCGATGTCGATCATGGGCGCTTACAACCTCTTCCGCGGCGATCATTGCTGCGAGAGCAGGTATCTGCTCAAGGACGTGCTGCGCGATCAGTGGGGCTTTCAGGGCTTCACGATTTCGGATTTCCTCATGGGCGTGCGGCACGCCTCCAAGGCGCTGAAGGCCGGCATGGACATTGAAATGCCCGAGCGTATGCGCTACTACGCCCTGCCGCTCGCGCTGAAAACCGGCAGAATCACGATGGACGACGTCGACGCGTCGGTTGAAAGCATTCTGCGCGGTCTGATCAAGGTCACGCCGCGCCTGCAGCGTCCTTCAAAATCAGTTGTGGCCTGCAAAAAGCACACGGCGCTCGCTCTGCGCGCTGCTGCGGAGGGCACGGTGCTGCTGAAAAACGACGGGCTTCTGCCGCTGACCGGCGCGAAAAAGGTGGCGGTGATCGGGCGGTACGCGAATAAAATCAACGTCGGCGACCACGGCTCGAGCGCGGTGTCCGCGCCCTACACGGTCACGCCCTATCAGGGGCTTTGCGACGCTTTCGGCCGCGCGAACGTCGTGCTCTGCGCCGGCACGGATTTCACGGCGCAGAAGGCGGCGATCGCGGCCTGCGACGCGGTGATCCTCTGCGTGGGCAGCGATTATAAACAGGAGGGCGAGAACCTCGCCAATTTCTCCAAGAGCGACGCGACGACGCAGAAGGCGATGGGCGGCGACCGCTATTCGCTGCGCATCCCGCCGGAGGAAACCGCGCTGATCCACAGCGCCTGCTGCGCGTTCAGGAACGTGATCGTCAACATCATCGGCGGCAGCGCCTATGTGATCGAGGAATGGAAGCACGAGCCGGCGGCGATCCTGCATTCCTTCTACGGCGGCATGGAGGGCGGCCACGCGCTCGCGGCGCTGCTGACCGGCGCGCAGAATCCCTGCGGCCACCTGCCCTTCACGATCGCGAAATCCGAGGACGACTATCCGCCGTTCCTCTTCCCGGGCGATCCGACGCGCACGATTCAGTACGGCTATTATCACGGCTATACGCTGCTCGACAAGGAGCAGAAGGCGGCCGCTTATCCCTTCGGCTTCGGCCTGTCCTACACGACCTTTGCCTATGAAGCGCCGACGGTGCAGGACGCGGGCGACGAGATCCGCGTCTCCCTGACGGTCAGGAACACCGGCGCGCGCGACGGCAAGACCGTTGTGCAGGTCTACGCGGGTGCCGCGGGCGACCATCCCGTGAAGCTGCTCAAGGGCTTCACGAAAGTGCTTGTGCCCGCGGGCGAAGCGGTTGAGGTCGCCGTGCCCGTGCGAAAGGACGATCTGAAATTCTATGATCCGGCGTCCAAAGGCTGGTATCTGGCGGAGAATTATACTTTCTACGTCGGACAGGATGCGGCGGACGCCATGCAGCATGAGGTGAAGCTATGAACGCGTATTATATCGGCGTCGATCTCGGCACCTCCTCGGTCAAGCTCCTGCTGACCGACGGCGCGGGCCGGATGGTCGGCGAGGCGACGGAAACCTATCCGCTCTCCTTCCCGCAGCCGGGGTGGAGCGAGCAGAATCCCGCAGACTGGTGGGATGCCGTGCAGCGCGGGCTGCGGCGGCTGCTGGCTGAAATCGACCCTGCCTGCGTGCGCGGCGTCGGCGTCGGCGGGCAGATGCACGGGCTGGTCATGCTGGATGCGGACGACCGCGTGCTGCGTCCGGCCATTCTCTGGAACGATACGCGCACCGGCAAAGAAACAGACTATCTCAACGAGGAGATCGGCAGGGAAGCGCTGCAGGCGCGCACGGGCAACATCGCCTTCGCTGGCTTCACGGCGCCGAAACTGCTCTGGGTGCGCGCGCATGAGCCGGCGGTTTTCGCCGCCTGCAAAAAGATCTGCCTGCCCAAGGATTACATCAATTATCTGCTCACCGGCGTATTCGCGACCGATGTGAGCGACGCGTCCGGCACGCTCTATTTTGACGTGGCGCATCGCCGCTGGTCGCCGGAGATGCTCGATCTGCTCGGCATCGACGCATCGATGCTGCCCGCCGTGTTTGAAAGCGGCGCGCCGATCGGCCGCACGACTCTGTTCGGCATGAACGCCGTCGTCTGCGCCGGGGCGGGGGACAACGCCGCCGCCGCGATCGGCACCGGTACGGTGCGCGACGGGCAGTGCAACATTTCCCTTGGCACGAGCGGCACGGTGTTTCTGCCGACCGAAACCTTTGTAAAACCCGCGAACCCCGCCCTGCATTCCTTCTGCCACGCCAACGGCAAATGGCATCTGATGGGCTGCATCCTTTCCGCCGCGAGCTGCAACCAGTGGCTGGTGGAAACGGTGCTGCAAAGCAGAGATTATGCCGCGCTCACGCCCGCGCTCTCACCGGAGGATGCGGCAAGGCAGCTGTATTTCCTGCCCTATCTTTCGGGCGAACGCTGCCCGCACAATGATGCGCATGTGCGCGGCGCCTTCGTCGGCCTGACCCACGCGCACGGGCGGGAAGCGTTGGCGCTGGCCGTGCTCGAGGGCGTGTCCTTTGCGATCCGCGACTGCGTTGCGCTTTGCCCGACGGAGATCCGCGCGGCCACCGTCTGCGGCGGCGGCACAAAGAATCCGGCCTGGATGCAGGTGCTCGCGGCGGTGCTCAACGCCCGGCTGCAGGTGATCCGCAACGAAGGCCCGGCCCTCGGCGGCGCGGTGCTCGCCGCGCAGACGGACGGGCGCCCCTTCGACGTGACGCCCGCCGTGGAGGCCGTCATCGAACCCGATCAGGCGCTGGCCGCCGTGTATGAAAAGAAATACAGGAAATTCCGGACGCTCTATCCCGCGCTGAAGGATTTCTTTAAGGAGGATTTTTAATATGAAGAATATTCCCGACGTCAAGCTCGGCATCGTTGCCGTCAGCCGCGATTGTTTCCCGATCGCGCTCTCCATTTCCCGCCGGCAGGCGATCGTCAGCGCCTATGCGGGCGATCTGTATGAATGCCCCGTCACGGTCGAGAACGAGGCGGATGTGGCCAAGGCGCTGGCCGACGTGCAGACGGCCGGCTGCAACGCGCTGGTGGTCTTCCTCGGCAACTTCGGCCCCGAAACGCCGGAGACGCTGCTCGCCGAGAAATTCGACGGCCCCTGCATGTTTGTCGCGGCGGCGGAAGGCGACGGCGACCTGATCAACGGGCGCGGCGACGCCTACTGCGGCATGCTCAACTGCTCCTACAATCTTGCAATGCGCCATCTGCAGGCCTATCTGCCGTCCTATCCCGTCGGCACGGCGCAGGACATCGCCGCGATGATCGCCGAATTCGTGCCGATCGCGCGCGCGGTGATCGGCGTGCGGCATCTGAAGGTCATCACCTTCGGGCCCCGTCCGCAGGACTTCTTCGCCTGCAACGCTCCCATCAAGGGGCTGTACGAGCTGGGCATCGAGATCGAGGAAAACAGCGAGCTGGACCTGCTGGTCAGCTACAAAGAGCATGCCGGCGATAAGCGCATCGCAGACGTCGCCGCCGACATGGCCAAGGAAATGGGCGAAGGCAAGTACTATCCCGAAATGCTCGACCGTATGGCTCAGTTTGAGCTGACCCTGCTCGACTGGGCGGAAGCCCACAAGGGCGCCCGGAAGTATGTGGCCTTTGCTGACAAGTGCTGGCCCGCCTTCCCGTCCCAGTTTGGCTTTGAGCCCTGCTACGTCAACAGCCGCCTGGCTTCCCGCGGCATGCCGGTATCCTGCGAAGTGGATATTTACGGCTGCCTGAGCGAGTACATCGGCGCCTGCCTGACCGGCGATGCAGTCACCCTGCTGGACATCAACAACAGCGTTCCGGAATACATCTATGACAAGGACATCAAGGGCAAGTACGACTACACCCTGCATGACACCTTCATGGGCTTCCACTGCGGCAACACCCCCAGCTGCAAGATGTGCGACAGCCGCGCAATCAAATATCAGCTGATCCAGCACCGCCTGCTGGAGCCCGAAGGAAGCGAACCGGACTTCACCCGCGGCACGCTGGAAGGCGATATCGCCGCCAGCCCCATCACCTTCTATCGCCTGCAGTGCGACAGTGAAGGCAAAGTCCGTGCCTACCTGGCTGAAGGCGAAGTGCTGCCTGTAGCCACCCAGTCCTTCGGCGGCATCGGTATCTTTGCCATCAAGGAAATGGGCCGCTTCTACCGCCACGTGCTGGTGCAGAAGCGTTATCCGCATCACGGCGCCGTTGCGTTCGCACACTGCGGAAAGCTTCTCTTCGAAGTGTTCAAGTATCTGGGCGTGAAGGATATCGCCTGGAACCAGCCGAAGAACCTGCCCTATCCCACCGAGAATCCCTGGGCATAATCCGGTATGTTTCACTGAGGACCGCCGACCGGCGGTCCTTTTTCTTTTCCCTTTTTATACCGGTTATTGTTTCGTTTTATCCGGTTGGTGGGGATTTATTGTCAATTAATGACAAAATTGAATCAAAATCCATCTGATACGTGGGTTTTTTACGGCCTGAATTTGACAATAGTGGGAAAGGGTGCTAAACTTCTGTTCAGTTAAGTTCGCTGCCTCTCTC
>JAFZNN010000066.1 GCA_017550895.1 Clostridia bacterium
CCTTTTCGACCGCGGCGGGCTGCTCGTTTTCGGCCGGAGCGGGCTGCGGCTTTTCGGCAGGCGCATCCTGCGGTTTTTCGGCTCCGGATCCATTGCCGCTCAGCAGCAGCTCGATGATCCGGGCTTTGTTCGTGCCGGCCGGCAGCCGAACGCCGCGCTCCCTGGCCAGCGCGCGCAGTTCCACAACGGTTTTTTCAAACAGAGATCGATAATCCACAAAATAACTCCTTTCGATTGCCGTTCGACGCGCCGCACGTCAGAACCGCTTGACCGCCACGGCCACGTCCCGCGTGATCGCCTGTTCCACCCAGTGCGCGAGACCATCGTAGCCGGCGCCTTCCGCGACATCCAGGCCAGCCTCCGCCATCATGCCGCGCACCATCTCCGGCCTGAGGGTGTTCACGTTGAACGACAGCGCCATCGCGCCGCCCGTGCGCATCGCATCGACCCATACGGGCAGCGCGTCGTAGAGCATGTCTTCCAGCGACAATGATTTCTTCCCGCCGCCCGGCCCATGCTGCACGCCGTAGGGCAGATCCGCGACGACGAGATGACAGCAGGGCTTTCTGTAGATCCGCCCAAGCCCTGCGGCGGACAGCGCGGCCATCGTCAGCGAGCGCGTGTCCTTTGCCCTGAACTGTTCGGGCGTCGGCGCGAACTCAAAAACATTCAGCATGGCGGCCTGTTTGCCGCCGGCCGTCATCGACTTTTGAACATAGGCGTGCTTGACGCGGTGGTATTCAAGATAACGCTTGAAATACTTCACGGCTTCGTCAACCGCCCCGGCGTCCACATCGAAGCCCAGCGCGTTCCATCCGCGGTTGAGCGCGGCAAACGCCGTCGTCCCGCGGCCGCACATGGGATCGAGCACGGCCAGAGGCCCGTCCGTTTCATCATAGTCCGAAGCGCACAGCGCCAGATTCAGCATGAACGAGGTAAACGTCTCGTTGGTCTTGCCCTTGTATTTCAGCACCAGCGGCAGGTCGTCGCCGAGATACGCCGGGTTCTGTCCTGTCGTGGGCCGCAGCGCGCCGTTTTCCTCCTCGAAGAGCACGTAAAGATGCGCCGCCGCGCCGATCAGACGGGCCTGACGTTCATCGAGCCGCGGAGCCTCGAACGCGAGCCAGTCGACGCCCGCGCGCGATTCCACGGCGACCTCAGCCGCGCAGCCGCCCTTTTCCAGCAGCGCGTAAAGCTCCGCGCGCGCCAGCTTCAGCGTTTCGGCCTGATAGCGGCTGTTCGCGTGCGGTCTGAGCAAAGCACAGTATTTCATGGTTTATTATTCTCCGCCGCAAGGCGTTTTTTCATAAAATGAAACGACAAAAAGCCCTGATCAAATCAATTTCTCAGGAGAAGCGGACAGTCAATCAGCGGGGATACCTGTATCAAATCATATGCCGTTCGGCGATCAAAATGACGGGAAAACCAATTTGGCGCGGTATATGTTCAAAAAAAAGTCCTTTTGCCATTTCGATAAAAGGACTTTTTTCTGCTTCACGAGCTAACCTATCAGTACTTGCGCTTACGAGCGGCTTCCGCCTTCTTCTTGCGCTTTACGCTGGGCTTCTCATAATGCTCCCTTTTCCTGGCCTCTGCCAGAATGCCGGAACGGGCGGTCATGCGCTTGAACCTTCTCAGCGCGCTTTCCAGGGATTCATTCTCCCGAATGCGTACTTCAGACATCGTGTTTTCCCTCCCCTCGCGATTAGTGGCACTGTATGGCCAATGTAGCATGGGGTTCGCCACACAAGGTGTATTATAGCTGAACCCGTGGCCTGCGTCAATAGCTTTGAATGAAAAATCTTTGTTTGTTCACCATTTATACACGATTATGCCATGCTTTCAGGCAGCTGTTTGCCGCCCAGAAGATGGAAATGCAGGTGGTTTACGCTCTGCGCGCCGTCGCGTCCGCAGTTGGTGATGAGGCGGAAACCGTTCTCCGCCAGGTTCTGCTCCCGCGCGATCTGCGCCGCCGCGCGCATCACGCCGTCCATGATGCCCGCGTCCGCGCCTTCAAGCACATTGGCCACGTGTTTTTTGGGGACGATCAGCACATGCACCGGCGCCTGGGGATTGATGTCCCTGAAGGCGAACACGTCGTCGTTTTCAAACACCTTGGCACTGGGGATCTCGCCCCTGATGATCCTGCAAAAAATACAATCGTCCATGGGAATCATTCGC
>JAFZNN010000067.1 GCA_017550895.1 Clostridia bacterium
GGCAGCGGCGCGCTGGGCTTTGCGAAAACGAAGAACGAGGCGTCGAAGGAACGCGCGCTCAAGGCGCTGAGCGAATTCCTGCGGCCGGAATTCATCGGCCGTGTGGATGAGGTCGTGGTGTTCAACGATCTGAGTCAGGCGGATTATGAACGCATCGCCGGACTGATGCTCGAGGAGCTGGTGGATCCGCTGTCTGACAAGGGAATCACCTTTACATGGGATGCTGCGGCGACCGCAGCGCTCGCGCGGCTGTCTGCGGACGGCGTGCGCGGCGCGCGCGATCTGCGCAACGTCATCCGCCGCAAGGTGGAGGATGTGATCACAAGCGAGATCGTGGCGCGCGTGGAGCAGCCGCTGACCGCCGTGGCCGTCACCGCCGAGGGCGACGACGTGCGCTGCACCTTCCTGCCGTAACACAGACCGACCCCCGCTGCATTGATCGCAGCGGGGGTCGTTTTATCGTATCTGCATCCAGGCTGCTGTCAGCCGGTCCAGGCTCCAGGCGGCGTTGGCCGGGCTGGTGGAGGGCAGGCAGACGGCAGGGATCCCGATCACGGGTTCCGTATACTTTTTATAATACTTCTCCGCCGTGCGCCCGTTGACAAAGATGCGGGTCACGGCGCTGTTGTCCAGGATGATCCGCAGGTCGTTGGGCGTCACGTCCCGGATCGTGCTGTCGGCGCTGCCATCGATTTCGCAGCTGCCGATCACGTCCCAGAGCGCGAGCCGGTGCGAGAGGATCAGCGCTTTCTTTTCGTCGATCGTCTGCGGGACCGGACAGCCGAGCACCCGCGGCAGCACCCGCCAGAAGCGGTTCTGCGGATGGCCGTAGAAAAACGCGGTTTCCCGGGATTTGACCGAGGGGAAGGAGCCGAGGATCAGCGTTTGCGCATCGGCGGCAAACAGCGGCGGAATCGGATGAATCAGCATCAGAGCTTTCCTTTCAGCGCGTGCGAGAGCGGCTTGTAGATCAGAATGCACAGCACAGCGTCGATCAGTCCCTTGGCGGCTGTGAACGGCACGTTGAAGATCAGCAGGCAGTTGAACAGCGCGTTGGAGGTCGGCACCTGCGCCGCCTTGGGCAGGATCTCCTGATACATGCCGATGATCGCCTCCAGCGGCATGTGATAGAATTTGACATAGGCGGGGTAGACCAGGAAATAGTTCAGCGGCAGGCAGACAAGGCCCATTGCCAGCGCGCCGGCCACAGCGGCCAGCAGCGCGCCGCCGGTCGTCTGTTTCGCCTTGTAGATGAAGCCGCCGACCAGGCAAAAGACCGCGCCGAGCAGGAAGTTGCTCAGCTCGCCGACCCCGGCGCTCGTGGTGCCCTTGATCAGAATGTGCAGCAGGTTTTTGATCAGCTCGATCAGCACGCCGTAAAAGGGCCCGAGCACGAACGCGCCGAACACGGCCGGCAGATCCGAAACGTCGAACTTGATGAAGGCCGGCATGATCGGGATCGGGAACTCCACGAACATCAGCACAAAGGCGAGCGCGGAGAGCATCGCGGTCAGCGCGACGCCGAAGGTTTTTTTCGATGATGCGGACATTTTTGTTTCCTCCTGACGGCAAACGCCGGTTTCATCGGCGATTGCAATAAAAAATGCTCCGACGATCATCGGAGCAGGATGGTTATGGGAATTGTGCACGCACAGATTCTCTCACATCCGGACTGTTACCGTCGGTTGCGGAATTTCACCGCATCGGTCGCTTGCGCGATTCGTGGACTTTGACCACCGGTGGGGAATTGCACCCCGCCCCGAGAACTCGTTATCTTCATTATATGCAAATCTGCGCGTTTGTCAAGAGCAAATGCCGGATTTCCAGGCCGGCCGCCGCGCACCGGCAAAAAAACCACCGCGCCGCAGTCAGACTGCAGCGCGGTTGCGTGTTTCAATTGGAAAATGATCAGCCCTTGATCGCGCCGAAGATGGTCTTGCCGAGGTTGATGATCTCTTTGAAATCGATGCCGGCGAAGAGCGCCTTCGCGATGCTGACGATACCGCCGAGGATGTCGCCCCACTTCACGGACTTGAGCGCGTCAATCAGCTTGCCGCCGTAATACTTCAGGTAGCCGATGGTGCTGTAGTCGCCGTTGTGCTTGCAGGTGGCAACGTGCACGTCATACGCAGCCTTCGTTGCGAACTTCTCGCCGCAGCCGCCGTCCTTATAATCGTCGCCGGTGTAGGGGCAGACGATGTAGTGGCCGTCGGTGTGGTTGTAGAGCTCCATGTGCTCGGTGTAAGCCTTTTCGGTGGTGAAGGTCTCACCGCAGTAGGGGCAGGAGGTCTCCCAGGCGAACGCCATGACGGAGACGGACGAGAGAATGAAAAGAACTGCGAAGAAGACGGATAAGAACTTTTTCATTTTGCAACCTCTTTTTTTACAGATTTGCAGTTTTTAACTGCTTACGGAAATTCTATCATTTTTTCTTTATGCTGTCAATAGATTTATTCAGAATTTGTTAAAAAACCGTTTGCATTTTCATCGAGTTTTCATTGAAGCGGCGGCATTTCTTTCCGCGCGGAATACACAGTTTTTTCATATTTTCTTCACAATTATCCTGTATTCTGGGAAATGAAAGGAAGTGAAGGCCGTGAAACGCTTTGCCGCGCTCCTCCTCCTCGCCGCCCTGCTGCTCTGCACCGCTTGCGGCGGAAAAGAAACCATACCGGAAACAACCGCGGCGACGGATGCGGAAACAACGTCGGACGTATCGTTCGCAAAAGCAAAGGTGCAGTTGACGGAAGAAGAGCAGAAGCTTTATGATGCATTTCTGACAGCGCAGTTTCGCTCGTATTTCGAGAAAGAAGACACATACAGAAGCTATCAGGTTTATAAAGAATGGAAGTATCCTCCGCAGATCGACCTTTCAATTTGGAAGTATGCGTTTTACGATCTGGAGCAGGACGGAACAAATGAGCTGCTCAAAATACAGAGATCTCGTCTGCCCGGCGAGGAGTACGGCGTCCTCGAGGTCTATGGCATCTCGCAGGGAACGGTTGCTGAGCGGCGGCTGGACGTCTATAATATAGACGCCTATTTTTGCTATCCGATCGTTTTGAGCAATGGGACGCTGCGTTCGACGATTGACTACGGACATGACCCGGGATATGCCTATATGGAGCTGATCAACGGCGAATATGTTGTGACGAAATCAATCACGACGCCGACGGACTGGTTCGGCTCGCAGGATACATATGAATATTCACATGGTTTTTCAACAGAAACGCTCACATATGAGGAATACAAACAGAAGATCAAGGAGCTGGACGACGGTGCCGTGCCGGTCAGGCTTACGCCGATGACGCTGCTGGCATTCGGGCAGGCGCACGGGGTTTCCTCGATGTGGCTGGATGCGCCGACGAATCAAACGGTTTCCTTTGAAGCACCGCGCAGCCATCCGCTGCCGCACAATCCGCATCTGGCGGAGGAGTACGACCGCTTGATCGAAAGCCGTTTGACAGTGTATGGTTGGGCAATGGAGTATTATATGAAACCGGATGCGAACTACGGACATGCGGAGCCGGCGAAACCATATTTTGCGCTGTACGATCTGAACGGCAACGGGGATGAAGAACTGATCCTCGGAGAAAAGAGGGGAGAAGAGATCGCAATTACTGCCGTGTATTACTTTGCCGACGCCGCTTCCGAAGCAGCTGCGGAATTGCGGATCGAAGATGAAGGGATCAACGGAAGCTTTACGGTGCTTTCCAACGGCTGGATCGTTTGCGAAACGAAACTGAACGGCAGCGTTTCCAATTCCGACCGGCACTATTGGGGGATCGGAGAAACGGTGCAGCGCGCAGAGCTCTGGCAATACGGAAAAGAGGCGGCGCTTTATGATCTTTCCGGCACGCCTTCCCAGGAAGGGCAGGGATATATCATGCCTATATCTCTGAATCCGAAGGCGTATGAGCGCCAGCGTGCTGTGTTCGAGGAGGGTGCCGAGACGGTCGCGCTTGACTGGAAGCCGCTGGAAGAATACGGAAAATGACGGAACGAGGCAATCGATAAAGAGCGAGGCTGCTGCTGCAGCCTCTGTTTTTTATCTAAAATCACGAAAAACTTGCATTTTATATTTGTATTTTCATTCAACCTCTGCTATAATACAAATATCTATAGGTGTTTTCATTGAAAGGAGCGTGGCGCCGATGAATTTTACTCCCATCGGCAGCGGGCAGACCCACGAGGGCTTCTGCCTGATCAAAAGCGTTGAAAAAAAGATGACGGCCAAGGGCGTGCCCTATCTGGATCTGACGCTGGCCGATCCCGGCGGCGAGATCAACGCCAAGCACTGGGATTATAAGGAAGCGGCGACCGGCACGTTTGCGCCGTTTGATTTCGTGAAGGTGCGCGGCGCGTTCGTGCCCTTCAACGACACGCTGCAATTCCGCGTGGAGCGCATCCGCAAGGTGCAGCCCTCCGATCACGCGCGGATCGAGGATTATGTGCCCTCCGCCCCGTGGAGCGGCGAGGCGATGCTCGCGGAGCTCGAACGCGTTGTTGCGGCGTTTCAGGATGAGGAGCTGCAGGTGCTGGTCACAAAAATCATGGAGACCTGCCGCGACCGGCTGCTTTACTGGCCGGCCGCGAAAAACCTGCACCATGCCGTGCGCGGCGGGCTGCTGATGCACACGCTTTCCATTCTCCGTCTGGCCGAGGACGTCTGCCGGCTGTACGGATTTGTGGATCACGATCTGCTCTGCACGGGCGTGATCCTGCATGATATTGCCAAGCTCGAGGAGCTGCAGGTGACGGAAACCGGCATCGCCGGGGAATATACCGTGCGCGGCAACCTGCTCGGCCATCTGGTGATGGGCGCGATGACCGTGGATCGCGTCGGCCGGGAAAACGGAATCAGCGAGCAGACCCTGACGCTGGTGGAGCACATGCTGATTTCCCATCACGGCACCCCGGAATTCGGCGCGGCGAAGCTGCCGATGTTCATCGAGGCGGAGGTGCTCTCGCAGCTCGACCTGCTTGACGCGCGGCTGTTTGAAATGGCGCGCGCCGTCGAAAATGTGGAGCCGGACGCCTTTACGCCGCGGCAGTGGGCGCTGGAAAACCGCATTCTCTACCGCCACGGCCGCACGGAAGGCGACGCGGTCAACCTGCTGCCGACGCAGCCTGAAACCGAATCAGAAAACTGATGATATAAGGAGGAATCCCCATGAGAAACCATGAAGTGACCCGCGTACAGCCCCTGCTCAAGCCGGACGGCACCCTGCGTGAACCGGGCTGGTCAAAGCAGCTGTATCAGATCTACGACCGCAACGCGATCAAGGCGCCGAAATTCCGGATCAAGGAGTGGGATTACTACCTGATCCTCTCCGAAAAGAACCAGTTCGGCGTGGCGCTTACAATTTCGGATGACGGCTACATCGGCCTGCAGTCCGCAACGCTGCTGGATTTCACGATCCCCTGGGAGCATACGGAGACCATCCTCAACGTCGCGCCCATGGGCAAATTCAAGCTGCCCTCCACCAGCGCGGCGGGCAACACCGTTTATCATGACAAGCGGCTGGATATGGAATTCCGCGTCAGCGAGGGCAAGCGCCGCCTGATCTGCAACTTCAAGAATTTCCAGGACGGCAAGACCTTCTCCTGCGACATCACGCTCGCGCAGCCGGAGATGGATACCATGGTCATCGCGACCCCGTGGAAGGAAAAGAAAACCGCGTTTTATTACAATCAGAAGATCAACTGCATGCGCGCGAGCGGCAAGGCGACCTTTGACGGCAAGGAGTATGTGTTCGATCCCGCCACCGATTTCGGCACGCTTGACTGGGGCCGCGGCGTATGGACCTATGACAACACCTGGTATTGGGGCAGCGGCAACTGCGACCTGAACGGCCATGCGTTCGGCTTCAATATCGGCTACGGCTTCGGCGACACCGCCGCGGCGAGCGAGAACATTCTGTTCTATGACGGCGTGGCGCACAAGCTCGACGACGTGACCTTCAATATCCCCGCGAGCGGCTACACCGATCCCTGGACCTTTACCTCCTCGGACGGCCGCTTTGAGATGGATTTCGTGCCGATCATCGACCGCGCCGCAAAGATCGACGCGAAGGTGATCGTCAGCGATCAGCATCAGGTGTTCGGCCGCCTGAGCGGCAAGGCGATCCTGGACGACGGCACCGTGCTCGAGGTCAAGGATGTGCTTTGCTTCGCCGAGGACGTCCATAATAAATATTAATTGTATCTGAAGAGGGTTTATGAGCGACTGGACGGAAATCAGGATCACGGTCCGCGCGGAGGATGTGGACCGCGCGGGCGATATCGCGCACATGGCGGTGCCCTACGGCATTTATATCGAGGATTACCGCGATCTTGAGCAGGAGGCCCGGGAAATCGCCCACATCGATCTGATCGATGAGGCGCTGCTTGCGAAGGACCGCACCAAGGGCGTCGTGCATATTTACATCTCTCCCGAGGAGAATCCGGCGGAGGCCGTTTCCTTCCTCGCGGAGCGGCTGACCGCGGCCGGCATCGCGCACGAGATCGACCGCACCGCCTGTAAAAACGAGGATTGGGAAAACAACTGGAAGCAGTATTTCAAGCCGATTCCCGTCGGCGAGCGGCTGCTGATCCGCCCGCTGTGGGAGCAGGACTATGAAGCGGACGGCCGCGCCGTTCTGCATCTGGAGCCGGGGCTGGCCTTCGGCTCCGGCACGCACGACACGACCCGTCTTTGCCTGGAGGCGCTGGAAACCTACGCCGCCCCGGGCAAGCGCATGCTGGATATCGGCTGCGGCAGCGGCATCCTTTCCGTTGCCGGTCTGCTGCTCGGCGCGGACAGCGCCGTGGCCGTGGATATCGACGCCCTGGCGGTGAAGACCGCGCGGGAAAACGGCGAAACCAACGGCTTCTGCGCGCCGCGCTATACCGTCCTGCAGGGCTCGCTGACCGACCGCGTGACCGGGCAGTTCGAGATCATCGCCGCGAACATCGTGGCGGACATCATTATCAAGCTTTGCGAAAACGTCAGGGACTATCTTGTCCCGGGCGGCGTGCTGCTGACCTCCGGCATCATTCTGCCGCGCGAGGCGGAAGTGCTCGCGGCGTTTGCGGCAAATGGGCTGACCGTGGTCAACCGCCGGGAAAGCGGCGGCTGGCTCTGCTTTGAAGTGCAGGCGATCCGATGAGCGTGCAGGAGGAATTGCGCGCCTATTTGCTTGCGCAGGGCGCCTCCGACGTCGGCTTTTTTGCCGCAGAGGGGGAATCCCTGCCTTACGGCGTGAGCATTGTCGTGCGCCTGTCGGAGGCCATCGTGGCGGAGATCGGCGACGCGCCGACCCACACCTATTTCAGCCATTACCGCGCGGTGAACGCGCTGATCGACCGGCTGCTGCTGCAGGCCGGGCTGTTTCTGCAATCGCGCGGCTGGCGCTATCTGACTGTCGCCGCCTCGCAAAGCGTCAATACGGAGGGCTGGAACTACAGCGGCCGCTATTCCCACAAACAGGCGGCGCGGCTGGCCGGGCTCGGCACGATCGGACGGAATTCCCTGTTTCTGCACCGGGAATTCGGCAGTCTGGTGCGGCTGGGCACGCTGTTCACGGATTGTCCTTTCACCCCGCCGGAAACGCTCTGCCCGCCGCTGTGCGGCGGCTGCGACCGCTGTGTGGCCGCCTGCCCCGCCGGAGCGATCAAGGGCGGCGACTGGACGGAGGGCACGCAACGCAGCGAGATCTTTGACCCCGCCGCGTGCAGCAACTACATGAAAAAACAGTATCAGAAGATCGGGCGCGGCGCCGTGTGCGGCATCTGCATGCGCGTGTGCCCGCTGAACAGACTGGAGAAGGAGAATACGGATGCTGACTGAACGACAAATCAATCGAATGCTTTCCAAGCTGAAGCGATTTGAAGAAACGCTGGAGCCGATGATTTTCCGCAAGACGGACGCCCTTGGCGCATCCGCTTATGAAACGACCGACCGTCTGCATGAGATCCCCGCGGAATCGCTGTTCCGCCCGGTGGAGCCGGGCTTCCAATGGGGCGGCGAGCGCAGTTATTGCTGGTTTAAAACCGCCTATACCGTGCCTGCGGCGCTGGACGGAAAAGAACTGTTTCTTCGTCCGCACACCGAAGGCTACGAAACGATGCTCTGGGTGGACGGCGTGCCGTTCGGCACCTTTGCGACCAAGATCGTTTTCACCGGTCACGGCAACCACTACTGCGACCTGCTGCGCAAAAACGCGAAAGCGGGCGAAACGATCGAGATCGCCCTGGAGGTCTATGCCGGCCATTCCTACAAAGGCTGCATGCCGCTCGAGGAGCAGCCGCTGCTGGACTATGTCTATCATTTTCAGGGCATCGACGTTTGCGTAAAAGATGAAGAGATTCAGGAGTTCTATTTTGATCTGCGCGCGATCAACGAGCTGACCGAGGGTCTGCCGGAAACGTCTTTCCGCCGCGGCGATCTGATCAACGCGCTGTATGAAGTGCATAACCGCGTGCTGTATTCCTATGCCGACGCCGACGACGCGACCTTCCGCGCCGCGCTGCGCAGCGCACGGCCCTTCCTGAAGGACGTGCTCGCCGTCAAAAACGGCCCGGAGGCCGCGGAAGCCTGTGTGATCGGCCATTCGCATATGGATACCGCGTGGCTCTGGCATGTGCCGGAGACGGTCAAAAAATGCGCGCGCACCTATGCGAATCAGGTGGCGCTGATGGAGCAGTATCCGGAGTATAAATTCATCCAGAGCTCCTCCTGCCATTCGGATTTTATCCGCAGGTATTATCCGGCGCTGTTTGAGCGTATCCGCGAGAAGGTCGCGCAGGAGCGCTATGAGCCGAACGGCGGCGTCTGGGTGGAATGCGACTGCAACATCACCTCGGGCGAGAGCATGGTGCGGCAGTTCCTCTGGGGGCAGCGCTTCACCCGCAAATACTTCAATTATACCTCCAACTGCTTCTGGCTGCCGGATACCTTCGGCTACAGCGCGGCGATCCCGCAGATCATGAAGGGCTGCGGCGTCGAGTATTTCCTGACGACCAAGATTGCGTGGAACGATACGAATCAGTTCCCCTATGACACCTTCTACTGGGAGGGGATCGACGGCACCAAGGTCTTCACCCATTTCAACCGCACGCATATCTGGCCCTCTCCCAAGGGCCTGATCGACGGCGTTTCCGGCGACCGCAATCGCGGCGATGCGCCGATCATGGAGCGCTCCGTGACCCGCAGGCGCATCATTGCCTACGGCTACGGCGACGGCGGCGGCGGCCCGCAGTTTGAAATGATCGAGCTCGCGCGGCGCTGCGCCGATCTCAACGGCTGCCCGAAGGCGAAAAACGTCCGCGTCGGCGACTATATGCAGGAAATGGAAGCGGCGGCGAAGAACCCCGCCACCTATAAAGGCGAGCTGTATCTGGAGCTGCATCGCGGCACGCTGACCAACCAGCATCAGATCAAGCGCAATAACCGCAAGGCGGAGCTGGCGCTGCGTGATCTGGAGCTGCTGACCGTGGACGCCGCCGTGAAAGCGGGCAAGCCCGCGTCAGAAGAAGCGATCGCGCCGCTGTATGAAAAACTGCTGATCAACCAGTTCCATGATATTCTGCCCGGCACCTGCATCCCCGCCGCGCACAAGCAGTCCCGCGCGGAAACCGGCTGGATCATCGAGACCGCGCGCAAGGGGATCCTTGACGCCGTGACGGCGCCCGGCAGCCGCGTGACGCTGACGAATACGCTTTCCTTTGACCGCAGCGACCCGGTGTTCCTGCCCTGCGAAGCGGGAATGATCGCCGATCTGCCCTGCAGGCAGCAGCGCTACACCGATCCCGACGGCAAGGAGCTGCTGATTCTCAGCGGCGTGACCGTGCCGGCGTTCTCCACGGTTTCCTTCGATCTGATCCCCGGTGAACCCGTTGCGGAAAGCGCCATTCAGCTGACCGAAACCGGCGTGCAGACCCCGTTTGCCGCTGTGACCTTCGATGAAAAGGGTTACATGTCCTCCTTCATCGACAAGCGGATGCAGCGCGAGCTTTGCGGCGGCCTGCCCCTGGGCACGTATCTGATGGCCGAGGATCTGCCGTCCGCCTGGGATAACTGGGATGTGGATGCGGATATCGAAACCAAGTTTGCCGATACCTCCGAGCTGCTCGAGCGCAAGGTCGTCTCGCACGGCGCGGCCGCGCTGGTGATCCGCAGCGTCTATCGCATTTCGCCGAAGTCGACCGTGACGCAGGATCAGTTCTTCTTTGCCGATACCGCAGAGGTGCGCTATGACATCCGCATGGACTGGCAGGATGATCACCGCTTCCTGAAAACGGCGTTCGACACGACGCTCCAGAGCGATTTTGCCCGCTTCGAAATCCAGTTCGGCCATGTGCTGCGCCCGACCACGCGCAATCAGTCGCTGGAAAAGGCGAAATTCGAGGTGGTCAATCACAAATTCACCGATCTGTCCGAGACCCGCGCCGGCGCCGCGATCCTTAACGACGGCAAGTATGCCATCAGCGCCGCGGGCGGCAAGCTGCGTCTGTCGCTCCACAAGGGCGGCACGCGGCCGGACTTTGAAGGGGATCACGGCCTGCATCGGGCGGTCTTCTCCTTCCTGCCCCATACCGGCGGCTTCAGCGCCGAATCCGTGGTGCGGCCGGCCTACGAGCTGAATATCCCCGTTGTGGTCGGCAAGGGCGACTTTGCCCTGCGGCCGATCGCGCTGCCGCAGGCGCCGAATGTGATCGTGGAAACGGTCAAGCCCTGCGAGGACACCGAAAACGCCTGCATCGTCCGTCTTTATGAGGCGGAGGGCACCTATACGGTCTGCCCGATGACCTATGCGGACAGCGTCAGAAAGATCGAGCAGACGAACATGCTCGAGGAGACGCAGGCGGCGCTGACCGACGGACCGCTGACCTTCCGCCCGTTTGAGATCAAGACGCTCAAGCTGTCTTATTAAACGGAGGGACTGCGATGTGGTATCTGGTAGCGGCCGGCCTCCTGGTGCTGTTCGGTGTTCTGTTCCGGAAAGAAAAGCCGGATGACCGCGAGGACCCGGAGGAACAGGAAGATCTGGACGAGGATACGGACGAATATAATTGATTAGAATTAAGAAAGAGGGAGCCGTCATAGAATAAACGGCTCCCTTTGTTATTGGCTTTTTTGTTTCAATGATCCAACTCAAAGACCCAAGAGTTGTTTTTTCTTTGCATCAAATTCGTCTTGCGTAATGACTCCTTTATCAAACAGTTCTTTATATTTAGCCAGCTGTTCCGGAATATCTTGAGAAGCGATTGGAATTTGTATGTTTTGAGATTTGCTTGTGGCAGAAGCAATTATTTCCCTTACTTCAGATAAATGCTTTGCTTGACCGTAATTCAAGTCAAGGATAAACACTTCAGTCAGCCCTTTAATCCGTAATTGAGCTGTTCCGACCAATGGAATTCTTGCATCATCAATTGATTGGATCTGACCAAGTGAAATTTCTTTAAATTCACTTTGCCCCATAATATTAGTGCACAGGAAGATTCGTTTATCTGTGACGGCAAATACTCCGGTCCGCTTGGTTTTAATAGCTTTTCTTACAGATTTGTTTTCACGAGGATCCAATCGTTCATATGAAGGTGCAATCGAGTAGTTGCAATTAAATGCAAAGAGAAGGGTTTCGTTAGGAAACAAAGAGTTTTGAGCATATTTCCTTGAACCAGCATCAAGCACGTTTTTACCCCCACTGTATTTAACAGCCTCATCAATTGTCATGGCATATCCTCCTTGCTTTAACAAAAGCGTTCTACATAGCATTTTCAATACATAATGATGACTTGGTTGAATATAATATATTATACATCATATCAAGTGTAAAGTCAATACGCCTCATCCGATGTGTGATAACATTTTTCCGGTGATGAGAGATGAAAACCTATCGCGACCGCATCCGTGAACTGCGGGAAGATCACGATTACAAACAGGCAGAGATCGCAAAGGTGCTCGGCACGACGCAGCAGGTGTATTCACGGTATGAAAACGGAACGAACGAGATGCCGATTCGGCATATTATCACGCTGGCGCGGTTTTATCATGTGAGCTGTGATTATATTCTCGGGGAATCCGATAATCCGAATGCATAATAGAGTTTATTACAATCGTATCAATAGCAAACAACCCGAGGAAGCATAATCCTCGGGTTGTATTTTATCCTGTTATTGTCCTTCTTTTATTCCAGATGAATCCATTCCGGCGTCACGCCCAGGGCGGGCAGCAGCTGCGCCGTCACCGCCTGCATGGGGATTTTCAGCGTCGCGGTGTTCAGACTCGGGTGGCAGCCGAGATACGTCTCCTGCAGCAGGGCGTCGTCGATCGCGAGCCGCACGCGGCGCTCCGCGTCAAACAGCAGGCTCGTCACGCTCATCGAGCCGGGGCTTGTGTGCAGCAGACGCGCCATTTCCTCCGGCGAGGCAAAAGACAGCCGGGAAACGCCCAGCAGCTTCGACACCGTGCCGGTCACAAAGCGGCGATCGAGGGGCAGCATCAGCAGATAATACACGCTGCCGTTCGTTGTGCGCAGCAGCAGATTCTTGCAGATGGCGCAGCCGATCTGCCGCTCGACCCTTTTGCAGTCCTCCGTCGTGGAGGCGGGCAGATGGTCGAAGCGTTCATAGGGGATGCCGTGCGCATCCAGAAACGCACAGACCCGCGCCGGATTGTCGGCAAACGGCGGCTTATTCATAGAAAGCGGAAGCGTAGCCTGCGGCGTTGATCCGGATCTCTTTCCACGGGCCGCCGCTGCAGTCCTCATGGATCAGCACATCGTCGCTGTAGGTCTGGATCTGCACCATGGCGTCATGCCCTTTGGCCAGCGCCCAGTCCGACGGCCAGTCCTTCACGCCGGGATAGATGCTGTCCTCCTCGCCGTAAATCGGCGACTGGGCCTGCGCGCAGACGAAGGAATCAATGGAGCCGTCCGCATTGAAACGGATCTCGCAGCGGGCGTTCTGGCTCTGGATGGCATAGGCGTTGCCGCCGAGCGGCAGGAATTCCAGGAATTCCTCGAGCGTTTCCGTGACGCCGTCGTCGGATTCGAAGGTGCAGCGCAGCGCGTCGTTGGTCTTGTCATAAACCGCGGTGTAGGTTTCGGACTGCGCCTCTTCCACAAACCGCAGGGAATACGCGTTGTTTTTGGCGGAATACTCGATCTTTTTTCCGTTTGCCGCCGCGCGGTAGAGCGCCTGCGCGTCCGCGTCGGTCAGATCGTCGGAAAAGCCCGCGACCTGCGCGCGGAGCTTGAGCGAAAACGGCGCAAAGCCGGTGAGAATGTAGTTCTCATCCAAAAAATAGGAGCCGTCGCTGTTGGTCTCGATCTTTTTGTTGTGCGCGCCCTCGAGCACGGTGACCTTGGCCTCAAGCGCGGCGCAGACCGCGTCGAAGCGCTGCAGGCAGCCGGCAAAATCGGCGTCGTTGTTGGTGATATTCAGCATGTCCGGCGTGCGCACGCCGCCGGGGGCCGGCGACTCGCCGCAGCTGCAAAGCAGCAGGCATAGCGCCAGCAGCAGGGGAAGGACCGCCCGTCTCATTTCTCACTCAGGAGCTTGGCCAGCTCTTCCATGAAGGTGTTGATATCCTTGAACTGGCGGTAGACCGAGGCGAAGCGCACATAGGCGACCTCGTCGAGCGATTTGAGCTTTTCCATTGCCAGCTCGCCGATGCGCTGCGAGGTGACCTCGCGGTCCAGCGAATTCTGCAGGGAGTTTTCAATCTCGTCCACGGCCAGCTCAATCGCATCCAGCGAAACGGGACGCTTTTCACACGCGCGCAGCATGCCGCTGAAGAGCTTGTTGCGGTCAAAGACTTCGCGGGAGCGGTCTTTTTTGACGACGATGACCGGCACGCTTTCGATGATTTCATAGGTCGTGAAGCGTTTGCCGCAGCTGGTGCACTCGCGGCGGCGGCGGATGCGTTCGCCCTCGTCGGTCGGGCGGGAGTCGATGACCTTGCTTTCTTCGCAGGCACAGAACGGACATTTCATGGCAGCAGTCTCCTTTGGCGCATTCGATGGTTTATTGTTTCCATTATATCATAAAAAAAGTCGTTTGCAAGTGGTATTTGCTGAAAACGCGCACCCGCGCGCGCCGCAGCGCAGGATCATTCCGGGAAAACGATGCCGGCCAGCCGGCGGATATCCGCCATGACGGTGCTGACCTGTAAAGCTCTTTCCCTTGTCACGTGATAATACGGATCTGCGGGATTGCGGATGAACGCCTCGAAGCCCTCCGCCTCGAAGCCCATCAGATCCGCCTTTTCGCGTTCGCCGAACAGCGTCTGCGCTTTGCCGCCGCGGTGCATCGTCAGCCCGGTCAGCTTGGAGATCGATTCGACGGACAGCGTGCCGTCTTCGCCGCGGATTTCGGAGCCCGCGTAGCCCTGCCCGACCTTGGAATAGGTCAGCGTTACCAGCTTGTCGCCGTAATCCAGTCCGGCCATGCCGCTGCCGTCTGCGCCGCTTTCCAGGAAGTGCGCGCAGGCGGTGACGGACTGCGGCAGACCGAAAAGATCCAGCGCGGGATAGACACAGTAAACGCCCAGATCCATCAGCCCGCCGGTGGCCAGACGGGGATTGAAGATATTCGGGTTTTCTCCGCGCAGATAGGCGGGGTATTTGGAGGACAGCTGGCAGAAATCGAACTGCGCGCCGGTGATGCGGCCGAGCCCGGCAACGGCTTCCCGCAGCAGCGCGCGTACCGGCTGAAACATATACATGATCGCCTCGGCGTAGATGCGCCCCTGCCGGTCCGAGAGCGCCTGCAGACGCTGCAGCTCCTCCGGCGTGACGGTGATCGGCTTTTCGCAGAGCACATGCTTGCCGTGCAGGAGCATCTGCTCCGACTGCGCCGCGTGCAGACGGTTGGGGCTGGCAATGTAGGCGATCTCAAAATCCGCCTGCGCAAAGGCCGTCAGGTCGGTAAAAACCTGCGGGATCCCGTTGCGTGCTGCGAATGCGCCGCCGCGTTCCGCCGTGCGGGAATAAACCGCGGCCACGTCCGCGCCGCAATGGCTGCGCGCGCCGGCGATGAACGCCTCCGCGATCTGACCGGTGCCGATGATGCCGTATCGCATGGCGATGCCTCCTTAATCCAGATTGAGCTCGAAGGTCTGTGTGCCCTCGACCGGCGCGGTGACGCCGCAGCAGTCGATCCGTACCCGCATCCCGGGATCGGCGGTGACCGTGACGGCCGCCGTGTCGCCGTGCTTCTCATAAGAAACGGCGATTTTGCCGCGGCAGGTGGTCATGTGCCCTTCTGCGCGATCCAGCCCGTTGACAAAGACGGGGGAGATCACGACGTCCGAATAGCCCGCCGTGCCGGGGGCCTGCCGGATGCCCAGCAGCTCTGTGAGGATGGATTTGACGCAGGCGCCGAACATCGGATGATTCTGCGAAGAACGGCCGGACCAGTTTTCCCAGATCGTGGTTGCGCCCTGCCGCCGCATTTCCGCAAAGGAAACGGTGTGCTGACTGGTCAGCAGGTCAAAGGCGACCTGCCCTGCGCCGTTGGCAAAGAGCCAGTCGACCAGCGCGGGCGTGGCGATAATGCCGGTATCAAAATGACCGAGGGCGGCATATTTCTCAATGACGCGTCGTTTCGTCTTTTCATTGCCGAGGCCGGCGAGCATCGCAAGGCAGGAAGCGCCCTGCGCGTCGCCGAGGAACA
>JAFZNN010000068.1 GCA_017550895.1 Clostridia bacterium
CGTCCGCGCCGAGATAGCGCGTGCGCACGCTGCCGTATTTGACGTTCGCGTCCACCTGCGCGCCGCGCTCGACTTTTTTGCCCGGCCAGATCAGCACCTGCGGCCGGATCTCCGCCTGCGCGCCGATCACGCTCCCCGCGCCTGCCACGCTGTTTTCATACAGCGCCGCCCCGGCCTGCACGACCGCGTCCGCGCAGACCAGCGCGCCGGTCACATGCGCGCCCTGCTCCACGACGGCGTTTTCCAGCACCGCGCCGTAGCAGACCTTGGTCTGCGCGCCGAGCGACGCGCCCTGATCCAGCACGGCAAACGGCCCGATCTCCGCGCGGGGACCGATCCGCACGCCGTCGCCGATATACACCGGCGGATGCAGCGTGTATTCCCCGGGCGGCAGCGCCGATTCCGCAAAAATACCGGGTGCCGGCTGCCTGCAGGGCGCGGGCATCGCCCCCTGCATCACCTCCTGCTGGCAGCGCAGATAGGCGTCGATGTTGCCCACGTCGCACCAGTAAGCGTCCGCGTGATAGCAGTAGATCGGCATCTCGCGCTCGAGCATGAGCGGAAACAGATCGCCGGCAAAATCATAATACCGCCCGCGCGGGATCAGATCCAGACACTCCGGATTGACGATATACACGCCGGTATTCGCCTTGCGGCTGACCGCCTGCGACCAGGCTGGCTTTTCAAGAAAGCCGGTCACGCGGTTCTCCGCATCCGTGCGCAGCAGGCCGTATTCCCGCGGGTCCGCCGCATCCACGGCGACGATCGTGATCTTTGCGCCGACCGCGTTGTGATAGTCCAGGATTTTCGTCAGATCGAAATTGCACATCGCGTCGCCGCTGATGACCAGAAACGGCGCCTCCTGCGCCCCGGCGGCATGCTTGACGCTGCCGGCCGTGCCCAGCGGCTGCTCCTCGCGCACAAAGCGCAGCGGCAGGCCGCGGTAGCCCGACGGGAACGCGGCGGGAATGATCTCCGGCAGATAGCCGAGCGTCACCGCCGCCTCCTGCGCGCCGTGGCGCAGCAGCAGGTCAAAGATATACGCGAGGATCGGCTTGCCCAGCACGCGCACCATCGGCTTCGGGACCGTGCAGGTCAGCGGCCGCAGACGGCTGCCCTCGCCGCCGGCCATGACAATTGCCTTCATTTCATCCGTCCTTTCATCAGTTGCTGCGGAAAATAGTATGGGCAGAAAACGCTGAAAATAAACAATAATTCTGCGATTATCCCTTGTTTCCAGTCCCTTTCCGTGCTATAATAAAAGCAGAAAAAACGGGAGCGGGAGCACGCCATGGAAGAAAAGAAGCAAGTTGATATTTTCACCGACGGCGCCTGCTCCGGCAACCCGGGGCCGGGCGGCTGGGGCGCGGTGCTGCGCTACGGCGCGCATGAGCTCGAGCTCAGCGGCGGCGCGGCGGAAACGACCAACAACCGCATGGAGCTGACCGCCGTGATCGAGGCGCTGAAAAAGCTGAAATACCCCTGCCGCGTCACGATCTACACCGATTCCAAATATGTTGCGGACGCCTTCTTGCAGGGCTGGATCTGGAATTGGGTCAAAAAAGGCTGGGTCAAAGCCGACAAAAAGCCCGTGCTCAACCCGGAGCTCTGGCAGGAGCTGCTCGCCCTGCTGCGCGATCACGATTACACCTTCGTCTGGGTCAAGGGGCACGCGGGGCACCCCGAAAACGAACGCTGCGACGCGCTTGCGACCGCGCAGGCAGCCATCTACGGCGCTGATCTCCGCTGACGGGCGGAGTTTCGATAGAAACGCAAGAAAGGATTGGGTTGAATGAAAACGGTATTTTTCGTCCTGAGTTTTGTGGTTGCGGCGGCAGCTATGGTTGCCACACACATCTCCTGGATCTCCCCGCAGTGCAGACGCAACTATCTGCCGATCAAGATGGTCTGCTCGTGCGGCTTCCTGCTCACGGGTCTGTTTGCCGCGGCCGCCACGGGCTTCGCGCGCTACGGCCTGCTGATCCTGGCCGCGCTGTTCTGCGGTCTCTGTGGCGATTTCTTCCTGGAATGGAAGCAGGCGAAGTATTTCTACGCCGGCGTGGTCTGCTTTGCGATCGGTCACGGCCTCTACATTTACAATTTCCTGACCGCCGAGGTGAAATCGAAGCCGACGCTGCGCTTCTTTCTGATCACCTTTGCGATCCTGCTGGCGCTGAACATCGTGAGCATGCAGCTCGAGAAGATCAAATTCAAGGGCTTCCAGAATGTGATGATGGCCTACGCCGCCCTGCTGCTCGTGATGGTCACTGTCGCCATCTGGCGCTGCTACGCCGATTACGTTGCGGACGCACACCGCCTGCGCGGCCTGCTGACGGCGATCGGCGCGATCCTGTTCCTGGTGTCGGATACCTTCCTTGCCGCGCAGCTTTACGGCAAGAGCCATTCGAAGCATCCGGAGGCCTGGGTGCTCTATACATACTTCCCCGCGCAGACGCTCATCGCGCTGGGCATTCTCTTCGCATAAGCCATGGTCCGGTTTTTTGCCGTTCTGATTTCGTTCTTTCTCTTTTTCCGCTCCTCGACCGTCGCGCCGTATGAAGTGCGGGACGCGGCTGCGCTGAAATTCAGCGCGGTCCTGCTTTCCGATATGCATACGGAGGCCAACAGCGCCGCCCGGTTCCACATGATCGGCGAGACGTTTGCGGGCGTTTTCGCCGGCGGGAACAAGCCGGACGTGCTGGCGTTCGCGGGCGACAACACCATGAACGGCAACGCGTCGGAATGGTTCGATTTCTATGGCCTGCTCGGCCGCTTCAACCGGGGCAGCGACGTGCTGGTCGCCATGGGCAACCATGATTTCGGCAACTGCGACGATCCGGAAACCTACGCACGCCTGTCCGAGCGGGCGATCGCGAGCTATAATTATTACTGCCGCAAGCAGATCAAAGCCGTCTATTATGCCGCGGATTACGGCTGCGTGAAATTCCTCATCCTCGGCTCCGAAGGCAACGCGCCGCATACGCTGCAGATCCTCTCCGACGGGCAGATCGACTGGCTGGAGGCGGAGCTTTCGGACTGCGCCGCGCGCGGCATCCCGGCGGTTGTGGTCAATCACAATCTGATCCGCGGGCGCACGGGGCGGCAATCGTATTTCTCCTTCAATCTGACCGACAACAACGACCGGCTGGACGACGCGCTCACCGGAAGCGGCGCCACCGTGCTCTATGTCTGCGGGCATTCTCATTTCGGCGTGAGCAGCGGCTCGTGGAGCAGCGCGGGCAAGGTGACTTACATCAACCTGCCCTCGGCCGGCAACCACGGGAACTATGACGCCGCGGACGACTGCGCCGCCTACGGGATCGGCCTGCTGCTCGAGCTGTATGACGGCACGCTGGAGCTGTCCTTCCGCAATTTCGCGGCCGGCTCCGCTTTGGAGGTCGATCGGATCACCGTGCCGCTGCGGCCGGCGGCATCCAACTGAATCAACAACAACGCCGGAGGCTGAAAAAGTCTCCGGCGCTTTTTATTCGGTTGCGGGCAGCGTTTCCCGCCGCAGGGTCAGCGACGGCGGTTGCGTCGGCGCGAGCAGGTCGTCCGCAACGCTGAAAAACCGGCCGGCGGCGTCTGCGGCAGCGCACAGGCGGTGCGTGCGCCCCTGCGCGTAACGAAACACGCTTGTCTGCGCTGCCAGCAGCTGCGTGAGCGTCTGCGGCAGCTCGTTCGGCGCATACACCCGCAGCACCTGCGCGCACAGGGCGGCGAACTTCTCCCGGTCGCTGTCGCCCGGCGCGGAAACGGCGATCTTTGCCAGCGCGCCGTCCTGCGTTTCCCAAAGCCGCAGCGCCGCGCGCACGCCGGCAAAGGTCACAAAGCAAAAGCAGGAACCGTCTTCATAATACAGCGGCTCCGCCGTGATCTCCTTCGCCGCCGTCAGGCGCAGCATAAACACATCGGCATTCACCCGCTCCTGCACGCTGCAGCCGCTCAGAAGCAGACAGAGCGCGGCAAAGCAGGGCAGCAGGCGTTTCACAGCTTCACCCGCCGCCCGCCGCGCGACGCCGCAAGTCCCCCGGCCGCAGCGGAAAACAGCAGGATCCCGGCCAGCAGCGGCAGGCCGACGCCCGCGCCGCCGAGCAGGGCGAGCACAAGGCAGACCGGCAACAGCGCAGCCGCGCCGCAAACGGCCCCGCTGATCAGGAACCGTTCCTTTCCCCGCCCGGCGCAAAGAAAGCCCGCCGCGCAGGCGCAGACCGCCGCCAGCCCCAGCCCGACCGGCAGATCGAGCGCGGGCGAGAGCTCCAGGCGGTCGGAGAAAAACGCATACAGCGCAAGCAGGCCGAAATAGCAAACGGCGCACAGGCCGCCCGCAAGCGCGGCGCGCGGGATGAGCGGACGCGGTCGGCGCTGCTTCGTGCTTTTCCCACCGGCAGGCATAAAAAAACTCCCTTCATCTGATGCTGATCCATCTTATGAAGGGAGCGGATGCTTTATGACGGGATGCCCGGCTTATTCGTCAAAATCGGGATCCTTTTTTCTGGACTTCTTGCGCTTTTCCTTGCCCGCGGCCGCAGATTCTTCGATCTTCTTCTGCTTTTCGGCCTCAGCGGCCTCCTTCGCAGCCTGACGCTCCTCCTCGAGCTTCTCATTCGCGGTGTTGTTGGTGGAAACGGCCCAGCGCATGATCTTCATCTTGTTGCGATCCGCACCGGTTTCGATGATCAGGGAATCCTCCTTGACCGTCACAACGCGGCCGACAATGCCGCCGATGGTCGTGATCTCGTCGCCGACCTGCACGTTGTCGCGCATGGACTGCTCTTCCTTCTGCTTTTTCTTCTGCGGACGGATCATGACGAAATACATCACCGCAAACATCGCGACAAGCATCAGGATCATGGGCATGCCGCCGGACTGCTGGGTCGTGCCGCTGCCTGTCTGGCCGCCGGACTGCAGACCGGCAAAGAGCGTGAGAATCGAATATAATGACATGCTGAAACCTCCAAAACAATAATGGACATATTATACAGGATAAAATGCGAATTTGCAAGGGCTTTTTGAAATTTTATTGCCGCGCCGGTCAGCGGCTCGCGCCGCCGCCGCCGAAGCTGCCGCCCCCGCCGTGGAAGCCGCCGCCCGAGCTGAAGCCGCCGCCGGAGCTGTAACCGCCGGAAGATCTGCCGGAGCTGTAGCCGCCGCCGGAGGAACCGCTGCTTGAGTAGGGAGAGAAGAACAGCACCGCGATCAGGAACGGCACGAACGCGATGAACCAGAACGCGATGAACGCCACGAGCAGCTGCTCCCAGAGCGGATCCGGGTTTTCCTGCGTCGCGGCCGGCGGAAACGTCTGATCCGCCATCGTTTTTTCGCCGACGGCCTCGGAGATTTCCCCCTCGTAATCGATCGGCTGCGCGGGCGTCACGGCGTATTCTTCGTAAATCACCTGCAAAACGGCCGAAAAGGTGCGCAGCGCGGCCTCGTTCCAGCGCCCGTCGTTTTTGGCGTCCACGGCATAATCATCCAGGATCCGCCCGGCTCTGGCGTCCGGCAGGCAGCCTTCCAGCCCCCGGCCGACCTCCAGGCGCACATGCGGCTCCTCGGTCGTGAAGAGCAGCAGCACGCCGTTGTCGAGCTCCGCGTCGCCGATGCCCCATTCGTTTGCCAGATGCACGCTGTAATGCTCCAGCGAATCCTCCTGGGTGTTCGGGACGGATACCACCACGACCTGCGCTTTCGTCGCCGCCTCCAGCTCCACCGCGCGGTCAAGAATGAACCGCTCCGTTTCCTGCGTGAAAACGCCGCTGTAATCCTCGATATAGAACAGCTCGGAATGCGCCGGATACTGCGTGACCTTCTGCTCGCGGTTGACAGACCAGACGCCGCTTGTGCCGACCGCGCTTACGACAATGAACGCGATCAGCACCCGCAGACCGAAGCCCTTTTCAGATCGTTTTTTTCTGTTTGCGCTCATCCCTCAAAGCTCACGGTCGGAACTGCCGTCGCGGTGCTGTCCGCCGCAAAGAATTCCGCCGCCTTGAAGCCTGCGAAGTTCGCAATGATCGACGCGGGGAAGCGCCGGATCATCTGATTGAAAGCGGACACCGCCGCGTTGTATTCTTCGCGCGCATAGGAAATGCGGTTCTCCGTGCCGGACAACTCGTCGATCAGGCTGTTGAAGACCTTGTCCGCTTTCAGCTCGGGATAGGCCTCCGCCACGGCAAGGAGTCGGCCCAGCGCGGTGGTGAGCGTATTGTTCGCCGCGGATTTTTCCGCCATCGAATCGGCGTTCATCAGCTGCTCGCGCGCCTGCGTTACGGCCGTGAACACCGCCTCCTCATGCGCGGCGTAGCCCTTGACCGAGCTGACCAGATTGGGGATCAGATCCGCGCGGCGCTGCAGCTGCGTGTCGATATCCGACGCCTTCTGCTCGACCGTCGTCTGCGCGGTCACCATCGAATTATAAGTGCTGATGCCGTAAGCCACGGCAAGCCCGATCACCACGATCAGAATGATTGCAATCAAACCTGTTTTTTTCATAGCAGCCTCCGTTGTTTTATTCTTTTCCGGCCGGTCCGCGACGGCCTGCCGGCGTCTGCGCGGCAGCGCGCCGCGTCCTTGTAATCCTGATTATACCATTTTTTACTGCCGGAAGAAAGACTTTTTTTCAAAGAATTGAAAAAAATGTGCGCGCCGTCTTTTCCTGCGGCGGATTCTGTGGTAAAATACAGAGGAAATCCGACAAAAAAGGAGTGCTTGCCATGCTGTCCGCCCTGCTTGAAGAACGGGCGCTGCCGCCGCTGCGCGCGCGCGAGGAGCTGCTGGAGATCCTGCAGCGCGAAATCTACGGCCGGATGCCCGCCGCGCCGGAATCCGAGGAATTCACGGTCGAAACGAAGGTCATCTGGCGCTTCTGCGCCGGCAAAGCGGTCTGCGACCGTGTGACCGCCCGCTGCGTCGTCAACGGCCGGCCGTTCACCTTCCCCTTCCTTGTCACGGTCCCGACCGCGCCCGGCCCGCATCCGTTTTTCATCCACCTCAATTTCCGGCAGGATAATCCCGACCGCTACATGCCCACCGAGGAGCTGATCGACGCCGGCTTCGCCGTGCTCTCCGTCTGCTATGAGGACGTTTCCTCGGATAATGACGACTTCACCGACGGGCTGGCAGGTCTGCTGTTTGACGGCGGCGTGCGCGGGCCGGAGGATCCCGGCAAGATCGCGCTCTGGGCCTGGAGCGCGCACCGCATACTGGACTATGCGCAGACGCGGGCGGATCAGCTCGACCTGCGCCGCGCGGCTGTCTGCGGGCATTCGCGGCTGGGCAAGACCGCCCTGCTCGCCGCCGCGACGGATACGCGCTTTGCCTTCGCCTATTCCAATGATTCCGGCTGCAGCGGCGCCGCGCTGGCACGCGGCACCACCGGAGAGACCGTGCGCGACATCTGCGAGCGCTTCCCCTTCTGGTTCTGCGAAAACTACAAACAGTATGTGGACAATGAGGCGGCCATGCCGTTCGATCAGCATTTTCTGCTCGCCGCGATCGCGCCGCGCTGCGCGCTGGTCGGCAGCGCCGCCGCTGACGACTGGGCGGACCCGGTTTCGGAATTTCTCTGCTGCTGCGCCGCCGCGCCGGCCTTCCCCGGCGGCTTCCCCTGCCCGGACCGTCTGCCCGGCGAGGACGAGGCGATTCTTGACGGGCGCATCGGCTATCACTGCCGCCCCGGCCTGCACTATTTCAGCCGCACGGACTGGCAGCGTCTGATCGAATTCATCCGCCGTCACAGCTGAATCCGGCGCGCGTGAAGTTGCCGTCCTGACGAAAATGCAGCGGCAAACCACAAGATGTTTATATAAAACGCAGAAATTCTACAAAATGTGATTTTCCGCTTGATTTTTAACAAACTGTGAATTATAATAAAGGCATAGAAAACCATCCATTTTGTCGCAAATCGGAGGATGATCAGCTTGGAGCTTCTCAAGCAGCGGATTCTGGAGCAGGGCGAAGGAATCGGTTCGGACATTGTGAAGGTTGATATGTTTCTGAATCATCAGATCGACGTGGAATTACTCTGCGAAATCGGCAAGGAATTCCATCGGCTTTTTGCGGCTGAATCCATCAATAAAATCGTGACGATCGAAGCATCAGGCATCGGAATTGCGTGCATTGCCGCGCAATATTTTTCCGTGCCTGTTGTTTTTGCTAAAAAGGGGCAAAACAAAAACGTCGGCAGCGACGTTTACACGGCCAACGTCCATTCCTTCACCAAGGGCACCGACACGGTCATCGGCATTTCCAAAAAGTATCTGCACGCCGGCGACCGGGTGCTGATCATCGATGATTTCCTTGCCAACGGCGAGGCCTGCAACGGCCTGATCGACATCATCGAGCGCCAGGCGGGCGCGTCGGTGGCGGGCATCGGCATCGTGATCGAAAAAGGCTTCCAGCCCGGCGGGCAGGCCCTGCGCGCGCGCGGCTATCATGTGGAATCCCTTGCGGTTATTCAATCCATTGAGAACGGCAACATTCTCTTTGGATAAATAATAATTTTTACTATGGAGGCAAACATCATGAAGAAGTTCTCGAAGATCCTCGCAATTCTCCTGGCCCTTGCGCTCGTGCTCGGCTTTGCGGCATGCGGCGGCAAGGGTGAACCCACGGATACGACCACCGCAGCGCCCACGGACGAGACCACCGCGGCCGATGCAAACGCAGCTTATGCCAACATCAAAATCGGCCTGATCTGCCTGCACGACGAAAACTCCACCTATGACAACAACTTCATCAAGGCGTTCAAAGAGGTGCAGGCTGAGCTCGGCCTGACCGACAGCCAGGTCATGATCAAGACCAACATTGCGGAAGACGACGCCTGCTACACCGCTGCTGCGGAGCTCGCCGAGGAAGGCTGCAATGTGATCTTCGCCGATTCTTTCGGCCATGAGACCTATATCCTGCAGGCCGCGAAGGAATTCACCGACGTGCAGTTCTGCCACGCGACCGGCACCCACGCGCACACCGAAAACGTCCCCAACTTCCACAATGCCTTCGCTTCCATCTATGAAGGCCGCTTCCTTGCCGGCGTTGCCGCGGGCATGAAGCTCAATGAGATGATCGAGAAGGGCGACATCACCGAAGATCAGGCGAAGATCGGCTATGTCGGCGCGTTCCCCTATGCCGAAGTGAAGTCCGGTTACACCTCCTTCTTCCTCGGCGCCCGCTCCATCTGCGAAAGCGCGACCATGGAAGTCACCTTCACGAACTCCTGGTTCGACATCGCGCTTGAGAGAGAAGCCGCCCTCAAGCTCATCAACGACGGCTGTGTGCTCATCAGCCAGCATGCGGACTCCGAAGGCGCTCCCAAGGCCTGCGAAGAGAAGGGCGTGCCCGATGTTTCCTACAACATCGACACCGCTCCCATCGCGCCGAACACCGCGCTGATTTCCTCCCGCATCAACTGGGCACCCTACTACAAGCTCGCCATTGACGCGGTTGTGAAGGGCGAAGCGATCCCCGCCGACTGGACCGGCACCATTCAGACCGGCTCCGTCGAGCTGCTTGAGCTCAACCAGACCGTTGCTGCCGAAGGCACGCAGGCCAAGCTTGACGAGGTCAAGGCTGCGCTCGAAGCGGGCACGATCCACGTGTTCGACACTGCGAAGTTCACCAAGGACGGCGAAGCGCTCGAGACCTATCTGGCGGACGTGGACGACGACGGCACCTTCACCGGCGAGACCGAAGCGATTGCCGACGGTTATTTCCATGAGAGCGAGTTCCGCTCCGCGCCGTATTTCGATATCGATATCGACGGCATCACGATTCTCGGCTAACCATTATGAAACGATTTGGGCGAAGCATTTCGCTTCGCCCAAACTTCTTTTATTTCCGAAAAGAACGCAGCGCCGCGGCGCCGTGCTGTTTTCAGAAATAAGACAGGCCCCACAAAATCAGGCGCGCACCGCGGCTGCGCGATGCCGTCGAAAGGGAGGAAGCGTATGGCAAACCCCGCCATTGAACTGAGAAACATCACCAAAGTCTTCGGCAGCATTGTCGCAAACAAAGACGTCAATCTGACCGTTTACAAAGGGGAAATCCTTTCGCTGCTCGGCGAAAACGGCAGCGGCAAAACCACGCTGATGAATATGATCTCCGGCATCTACTTCCCGGACGCCGGCCAGATCTTCATCGACGGGCAGGAGGTCGTCATCCGCTCCCCGAAGGATGCGTTCGACCACAAGATCGGCATGATCCACCAGCATTTCAAGCTCGTCGACCGCTTCACGGCGGCCGAGAATATCGTGCTGGGTCTGAAAGAAAAAGGGAAATTCAATATCAAGGACGTCGAAAAGAAGGTCGCGGAGATCAGCGCCCGCTACGGCTTTGAGATCGACCCTTCCAAGAAGATCTATGAAATGTCCGTTTCCGAAAAGCAGACCGTGGAAATCATCAAGGTGCTTTATCGCGGCGCGAACATTCTGATTCTCGACGAGCCGACCGCCGTGCTCACCCCGCAGGAGACGGAGAAGCTGTTCGCCGTGATCCGCAACATGCGCGAGGACGGCAAGGCGATCATCATCATCACCCACAAGCTTCATGAGGTGCTTGCCGTGTCCGATAAGGTGGCCGTGCTGCGCAAGGGCGAATACATCGGCACCGTGGAAACCAAGGACGCGACCGAATCGATCCTGACGGAAATGATGGTCGGCAAAAAGATCAGCCTGAATATCGAGCGCTCCGAGCCGAAGGACGCGGTGGACCGCCTGTGCGTGGAGCATATCGACTGCGTGAGCCGCGACGGCGTGCAGATCCTGAAGGATATCTCCTTCACCGCCCGCGCCGGAGAGATCCTCGGCATCGCCGGCATTGCCGGCAGCGGTCAGCGCGAGCTGCTCGAATCCATCGCCGGCCTGCAGAAGCTGCACAGCGGCAGCATCATCTATCACAACCCCAAAACCGGCGCGCAGGAAAACCTCCGCGACAAAACGCCGACGCAGATCCGCGAGCTCGGCGTGCGGCTCTCCTTCGTGCCGGAGGACCGCCTGGGCATGGGCCTGGTCGGCAATATGGATATCATCGACAACATGATGCTGCGCAGCTACCGCAAGGGCAAGACCATGTTCCTCGAGCGCAAAAAGCCCAGGACGCTCGCGGAAAAGATCATCCGCGATCTGGAGGTCGTCACACCCAGCGCCACAACGCCGGTGCGCAGGCTTTCGGGCGGCAACGTGCAGAAGGTGCTCGTCGGCCGTGAGATCTCCTCCTCCCCGACCGTGCTCATGGCGGCCTACCCCGTGCGCGGTCTGGATATCAACTCTTCCTATCTGATTTACAACCTGCTCAATGAGCAGAAAGAGAACGGCGCGGCCGTCATCTTTGTCGGCGAGGATCTCGACGTGCTGATCGAGCTTTGCGACCGGATCCTCGTGCTCAGCTCCGGGCGCGTGACCGGCATCGTGGACGGACGCACCGCCGATAAAAACGAAATCGGTCTGCTGATGACCAAAGCGGAAGGAGGCGCTGCAGAATGAACAAACCCGAAAAGGCCGCAAGAGAGCCGCTGTTCCACATTGCGAAACGCAACGGCATCGCCTGGTGGAAAGCCTGGATCATCCGCGGCGTGGCAATCCTTGCCTCCCTGCTCGTCTGCGCGCTGATCATCGTGCTGCTGACCAAGCAGAATCCGCTCGAGGTCTACGGCGCCATGATCAAGGGCAGCTTCGGCTCCCAGCGGAAATTCTGGGCGCTGCTGCAGAATCTGGCCATGCTGCTGTGCATCTCCCTGGCCGTGACCCCGGCTTTCAAAATGAAATTCTGGAACCTCGGCGCCGAAGGACAGGTGCTGTTCGGCGGTCTGTGCAGCATGGTGCTGATGTTTGAGATCGGCGACCGGCTCCCGAACGCCGTGCTGATTCTTGCGATGCTGATCGCTTCCATCCTCGGCGGCGTTCTCTGGGCGCTGATCCCGGCGGTGTTCAAGGCGAAATGGAACACCAACGAAAGCCTGTTCACGCTGATGATGAACTACGTTGCCATCCAGCTGGTTTCCTTCGCCATCATGGTCTGGGTGCCCAGCGGCTCGAGCGTCATGGGCGTGGTCAACGCCTCCACCAAGGCCGGCTGGCTGCCGGATCTGTTCGGCAAAAAATATCTGATCAACATTCTGATCGTCGCGATCCTGACCGTCGTGATGTTCGTCTATCTGCGCTTCAGCAAGCACGGCTACGAGCTCGCCGTGGTGGGCGAAAGCGAAAACACGGCGCGCTACATCGGCATCAACGTCAAAAAGGTCATCATCCGCACCATGATCCTCTCCGGCGCGGTCTGCGGCCTGGCGGGCTTCCTGCTGGTCTCCGGCACGAACCACACGATCTCCAAGGATCTCGCGGGCGGCAACGGCTTCACGGCCATCATGGTCTCCTGGCTCGCGAAATTCAATCCCCTGCTGATGGTCATCACCTCGTTTCTGATCGTCTTCCTGCAGCGCGGCGCCGGTGAAATCGCAACGAATTTCAACCTGAACACCAGCATTGCGGATATCCTGACCGGCATCATCATCTTCTTCATCATCGGCTGTGAGTTCTTCATCAACTATCAGATCAAATCCACAAAATCCGGGAAGGAGGGCAAATAAATGATTTCAACCATTGCTTCCTTCATCAACGCCGCGATCATTCAGGGCATTCCCCTGCTCTTCGGCTCCACCGGTGAAATCATCACCGAAAAAACCGGCAACCTGAACCTCGGCATTCCCGGCATCATGTATGTCGGCGGCATTTCCGGCATCATCGCCGGCTATATCTACGAGCATTCGACGGATACGCCCGTGCCTCTGCTCTGCATCCTGATCACGCTCGCCGCCTCCCTCTTCGGCTCGGCGCTGCTCTCCTTCATCTACGCCTTCCTCACGCAGACGCTCAAGGCGAACCAGAACGTGACCGGCCTTGCGCTGACCACCTTCGGCGTGGGCGTCGGCAACTTCTTCGGCGGCTCGCTGCTCAAGCTTTTCAACGAGAGCGGCTCCATCTCCCTGATCAGCACAGGCCTTGCCTATAAAACGAGCCTCCCCTTTGCGGACAAGCTCGGCCTGTTCGGCAAGACCTTCCTTTCCTTCGGCTTCCTGGCCTATACGGCGATCCTGATCGCGCTCGTTTCCTCCTATGTGCTCAACCGCACGCGCACCGGCCTGAATCTGCGCGCGATCGGCGAAAACCCCGCGACCGCGGACGCTGCCGGCATCAACGTAAATCGCTACAAATACCTTGCGACGATCATCGGCGGCATGATCGCGGGCCTCGGCGGCCTCTACTTCGTGATGGATTACACCGCCGGCGCGTGGACGAACAACGGCTTCGGCGACCGCGGCTGGCTGGCCATCGCCATCGTGATCTTCGCGCTGTGGAAGCCGAAATCCGCGATCTGGAGCTCCTTCATCTTCGGCGGCCTGTATATCATCTGCGTCTATATCCCCGGCCTGTCCTCGAGCTCGAAAGAACTGATCAAAATGCTCCCCTACGTCGTGACGATTCTGGTGCTGGTCTTCATCAGCGCGAAGAAGAAAAAGGAGCATCAGCCCCCGCAGAGCCTCGGCCTCTCGTATTTCCGCGAGGACCGCTGACCTCGATCCGCTTTATTCCAAACGCGCCTGCCCAATACTGGGTCAGGCGCGTTTTTCTGCATAAAAAAGCTCCCGCACATCGCTGTACGGGAGCCGGAACTGCAAAAACCTTATTTGATCATGCTGGCGACTTCGGAAGCGAAATCGTCGGCCTTCTTCTCAATGCCTTCGCCCTTGGCAAAGCGGGTGAAG
>JAFZNN010000004.1 GCA_017550895.1 Clostridia bacterium
ACGGGTCAGCATCCGGGCGGCATGGTTGTTATCCCAGAAGAATTTGATGTGTTCGATTTCACGCCCGTACAGCAGCCAGGTGAACCCGCCGAGGATGACGATTCCGGCATGATTATCACGACGCACTTTGATTTCCACAAGCTGCATGATACCATCCTGAAGCTTGACGAGCTCGGGCATGTTGTCCCGACGCTGTATAAGCATCTGGAGGATATGACCGGCACCTCCGTCATGGACGCCGACGTGTGCGACCCACGCATTTATTCGCTGCTGACCTCGCCCGAGGCGCTGGGCGTCACGGCGGAGGACATCGACTGCGACACCGGCACGCTCTCTCTGCCGGAGCTCGGCACACCCTTCGTGCGGCAGATGCTGCTGGAGGCGCAGCCGAAGAATTTCTCCGATATGCTGCAGATTTCCGGTCTTTCCCACGGCACGGACGTCTGGCTGGGCAACGCGCAGGAGCTGATCAAGAATAAGATCTGCACCATTTCCGAGGTCATCGGCACGCGCGACAGCATCATGGTTTATCTGATCCACAAGGGCGTTGAAAGCGGCATGGCCTTCAAAATCATGGAGATCGTGCGCAAGGGCAAAGCGACGAAGCTGCTGACCGAGGAGCACAAGCAGGCGATGCTGGAAAACGGCGTGCCGCAGTGGTATCTCGATTCCTGCATGAAGATCAAATACATGTTCCCCAAGGCGCACGCCGCCGCTTACTGCATTGCCGCGCTGCGTCTGGCCTGGTACAAGCTGGAATACCCTGTCGAATACTATGCGACTTATATGACCGTGCGCGGCGAGGATATCGACACCGTGACCGTGCTCAAGGGCAGGGAAGCGGTCCGGGCCAAAATGAAGGAGCTGGACGAAAAGATCAAGGCCAAGGAGGCGACCGCGAAGGAAGAGGGCACCTACACCTCCCTGCAGGTCATCAATGAAATGATGGCGCGCGGCATCGAGGTGCTGCCGATCGACATTTACAAATCGACCGCAAACCGCTATGTGGTGGAAGACGGCAAGATCCGTCTGCCGTTCTCGGCGCTGGCCGGCTGCGGCGGCGCGGCGGCCCAGGGACTTGAGGACGCGCGCAACGACGGCAACGGCGATTTCCTCTCCATCGAGGATGTGCAGCAGCGTTCCGGCGCCTCCAAAACCATCATGGCGGATCTGGAAGCCAGCGGCGCCTTCGCCGATCTGCCGAAAACCACGCAGCTGAGCTTCTTCTGAAAAGAATAAACCGAACATGTTATAATAGTTCAAAAATACATAGTTTTAATATTTCTCCGTGAAGATGATGAAAGGGGGGAGAGTATGGATTTTGAATATGATTTGAATTATCAGAACTGCACATGGACAGAGATTGAAAATCACGATGATTATCTGATGCTTTTACAAGCTTTAAAAAAGAAAGCAAAATATGTTGTGATTATTCAATATGATAATCAGGAGGAAACAGACGAGCATATTATTCAGGCGCGAAAAACACTTAAATTGATTGAAAAAGGCTATGCTACGGCTTATTTCAGCACAGTTACCGGCGCTCCGGGAAAAATGAAATATGTTTTTAAAAGGCCTGAGAATGAATCGGAATTCTTTGATTATCTGAAAAAGTTCGACACTTTTTTTGACAGAAAAAAGTTTGGCATAGATGATATCGGATTTCTAAACGGCAGAATGAAAGTGCTTGCTTATACCGTCACGCATGAGGGATTGACAGGTATTGATAAAGATTTTTGGAAAATGATGAATGAAGGCACTTGTTATCAGTTTTAAGCATAGAAAGATCTATTTATTTTTTTCACAGGAATTATTGAGACGAGTTTTCGTTTTTTCCGCCCAATGATATTCCTGACATAATAAATAAAAAAGATGGACTGCCGCAAAAGGAGAGCACCGCTTGCGACAGTCCATTATTATAATAGTTTTGCACGGATCATTCCTTCAGGAAGGCTTCAATCGTTTGCAGATAAATCAGCAACGCGCTGTCGACCGAAAGATAGATCTCGTGGCGGCTGTCGGGGATCTGCACCAGGCGGCCGTGCGGCACGAGGGCGATGAAATCATTTTCCCGTTCGCTGATCACGCTCTTGTCCTCCGCGGGCTGGCAGAGCAGCACCGGGCAAGAAATGCGCACGCAGCGGGCGGGATCCAGATTCTTTTTCACGACCTTGATCGATTCCTCGACCCAGCGGTAGGAGGCGGAGGAGGTCTGCAGCAGGGGGTCGGCGATCCGCTTGGCTTTGTAATAGTTGTAGCGGGCCTCGCTGGTGTCGTGGCTGTTTTCATAGGTCGCGGTCGGATCAAAGCCCTTGTGGACAAAGACGCGCGCGTCCTGCTTGCCGATCAGGCCGAAGAATTTCGTCATCGCCATCGTCACGGCGGGCGGGATCGGCATCTGCGCCTGGATCATCGGCGCGGAGAGCACGGCCTTGTCAAAGGTGGCGGGGTAGGTCTGCAGATACTGCACGGCGATCGCGCCGCCCATGGAATGGGCATAGAGATACAGCGGCAGATTGCCGATCGCGGGCCGGACCACGCTGGTGACGAAGCAGTGCAGATCCTCCACATAGTCCTCGAATCTGCGGATCGTCACGGTCTGCAGGTCGTCGGGATTATAGCGGAAGGATTTGCCGTGGCCGCGATGATCAACGGCAAAGACCGAAAAGCCCATCTGCAGGAAATTGTAGGACATTTCGCGGAATTTTTCCGCGCTCTCGGTGAAGCCGTGAGAAATCACGACCGCGCCGACGGCGTCGGCTTTCTTATAATATTCATAGTGGATCTTGCTGCCGTCATAGCCCTCGAAGGCGCCTTCCTTGCGCAGCGCCGCAAGCGCGGGCTCCACAACGGTCTGCATGGTTTCGGCATAATTTTCTTCCTTCACGGGCAGGCTTTGGATATTCAGAGTCACTTGCATCACGCTCCCAATTCGTTTTTCTTTTTTATATTGTAGCATGCTTGCGCCGAAAAAGCAAGAGCCGAACGGCGCGGCGGCGCGATCCGGGAGGCGGGGACGAAAAAAATACGGGAAAATGCGGATTTCCACTTGCAAAATGATGCATCTGCGCTATAATGATAAACAAGTTGCAAAGGGGGCTGTGTTATGGTCAACGGAAAAATCGGCTGCGCCGTGATCGGCTACGGCGGCATGGGCAGCTGGCATACGAGAAAACTGATGGAGGAGATGCAGGACGTTGCCGTCCTGATCGGCATTTATGATATTGATCCCGCCCGCGCCGCGGCGGCGGAAAAAAACGGGATCCACGCGTTTGAGAGCCGCGAAGCGCTGCTGGCGGATCCGCGCATCGATCTTGTGACCGTGGCGACGCCGAACGATATGCATAAAGAGATCACGATCGCGGCGCTGGAGGCGGGCAAAAACGTCATCAGCGAAAAACCCGTGGCCATGAACAGCGGCGAGCTCGAGGAAATGATCGCGGCGGCCGAACGCTGCGGCAAGCTTTTCACCGTGCATCAGAACCGCCGCTGGGATGAGGACTACCTCACGATGAAGGAGAACCTGGACAGCAACTCGCTGGGCAGGGTGTTCCGCATCGAATCCAGGGTGCAGGGCTCCCGCGGCGTGCCGGGCGACTGGCGCAATCAGCCGGAGCACGGCGGCGGCATGGTGCTCGACTGGGGCATCCACCTGCTCGATCAGGCGCTGATGATGACGCTGCCGCGCAAGCTGCGCACGGTCTATGCGGAGCTCACGAACGTGACGAATGAGAACTGTGACGACGGCTTCCGCACGACGCTGATCTTTGACGACGGCCTGTCCTTCTATGTGGAGGTCACCACGAGCAATTTCATCGAGCTGCCGCTCTGGTATATGCTCGGCGAAAACGGCTCGGCCGTGATCGAGCATTGGGACTGCAGCGGCCGGATCGTCAAGGTGTCGGATTGGGAGAACCGCGACGCCGTGCCGATCGTGGCAGGCGCGGGCATCACCAAAACCATGGCGCCGCGCACGGACGATACGATCAAAACGTATCCGCTGCCCGTGCAGAAGGCCGATTGGGGCGCCTATTACCGCAATGTGTTCGCCTGCCTGCGCGGCGAAGCGCCGATCCTCGTGACCCACGATCAGCAGCGCCGCCTGATGCGTCTGGTAGAGGCGATCTTCACCTCCGGGCACGAGAACCGTGTGGTGGCGTTTGAAGAATAAGTAAGGAAGAGGAAGTGCGTCGCGCCGGGATCCCCCGGCGCGGCGCTTTGCGCACGCACCCTTTTTCGCGTGACGTCATAGAATAGAGCGAAAGGGGCGAAGCGAATGAACGAATGCTATTTTTTGGGCTCGAGCGTGCCGGAGGGCTTTTTCTCCTGCTTTGATCAGCTGATGCCGCCGCTGGAGGGCTGGTACACCTATGTGCTCAAGGGCGGTCCCGGCACCGGTAAATCCACGCTCATGAAGCAGACGGCGCGCGCGCTCGAGGAACGGGAGCTGCATTGCGAATGCATCCGCTGCTCCTCGGATCCCGCTTCACTGGACGCCGTGATCGTACCGTCCCTGCGCGTGAGCATTGCCGACGGCACGGCGCCGCATACGCTCGATCTGCCCTATCCCGGCGCGCGGGGAGAGCTGGTGGATCTCGGCAGATGCTGGGACGGGCAGAAGCTGCGCGCGCGGGAAGCGGAGATCGTGGCGGCGACGGAGGAAAACAAGGCCTGCCACGCCCGCTGCCGCCGCTTTCTGGCCTCGGCGCAGGCGGTGTTTGACGACGGCGCGCGTGTCTGCAGGCAGGCGCTGCTGCCGCGGCAGACGGAGCGGTATGCCGCAAGGCTTGCCAACCGGTATTTCAAACCGCTCTCCGCACAGATCGGCACGCAGCGTCTGCGGCTGCTCGACGCCTTGACGCCGCTGGGCATCCTCTTTCTTTCGGAAACGGCGGAAACGCTCTGCGACCACCGCATCGTGCTGGAGGATGCGTTCGGCGCGGCCGCGGGCGTTCTGCTTTCCGCGCTGCGGGAGCGCGCGCTGGCAAGCGGCTATGACTGCATCGTCAGCCCGCCGCCCGGCGAGCGCGGCGGCGTGCGCCATCTGATGATCCCCGCGCTTTCGCTCGGCTTCTTCACGCAGGAGAAGTGCTGCCCGCTCGGCCTGCAGGCGACGCGGACCGTGCAGCTGCGCCGCTTCTATGACGGCGAGCAGCTGCGCGCGCACAAGACGCGGCTGAGCTTTGCGCAGAAGGCGGCAAAGGAGCTGCTCGAGGAGGCCGCCGGCGCGCTGATCATGGCCAAGGAGCGCCATGACGCGCTGGAGGCGCTGTATATCGACGCGATGGATTTCCGCGCGGTCGGGCGCATCCGCGACCGGCTGATCGAGGAGATCTGGCAGCGGGACTGGTACGGCGAGGGCACGCAGACAACGGAATAAACCGACGCCCCGGAGCGCTGTGGAAAACGCTTCGGGGCAATTATATATTATTATTTCCTTATTATAGATCGTGTTTCGCGTGACGGAGCACCGCCTGCACCACGGCGCTGACCGTCTGCTCGGCAGTCAGTCCCGCGCAGGGGATGGTCAAATCGGCATAGGCTTCATAGAGCGGCGCGCGCTCCGTGTAGAGCGCATCGAGCGTCATATCCGCCGGCATGGCGACGCCGCGGGTCTTGATATCGGGGATCCGCGCGGCCAGCTCCGCGGTCGGGACCTGCAGATAGATCACGATGCCGCCGGCCTTCAGCGCGGCCATGGCTTCCTTGCCGTAGACGGCGCTGCCGCCGGTGGCGATCACAGAATCCGTGAAAACGGTTTCGGCAATCAGACGGTTTTCCGCCGCCTTGAAGGCGTCGAGCCCGAGCGTTTCCAGCAGCTCGCACAGACTCTTTTTATATTTGCGCTGCAGCAGCAGATCCGTATCCGCAAACTCCAGCAGCAGGGATTTGGCCAGCAGAACGCCGACGGTGCTTTTGCCGCAGCCGGGCATCCCGATCAGGACCAGATTCATAATACGGCCTCCCTTCCCGCGCCGGTGATCTCGCCGCCGCCGAGCACGATCTCGCCGTCATAGAGCACGGCGGCCTGCCCGGGCGTGATCGCCCGCTGCGGCTGATCGAATTCGATCCGGATGCCGCCGCCCGCCGGCGTGACCGTACAGGCGGTTTCGGTCTGGCGATAGCGGATTTTCGCTTTGCAGCGGATCGGCGCGGCCGGCGCTTCGCCGCTGATCCAGTGGAACTCGCGCACGACCGCCTGCGTCTGAAAGAGATCCTCCGCGTCGCCCAGGATGACCGCGTTGCGGGCGGGATCGATCCCGCAGACGAATTTCGGCCTTCCGAAGGCGACGCCCAGCCCCTTGCGCTGGCCGATCGTATAATGAATGATGCCCCGGTGCCGCCCGAGCACGTCGCCCTGCGGCGAAAGATAGTCGCCGGGCACGGCGGATTCCCCCGTGTACTGCTCGATTACGCGCGCGTAATCGCCGTCCGGCACAAAGCAGATATCCTGGCTGTCGGGCTTCTGCGCGTTGCGAAAACCGTGCTGCGCCGCGATGGCGCGCACCTCCGGCTTGGTCAGCGTCCCGAGCGGGAAGACCGTGCGCGCAAGCTGCTCCTGCGTGAGCGCATACAGCACATAGCTCTGATCCTTTTCCGGATCGAGCGCCTTTTTCAGCAGAAAGCGGTCGCCGTCGGCTTCCACGCGCGCATAGTGCCCGGTCACAACCGCGTCGCAGCCGAGCTCCTGCGCCCGCAGATGCAGGCGTGAGAATTTCATCTCGCGGTTGCAGTCGATGCAGGGATTCGGCGTGCGCCCCGCCTGATACGCGCGGATGAACGGGTCGATGACCGCCTTGCGAAAATCTTCTTTGTAATTGAACGCGTAAAAGGGGATGCCGAGCCGGTTGGCAACGCTGCGGGCGTCCTCCACGTCGTCCAGCGAGCAGCAGGTCCTGCCGCCCTCGACGGACGGCGCGTCATACAGCCGCATTGTGCAGCCGATGCAGTCCCAGCCGCGCTCCTGCATGAGCATGGCCGCCACGGCGGAATCCACGCCGCCGCTCATGGCGATCAGCGCCTTCATGCAGTCTTGCGGCCCGCGCCGCGAACGGTTCTATGGAAAAATGAAAAGAATAACATGGTGTTCAGCCTCGTTTCATTGCGTTGGATTTATGCGCCGGGCGCGCTGCGCAGCTGCGCCACCGTTTCCCGCACGGCGCGGAGGATCGTTTCGATTTCGGCGTCCGTCGTTTCACCGGAAAGCGTCAGCCGCAAAGCGCCGCGGGCGAGCGACGGGCTGCGGCCGATCGCCAGCAGCACATGGCTCGGGTCGGGGGAACCGGCCGTACAGGCCGCGCCGGCGGCGGCGCAGATGCCGCGCGCATCCAGCAGCAGAAGCAGCGCTTCCCCCTCAATGCCGGCAAAGCTGAAATTGACGTTTCCCGGCAATCGGCGTCCGGCGTCGCCGTTGAGCATGGCCTGCGGAATCGCGGCAAGCCCGGCGATCAGACGGTCGCGTTTTTTTGTGAGCGCCGCGGCGGTTTCGTCCAGATGTGCCGCCGCTTCCGTGAGCGCCGCCGCCATGCCGACGATGCCGGGCAGGTTTTCCGTGCCCGGCCGCGCGCCGCGTTCCTGCCCGCCGCCGGCAAGCAGCGGAGCGGGGCGCAGACCCTTGCGGGCATAGAGCGCGCCAACGCCCTTCGGCCCGTGAAATTTATGCGCGGAGAGCGAGAGCAGATCGATCTTCTGCGCCCGCACGTCAATCGGCAGCTGCCCGGCCGCCTGCGCCGCGTCGGTGTGAAACAGTACGCCCGCCGCCCGGCAGACCGCGCCGATCTCCGCGACCGGCTGCACGGTGCCGATTTCGTTGTTGGCAAACATGACGGAAACCAGGCAGGTGTCCGGCCGGATGGCCGACGCCACCTGCGCCGCCGTGACGACGCCGTCGGCGGGGACCGGCAGCAGTTCGGTTTCAAAGCTCTCCCGCCGCAGCTGTTCAAGTGTGTGCAGCACCGCGTGGTGCTCGAAGGCCGTGGAGAGGATGTGCCGCTTGCCCTGCCGCGCGCCGATCAGCGCCGCCGTGCGCAGCGCCTGCGCGCCCGCTTCCGTGCCGCCGGAGTTGAAATAAATCTCCGCCGTGTCGCAGCCGAGCGCCGCTGCGATCTGCGCCCGGGCGTCGGCCAGCGCCGCAGCCGCAGCGCGTCCCATGGCGTGCGGGGCGGAGGGGTTTGCGTAAACGTCGTCAAGCAACGGCAGCATTGCGGCTTTCGCCGCGGGGCTCAAACGGGTCGAGGCGGCGTTGTCCGCATAAATCATCGGCCCGTTCATGCCTGAAACAGCGCGGTCGAAAGATAGCGGTCGCCGGTGTCGGGCAGCAGCGCGACGATCGTTTTGCCCATGAAGGCCGGGCGTTTCGCCAGCTGCAGCGCCGCAAAAGCCGCGGCGCCCGAGGAAATGCCGACCAGCACGCCCTCCGTCCGGCCGATGCGCCGCGCGGTGTCCATTGCGTCGGCATCCGTCACGGGAAACACCTCATCATAAAGCGCCGTATCCAGCACGGCGGGGACGAAGTTCGCGCCGATGCCCTGAATGCCGTGCGGACCCGCCTTGCCCTGCGAGAGCAGGGGGGAGGACGCCGGTTCGACGGCGATGATCTGCACGGCGGGATTCTTCTCTTTGAGGAAGCGGCCGACGCCGGTCAGCGTGCCGCCCGTGCCAACGCCGGCGACGAACGCGTCCACATGCCCGTCGGTATCGGCCCAGATCTCCGGGCCGGTGGATGCAAAATGCGCCTGCGGATTCGCCGGGTTGTCAAACTGCCCGGGAATGAAGCTGCCGGGAATCTCCGCGGCCAGCGCCTCGGCCTTTTCGATCGCGCCGGACATGCCCAGCGCGCCGGGCGTGAGCACCAGCTCCGCGCCGTAGGCCCGCAGGATCGTCTGCCGCTCCGCTGACATGGAATCCGGCATGACGATCAGCAGCCGGTAGCCGCGCGCCGCCGCCACGGACGCGAGCCCGATGCCGGTGTTGCCGCTGGTCGGCTCGATGATGACCGCGCCGGGCTTGAGCAGACCGCGCGCTTCGGCGTCGTCGATCATGGCCATGGCGACGCGGTCCTTGACGGAGCCGCCCGGGTTGAAGTATTCCAGCTTGGCAAGCACCCACGCCTGCAGGCCCTCCGCCTGCATCAGATGCGTGAGCGCGAGCAGCGGCGTGCCGCCGATGAACTGATCCGCCGACGTATAAATACGAGCCATCGCGAAGACTCCTTTCTATTAAAAGAAAATGTAATCAATTGAAATAATACTAGCATTCACGGCGCGCTTTGTCAAGGGCGGCTTGCGCGCGGCCCAGTTAACAAACAATTTACAAATAAAATATTGACAAACGCGGAAAAATGGGGTATAGTAAAAACAGAAATTAGCACTCGGTGTCGTTGAGTGCTAATTTTAGCACTCGAACCGATCGAATAAGCTCAGGCCGAAGGCAGGTGAACGGAATGGCGGAGCTGAACGAACGAAAAAAACAGATCCTCGCCGCTGTGGTGGAGCAATTCATCAAAACCGGCGAGCCGGTCGGCTCCAAGGAGCTGATCGCCTGCACGGGGCTGAAGGTTTCCTCCGCGACCGTGCGCAACGATATGAGCGAGCTTGTGGCGCTCGGCTATCTCGAGCAGCCGCACACCTCCGCAGGGCGCGTGCCCTCGCAGAAGGGGTATCGCTATTATGTGGATCATCTGATGAAATCCCGCGAGATCGACGAGCTGAACCGCCGGCTGATCGACGCCGGCATCTCTTCGGCGGCGGGCGATCCGGAGCGGCTGATCACCAGAGCGGGCGAGGTGCTGGCCGATCTGACCAAATGCGCGAGCATCTCCAAAGCGCCGGGCGGCGATTCGATGCTGATCCGCAAGATCGAGCTTGTGCCCATCGGCATCCACACCGCGATGCTGGTGCTGCTGACCTCCAACGGCATCCTCAAAAGCCGTCTTTGCAGGCTGGACGCGCCGCTGACCTCCAAGCTTTGCGAGGAATTCTATAATATCGTGCAGGCGGCGATCCTCGGCAAGCCCGCATCGGAGATCAACGTGGCCTCGATGCAGACCGTGGCCGCCTCCGTGGACGGCGACAGCTTCGCGATGCTGCCCCTGATGGCGGCGGTGTGCGAGCTCGCGCGCAGCACGGCGCAGTCCCGCATCCTGCTCGGCGGCAGCTCCAATCTGCTCGGCCACAAGGAATACGGCGCGCAGGCGGCGGAGCTGCTGGAGTTTCTGAATAAGAGCGAGCCGATCACCGAGGTCATGCGCGGCGGCGCGCGCCCGATCGAGATCCGCATCGGCCGCGAAAATCTGTATCGCCAGCTGGAGAATTCCAGCGTCATCGTGGCGAAATATTCCGTCAGCGGCGACGACACGGGCACCATCGGCGTGATCGGGCCGACCCGCATGGATTATGAAAGGATCATCCCGAGCGTGCGCTACCTGACCGATCTGGTCGGCCGGCTGATCACGCAGGCGCTCGAGGAATAACGAAAGGAACGGAACACATGAGCAAGGAGCAGAAGAAAGAGAAGCCCGTGCAGGCGGAGCCGGAGGTGCAGGCGCAGACCCCGGTCGCCGAGGAGGCGCCCGCCGCCGAAGAAACCGCGGCGCTGCAGAAGGCGCTGGATGAAAAGAACGATCAGTTCCTGCGTCTGTGCGCGGAATACGATAATTTCCGCAAGCGCTCGCAGAAGGAAAAGCAGGAGCTCTATAACGCCGCGCGCGCGGATGTGATCAAGGAGCTGCTGCCGGTGCTCGATAATTTCGACCGCGCAGCCGGCAACCGCGACGCCTCCGCGGAGGATTACAGAAAAGGCGTGGAGCTGATTCATACGCAGCTCGGCGAGATCCTCAAGAAGATCGGCGTGGCGCCGTTCGGCGCGGCGGGTGAGGCGTTCGACCCGCAGATTCACAACGCGGTGATGACCGTGGAGGACGAAGCCTTCGGCGAGAATGAGATCGCGGAAGTCTTTTCCCTGGGCTACAAGCTCGGCGACAAGGTCATCCGCGAGGCGGTTGTCAAAGTCGCAAACACATAAACATGCACCCTTCGCCGCGCGGCGGCGATCCTGAAATAAAAAACAAACCTTTGATAGGAGGAATTTATTATGTCAAAAGTGATCGGTATTGATCTGGGTACCACCAATTCCTGCGTGGCAGTCATTGAGGGCGGCGAGCCCGTCGTCATCGCGAACGCAGAGGGCGCAAGAACCACTCCGTCCGTCGTCGCATTCGGCAAAACGGGCGAGCGTATGGTCGGCCAGGTTGCAAAGCGCCAGGCCATCACGAATCCCGACCGCACCGTCGCTTCCATCAAGCGTCAGATGGGTTCGGATTACAAAGTGACCATCGACGGCAAGAAATTCACACCGCAGGAAATCTCCGCGATGATCCTGCAGAAGCTCAAGACGGACGCGGAGGCCTATCTCGGCGAAAAGGTGACCGAGGCGGTCATCACCGTGCCCGCGTATTTCACGGATTCCCAGCGTCAGGCCACCAAGGACGCCGGCAAGATCGCCGG
>JAFZNN010000069.1 GCA_017550895.1 Clostridia bacterium
ATCATTTTTTTTGCAAATGCAGCGTTTAAAGCCACCTCATCCGTCTTTTCATAGGAATTACAAGCAATTCCTATGAAAATCCACCTTCTCAAGGAGAAGGCTTGATGATGTCGCCCTGGGCGCAAAGCGACGGCCCGCGGCGGCGCATAAAACCGCCGCCCCGGCAGCGGAGCGGCGGAAGGAGGATTCGCCTCAGCGGTACGCCCAGTACTTGTTGCTGATGTAACCGGTCTGGCCGTTGTAGGAAACCTGGCTCCACGAACTGCCCACGGACAGCACGGTAAGCTTCTGGCCCTTTTTGATGACGGTGATGCGGCTGTAGTCGGTGCCCGCGCCGGTGCGCAGGTTCACGTCGCCGGTGGTCTTGGCGGCCAGGCCCAGCGACACATAGGTCTTGCTGATCCAGGCCGTGACGCCCTTGGAGGGCACGTAGACCTGATACCAGTTGTTCTGCGTGGCGAGTATGCTCAGGCGCGTCCCGCGGCCCACGCCGCCCACGACGGCGTAGCCTGTGCCCGCGCCGGCGCGCAGGTTCACGACGCTGCCCGCGTACTTCGTGGTCACGCTGGCCACGGCGCCGGAAACGGCGGCGCTGTCGGAAGAGCCCGAAGAGCCGGAGGAACCTGTTTTCACGTATTTCGCGTACACCCAGCCGGTCTTGCCGGTGGCCGTCACCCTGATTTTGTGCCAGGTGTTGCCGTAGTAAAGAATCTCGACGGGCGTGCCGTTCTTGGCCCAGCCGACGATGGAATGGCTTACGCCGGCCTGCGAGCGGATGTTCACGGAGCCGTCGGAGGAGGGGGTTTTGATGACGCCGGAATCGGCCAGGGCGAAGGACGCGAGGGAAGAAAAGATCAGGCAGAGGGCGATGAGGAAGGAAAGCTTGCGCTTCATGGAAGAGCACCTCCTGAAATGTTTTGAGGGCGGGCCCGGCGTCGGCCGCGCGCCGTCCGTCTTACGATTAATAAGACGTTCGATTCGCCAAAATGTTGCCACTTTTGGCCCAAAAAGCCCGTGGCAAAAAATGGTAACAATGCCGCGGTTGACAGATGCGCGGGAATACGCTACATTTATGCTGATAAAGTGTGCCGGCTGTGCGGAAGGGATGGATATAGCATGCTGTTGATCGGAATCTGCGGCGCAAGCGGCAGCGGAAAAACCACGCTGGCCGACGAGCTCATGAGCCGCGTGCGCGGGCGGGCGCTGATGATCCATCAGGACGCCTACTATCGGAATCACCCGGATATGCCGTTTGAGGAACGGCGCAAGCTGAACTACGACCATCCGGACGCCTTCGATCACGACCTGATCTTCGGGGATCTGAAGCGGCTGAGCGAGGGTCTGCCCATCAGGGAAAAGAACTACGACTACACCCGGCATCTGCGCTGCGATTCCGAGCGGGAAATCGGCCCGGCGGGCGTGCTCATCTTCGAGGGCATCCACACGTTTTACGACGCCCGCGTGCGGGATCTTTTAGATCTCAAGCTGTTCGTCAAGGTGGATCCCGATATCTGTCTTCTGCGCCGCGTGCAGCGCGACATACTGGAGCGCGGCCGGCAGATCGACGACATTTCCGAACAGTATCTGGCCACGGTGAAGCCCATGTACGAGCGCTATGTCCGCGGCTACGAGGAATACGCCGATGTGATCGTGACGCGCGGCGGGCGGGGTCAGCGCATAGCCGACGTGCTCGCCTGCTACATCAACCAGGAAATCAGCGGGGAAACGCTGTAAACAGAAGGAGAAAGCAACGATGATTCGCATTGTAACGGACAGCACGGCCGATCTCTGGCAGGAATATGTTGAAAAGCGCAACATCCTGGTCGTCGCCATGCACTACCGTCTGGGAGATAACAACTACATGGCCACGCCCGACACGGCCTCGCCCTATTACATGGACGACCGCGAGTTCTACAGGCAGATGCGCGCGGGCGTCGTCGCCGGCACCACGCAGATCAACGCCTCGCAGTATACCGAGGCGTTCGAGCCCGTGCTCGCCGCGGGCGACGACATACTCTACGCCGCGTTCTCCAGCGGCCTTACCGGCTCGCAGAACAACGCGCGGCTGGCGTGGGACGAATTGAAGGACAAATACCCCGAACGCCGCATGGTCATGGTGGATACCAAAGCCGCGTCCCTGGGCGAGGGGCTGGCCGTGTGGATGATCGCGGAGCATTTCGCCGCGCATCCCGATCTTTCGCTGGACGATCTGGCGGACTACGCCGCGACAGTCAGTATGAAGGTGCACCACTGGTTCACCGTGGACGACCTGAAATACCTGAAGCGAAGCGGCCGCGTGTCCGGCGCGGCGGCGGTCATCGGCACGGTTCTGAACATCAAGCCGGTGCTGCACGTGGACACCGAGGGCCACCTGATCGCCGTGGAAAAGGTGCAGGGCCGCAAAAAGGCGCTTCGCCGCCTCGCGGAGCAGCTAGAAGCCCACATGGCCGACAAGCGGAACGGCGCGATCTTCATCGGCAACTGCGACGCCCTGGAGGACGCGCGGTTCGTGGACGATCTCATCTTCCAGAAGACCGGTCGCCGCGCCGACAGGATCGGCGGCATCGGCCCGGTGATCGGCAGCCACTCCGGCCCCGGCACGCTGGCGGTGTTCTTCGTGAGCGAAGACGAAAGGTAGTAAACTATGACGGGAGGGCGCAGGCGGTGATTCTGGAGGAATTCGATCCCGTGCGGGAGGCCGTCATCAATCCGGAAATGCTCTTTCCCCCGGTGCCCGGCTTTCCGGAAACGGCGGTCGGTATTTTTTCCCACAAGCTGTTCAGCCGCGTCGCTGAAGTGCTTGGCGGGCGGGAGATCGCCGCGCTGAAGGGCGCGGACGGCGTGCGGCCCGTGTACGAGATTCTCTATAAGGGGCGGCGGATCGGGCTGTGCCAGGTTCGCGTCGGCGCGCCGGCCTGCGTCGGCGACTTTGAGGACGTCATCGCCATGGGCGCGCGGCGCGTCATCCTGCTGGGCAACTGCGGCGTGCTGGACAAGTCCATCGAGGACTGCGGCGTCATCATCCCCACCCGGGCCATCCGCGACGAGGGCACGAGCTATCACTACGCGCCGCCCGCCGACTACATCGACGTGAACCGGAAATACGCCGATGAGTTCAAAGCCGCGCTCCGCGAGCTCGGCTATCCGTTCGTGGAGGGCGTCGCCTGGACGACCGACGCCTTCTACCGCGAGACCCGCGCGAAGATCGAGCGCCGCAAACAGATGGGCGCGGTCTGCGTGGAGATGGAGTGCGCCGCCATGCAGGCGATGTGCGATTTCCGCGGCGTGGAGTTCTTCCAGTACTTCTACGCGGGCGACAATCTCGACCATTCCTCGTGGGAGCCGCGCAGCCTGTCTGGCTCGGCCCGGCTGGACGACAAGACCAAGATCGCGCTGCTGGCGTTCGAGCTGGCGGCGAGGATACCGGACGGGGACTGACGGCTTCCGACGCGGAGAAGGAGGGGCGACAATGGCGCGCGATATGACACTGAACCGGCTGACGGAGCGCATATGGTTTTTTCCCTTTGAGGAGGAGCGGGATCGTCCGAACCTCAGCTACATCCGGGGCGACCGCTGGAGCCTCGCGGTGGACGCGGGCCATTCGGCCGACCACACCGCGGCGTTTTACCGCGCGCTGGAGGCGGCGAACCTGCCCCTGCCGGCGCTGACCGTGCTGACGCACTGGCACTGGGATCACACCTTCGGCATGCACGCGGTTCACGGGCTGACCCTGGCCAACGCGCGGACAAACGCGCGCCTGCTGGCCTTCCGCGAAAGGCTGGCCCGCGAGGGCAGGGAATTCTTCCTCGCCATGCACGAGACCATCCGCAAAGAATACGCGGGGAACGCGCCCGTGGTCGTGACGCCCGCCGACATGGTGTTTACGGGCGAAATACTGCTGGACGCGGGCAACTGCCCCGTGCGGGCGTTCCAGGCGGAAGCGCCCCACACGGACGATTCCACGCTGATTTACGCGCCCGGCGAGAAGGTTCTGCTGCTGGGCGACGCGGAGGGCGGGGTGTTCCCCACCTGGGAAAAGGATCCGGCGCTGTGCAAAAAGCTGGCGGATACCATCGAGGGGCTCGATGTGGACATCTGCCTCGAAAGCCACTGGACGCCGGACACGAAGCGGGGAACGATTGACAATCTGCTGGAAATCAGCCAATGAGGAGATGTGCAATGCTGGACAGAACGATTCCCTTTTACAACACAATCATGCGCTGTGACGATTATGCGCGCTAGCGCGTGACGCTGCCGGGCGGGTATCGTATCGCAGCATATCATCCGGGAAACGAGTATGACTGGGCGCGGCTGGAATGTGCGGTTGACGATTTTGAAAACACAGACGAGGCGGCGGCGTATTTCAAAGACAGGTATCTGGCCGATGGCGACCGGGAGGATTTATTGTTTCTCATTGACGGTGTCGGCGCGGTCGTCGGCTCATGTATCGCGTGGACGGACAGGAGAGAAAACGCGCCTGTCAACTCGCTTCACTGGCTGATCGTCGATGAAGCGCATCAGGGCCGGGGATGCGGTCGGGCGCTGTGCGCTGCAGTGATGAACCGCTTCTGCGAGCGCGACTGCCGGCCGATCTACATACACACGCAGCCGTGGAGCTGGAAGGCCATTCTTCTCTATGCGTCGATGGGCTTCCGGCTGCAGAAGACCGACACGTTCGGCACGTATGTCAATCAATACGAGGACGCGATCGACACCTTGCGGGGTTTGTTGACAGAGGAACAGATACGGACGCTCGCGGATCACACGGAACCCTAGCCGTAATTTGGAGGATATATGTTTATTGCCGACGGTTGGAAGGACTATGAGGTTATCGACACGGGAAACGGGGAAAAGCTGGAGCGCTGGGGCCGCGTGATCCTGCGCCGGCCCGACCCGCAGACCATCTGGCCTCCGCAGAATGAA
>JAFZNN010000070.1 GCA_017550895.1 Clostridia bacterium
ATTTCGACCTGCACATCCGTCTGGGCGCCGGCGCCTTCGTCTGCGGCGAAGAAACCGCGCTGATGACCTCCATCGAGGGCAACCGCGGCGAGCCGCGTCCCCGTCCGCCGTATCCGGCGGTCAAGGGCCTGTTCGGCAAGCCGACGACCGAAAACAACGTCGAGACCTTCGCCAACGTGCCGCAGATCATTCTGAAGGGCGCGGAGTGGTTCGCCTCCATGGGCACCGAGCGCTCCAAGGGCACCAAGGTCTTCGCCCTGGGCGGCAAGATTTCCAACACCGGTCTGGTCGAGATCCCGATGGGCACCACCCTGCGTGAGATCATCGAGGATATCGGCGGCGGCGTGCCCAACGGCAAAAAGTTCAAGGCGGCGCAGACGGGCGGCCCCTCCGGCGGCTGCATCCCCGCGAGCCTGATCGATACCGAGATCGACTACGACAACCTGACCGCCATCGGCTGCATGATGGGCTCCGGCGGCCTGATCGTCATGGATGAGGACAACTGCATGGTCGACATCGCGAAGTTCTTCCTGAACTTCACGGTGGACGAATCCTGCGGCAAATGCGCGCCCTGCCGCATCGGCACGAAGCGCATGATGGAGATCCTCGAAAAGATCACCTCCGGCAACGGCACGCTCGAGGATCTGGATCGTCTGGAAGAGCTGGCCAGCTACATCAAGGCGAACTCCCTGTGCGGTCTGGGTCAGACGGCGCCGAACCCGGTGCTGGCAACCCTGAAATTCTTCCGTGACGAATATGTGGCCCACGTCGTCGACAAGAAATGCCCCGCCGGCGTGTGCAAGAGCCTGCTGCAATACAGCATCGACCCCGCAAAGTGCAAAGGCTGCACGGCCTGCGCGCGCAAGTGCCCGGTCAATGCGATCAGCGGCACGGTCAAGAATCCCCACACGATCGATACGTCCAAGTGCATCAAGTGCGGCGCCTGCATGGAGACCTGCAAGTTCGGCGCTGTGAGCAAGGGTTAAAAGGAGGCGTACGGATATGGATATGGTCAACATCAAGATCAATGATATGGAAGTGAGCGTGCCGAAGGGCAGCACGATCCTGGAAGCTGCACGCTACGCCGGCATCGAGATCCCCACGCTCTGCTATCTGAAGGAGCTCAACGAGATCGGCGCGTGCCGCATCTGCATGGTCGAGGTCAAGGGCGCGCGTTCGCTCGTTTCCGCCTGCGTGTTCCCGGTCAACGAGGGCATGGAGGTCTACACCAACACCGAGAAGGTCCGCAACAGCCGCCGCCACACGCTGGAGCTGGTGCTTTCCACGCATCGCAAGGAATGCCTCTCCTGCATCCGCAGCGGCAAGTGCGAGCTGCAGAAGCTCTGCCGCGACTACGGCGTGGAGGATGAAAACGCCTATGAGGGCGAATACCCCGCCGTGCAGTATGACGATTCCGCACCGCACATGATCCGCGACAACAGCAAGTGCGTGCTTTGCCGCCGCTGCGTGGCCGCCTGCGACAATCAGGCGATCAGCGTCATCGGCGCGAATGCCCGCGGCTTTGACACCCACATCGGCTCTCCGTTCGAGCTGCCGCTGTATGATTATTCCTGCGTTTCCTGCGGCCAGTGCATCGTGGCCTGCCCCGTGGGCGCGCTCTATGAGAAGGACGACACCGCGAAGGTGTTCGCCGCGATCGCCGATCCCGAGAAGTTCGTCGTGGTCAGCACCGCGCCGTCTATCCGCGTCACCCTCGGCGAAGCCTTCGGCAACCCGGTCGGCACCAATGTGACCGGCAAGATGGCCGCGGCGCTGCGCCGTCTGGGCTTTGACAAGGTGTTCGATACCGATTTTGCCGCCGACCTGACGATCATGGAAGAGGCGAACGAGCTGATCGAGCGCGTGTCCAACGGCGGCACGCTGCCGATGATCACCTCCTGCTCGCCCGGCTGGGTCAAATACTGCGAGCATTATTTCCCGGAGCAGCTCGGCCATCTTTCCAGCTGCAAATCCCCGCAGCAGATGTTCGGCGCCACGATCAAGACCTGGTACGCCAAGAAGATGGGCATCGATCCGAAGAACATCGTCAATGTGAGCGTCATGCCCTGCACCGCGAAGAAATTCGAATGCGGCCGCGACGATCAGTCCGCGAGCGGCTATGCCGATATCGACATCGCGATCACCACGCGCGAGCTGGCGCGCATGATCGAAACGGCGGGTCTGAATTTCAACCTGCTGCCCGACGAGCCGTTTGACAATCCGCTCGGCGAAGGCACGGGCGCGGCGGTCATCTTCGGCGCGACCGGCGGCGTGATGGAAGCGGCGCTGCGCACGGCAGTGGAAACGCTGACCGGCGAAACGCTCGACGCGGTCGATTTCACCGAGGTGCGCGGCACCGAAGGCATCAAGGAAGCGACCTACAACGTGGCCGGCCTCGAGATCAAGGTCTGCGCGGCCAGCGGTCTGAAGAACGCGAAGAAGGTCATGGAAGAGATCAAGGCGGGCACGTCGCCCTACACCTTCATCGAGATCATGGCCTGCCCGGGCGGCTGCGTCAACGGCGGCGGCCAGCCCACGCAGCCCGCGTCCGTGCGCAACTTCACGGATCTCAAGGGCGTGCGCGGCAAGGCGCTGTATGAAGCGGATAAGGATCTGCCGCTGCGCAAATCCCATGAGAGCGAAGCGATCAAGCTGGTCTATGACGAATTCTTCGGCAAGCCCGGCAGCCACGTCGCCCATGAGGTGCTGCACACCAAGTATGTCAAGCGCGGCCTTTATAAATAATCGTATCATATAATGAAAAGGAGCGTGCCGCGAGACACGCTCCTTTTGACATAATCACTTATGGATCTGAAGTTGCTGTTGAAAAAGGGTAGGGGACTGCTCAAATATCTGGCGCGGGCGCTGGTGTTCTGCCTGCCCGCGGTCTACGTCGTCTATCTGATCGGTCTGCTGGTGATTGCGGCGAAGGCGCTCGGCGGCGCGGATCCCGCGCAGGTGACGGAATCCGCGTTCACCGGCCTGTTTTCCGTGACAAGCGGGATCATTGTGCTGATCGCGTTCGTCGGCCTCCTGCTCGGGCTGGATCTGGTGGTTTTTCGCCGCACGGCAAAGGAAACGACGATCCTGCACCTGATGATGCAGGTCGGCATGCTGCCGGTCGCCGCGTTCGGCGCGTTTCTCTATTGCATATCGATGTTTCCCGCCCTCATCTCCGCCGGATTCCTGGCCGCTCTTTCCGTGCCGACGCTGATCCCCGCGGTGCATCTGCTGGCCGCCGCGATCCTGATTCCCGGTCTGCAGACGGTCGGCGCGGCGATCCGCCTGTTTCAGCTGAAAACGGTCTCCCTTGGCTGGATGCTGCTGCTGATCCTGACGGCGTTCACCTTCGTCATTGCGCCGGTGCTGTCGATCCTGCTGGCGCTGGCCGTGCTCTGCCCGCAGAAATATCCCGGTCTCGCGCGGCTGTTTGCGCCCTGATTGACCGGATTGAGAAAGAATAAATGGCGTGTTGCAAAAAGCAGCACGCCATTTTTAAATACCATCTAATACCTAATACCTAATCGCCTAACCCCTAGATCACCGGCCGCTCCAGTCCGTGGTTGAGCTGCGGGAAGTAGGAGGCGAAGCGGTAGGCCGGTTTTTCGTCGAATTCCATTTTGATCAGCGGGATGCCGAGGATCGGATCCGGGTTTTCCTGCGGCAGGCCGTGCAGCAGGATGCGGTCGCCCTTGAGCTCGAACTCGATCGGCGTGCCGTCCATGAAGGTGATGCTGCGCGGCGCGGTCATGAAGCCGCCGAACGCCATTTCGCCCGCGCGCGGCGCCCAGATCTTGTTCCAGACGTAGACCGTGTTGCCCTTCGTGGAGGGGCGGGAAACGCCGTTGGGCTGATGCCGGTTGCCGTAGGTCTTCTCCAGCTTGCCGTAAACGGCCTCGCCGTTGACCGCCAGCCATTTGCCGACCGCCTCGAGCGGCGCGATCGCTTCGGGCGGCACGGAGCCGTCGGGCATCGGGCCGATGTTGAGCAGCAGGTTGCCGCCGCGTTCGCAGCAGGTGTTGAGCATCGCGACGATGCGCTGCGGGGTGTAGCTGTAGGCCGCGGCCTGCTTGGAATCCAGATAGCCCCAGCTCACGCCGTTGAAGGTCATGCAGGCCTCCCAGTCGCGCTCGCTCGGCGTCAGATGCTCCTCCGGCGTGCCGAAATCCTCCGGCAGGCGGCTGCGGTCGTTGATGATGATGTGCGGCTGCAGCGCGCGCATGGCCTGGTTGCGGTTCAGGGAATCCCAGCCCTCCCAGGATTCCAGCGGCTCCGGCACGTCATACCAGAGAATGTCGATCTTGCCGTACTGCGTGAGCAGTTCGGTGTTCAGCGCCTGGATATAATCGAGGAAACGGCGGCGCGCTTCGTTGTCGAAGGCGCAGATCCCGCCGTCCGGATGATGCCAGTCCATCAGCGAGGAGTAGAAGCCGATTTTCAGGTCAAATTCCCGGCAGGCCTCGACGAATTCCTTCACGATGTCGCGGTGCGGGCCGTAATTGACGGAGTTGTAGGGATTGACCTTGGAATCCCACAGGCTGAAGCCCTCGTGATGGCGCGAGGTCAGCACCATGTATTTCATGCCGGCCTTTTTGGCCAGCGCCGCCCATTCGCGGCAGCAGCCCTCTTTGGGGGCGAAGGTGTCGGCCAGTTTTTCATATTCCTTCGGCGGAATGTTTTCGCAGGCCATCGCCCATTCGTTGCGGCCGAGCTGGGCGTAGAGACCGAAATGCACAAACATGCCGAACCGGGCTTCGCGCCACCAGGCCATGCGTTCATCGCGGGTCGCGGCGATCGCGGCTTCATACTCGGGCAGGGCAAGCGTTTTCATTGGAATCGTCCTTTCTGTTCAGTTTGTTTGCAGATACGTTTTGATGGCTGCGGCGTCCGCATAACCTTTTTGATAGAGCGCGTCCAGGCTTTCCTTCGTGCGTGAAAGCGTGCCCACGCCGCAGGTATCGTCCGGCGCGATGATCCGGCATTTGCCCAGCGCCTGCAGTTCAAAGGCGCGCAGGACGCTGGCGTTGTAAAGCGCCGCCCGGTTGCGCAGCTGCGCGGCAACGGCAGGGTAGCGGTGCTCGCAGGCATTCGCGATGCGGCGCTCCGTTTTGCCGCTCGCCGTGTAGCCGGCGGGGCGGGTCAGGATCAGCACGATCCGGTCGCAGCCGAGCGCAAGCGCGCGGTCGATCGGCACAGGGTCGGCAATGCCGCCGTCAAAGTAGGTCGCGCCGTTGATGACGACGGGTTTGCAGACGAACGGGATCGCGGAGGACGCGTTGAACGCGAGGTAATTATCCTGCGACATATCCGCCTTGTCGAAATAGCGGGGCAGGCCGGTGTCCGCTTCGGTGGCCACGATGTTGAGCACGCCCTGATACGCCCGGACGCGGTGAAACGCAAGCGGGTTTTCACCGGCGGCATGGGAAAGCGTGCCGTATACATAGTCCAGATCGATGAAGGCGCCGGTTTTCAGCAGCGCGTCCACACTCATATACTCCTTGCGGAAGGAATATTCAGTGTAAAACTGATAATTGCGCCCGCGCTGGCCGGCAAGATAGGATGCCAGATTGGCGCTGCCGGCCGAAACGCCGATGCAGCAGTCAAACAGAATGCCGTCGTCCATGCAGCGGTCAAACACACCCGCGCCGTAAATATCGCGCAGCCCGCCGCCGACGTCGATAATGCCTGTCATGAGAAGCCCTTTCGTGACGCGGATACAATTACTTCTTGGCTTTCGAATCCACGATGTCCTTCAGCAGGGCGGAGAATTCGTCGAAGCGCATCGCGCCCAGATCGCCGTCCGCGCGGTGACGCGGCGAGACCGTGCCGTTTTCCATATCGCGGTCGCCGACCACCAGCATGAACGGCACCTTTTCGATCTGCGCGTCGCGGATCTTGCGGCCGATCTTCTCGTTGCGGTAGTCCACTTCCGCGCGGAAATTCTGCGCATTCAGCTTCGCGGCCAGATCCGCGCAGTAGTCGGCGGCGCGATCCGTCACGGGCAGGAAGCGGACCTGCTCGGGCGCCATCCAGGTCGGCAGCGCGCCGGCATATTCCTCGATCAGGTAGGCCAGCGTGCGCTCGTAGCAGCCCAGCGACGTGCGGTGAATGATATAGGGCGTTTTCTTCTGCCCGTCGGCGTCGACATATTCCATGCCGTAAATCGCGGCGAGCAGCATATCGATCTGGATCGTGACGAGGGTATCTTCCTTGCCGTAGACGTTCTTATACTGGATATCGAGCTTCGGGCCGTAGAACGCGGCTTCGTCGATGCCGATCGCGTAGTCCACGCCCAGATGGTCGAGGATGCGGCCCATCGTGGACTGCGCCTCCTCCCACTGCTCCTTCGTGCCTTCGTATTTGTTCTTCGGGTTTGCGGGATCCCACTGCGAGAAGCGGAACGTGCATTTATCCAGCAGGCCGACCGTATCGAGCACGTATTTCGCCAGCTCCAGGCAACCCTTGAATTCCTCTTCGAGCTGCTCGGGACGCAGCACCAGATGGCCCTCGGAGATCGTGAACTGCCGCACGCGGATCAGACCGTGCATTTCGCCGGAATCCTCGTTGCGGAACAGCGTGGACGTCTCGCCCAGACGCATCGGCAGCTCGCGGTAGGAGCGGGCGCGGTTGAGGAACACCTGATACTGGAACGGGCAGGTCATCGGACGCAGGGCAAAGCATTCTTTCTCCTCATCATCGGGATCGCCGAGGATGAACATGCCGTCGCGATAGTGATCCCAGTGGCCGGAGAGCTTATAGAGCTCGCGCTTGGCCATGAAGGGCGTCTTGGTCAGCAGGTAGCCCTTGCTGCGCTCGAGATCCTCGATCCAGCGCTGCAGCACCTGGATCGTGCGCGCGCCCTTGGGCAGGATGATCGGCAGGCCCTGGCCGATGATATCGACCGTCGTGAAGTATTCCAGCTCGCGGCCGAGCTTGTTGTGGTCGCGCTTTTTCGCTTCCTCCAGCGCCGCGAGATGCGCCTCCAGATCGTCCTTTTTCGTGAAAGCCGTGCCGTAGATGCGCTGGAGCATCTTGTTGCTCGAATCGCCGCGCCAGTAAGCGCCCGTCGCGGAGGTCAGCTTGAAGGCCTTGACCCGGCTCGTATCCGGCACGTGGGGGCCGGCGCAGAGCTCGTCGAATTCGCCCTGTTTGAAGAAGGAAATCTTTTCGCCCTTGTCGGCGTGCTCTTTGATCAGTTCCACCTTGTAGATCTCGCCTTTTTCTTCCATATAGGCGATCGCGTCGGCGGGATCCAGCTCGTGGCGCTCAAGCGGCAGCGCTTCCTTGACGATCTTCTTCATTTCCGCCTCGATCTTTTCCAGCTCCTCGGGCGTGAAGGCCACGTCCGTGTCGAAATCATAGTAGAAGCCGTTGTCGATCGCGGGGCCGATGGCCAGCTTCGTCTGCGGATACAGGCGTTTGACGGCCTGAGCGAGCACATGGGAGGCCGTGTGGCGCAGCGCGCGCAGGCCTTCGGGATCCTCGGCCGTGAGGATCTCCAGCGCGCAGTCCGCCGTCAGCGGGGTGCGCAGATCCTGCAGAACGCCGTCGATCCGGCACACGCAGGCCGCTTTATAGAGCCCCATGCCGAGGCTTTTCGCGATCTCCATGGCCGTGATTCCGGCGTCAAATTCCTTCACAACGCCGCCTTTTAACGTCACATTGATCATAAAAACCATCCTTTCGGTAATAAAATACAAACTGCAATACGGAAAACAAAAACGCTCCATCCTGCCGTAACAGGATGAAGCGAATGCTCCACGGTTCCACCCGTTTTCCGCGCTTTGCGCGGCGCTCGGCGACCTTAACGCGGTCGGGACGGCACACCTTATTTCGGCGGCACTCGGCAGTGGTGACCTCCGGCAGCCTTTTATCTCTCTTGCAGCGCGGGGAGAGACTCTCTGAAAAAAGCGGATTCCGGCGGCGGTCTGCGTCTTCGTGTTCCATATTAGATTCATATTAGCACCCGATTCGCGGAAAGTCAAGCGAATTTTTAAAAATCATCCACAAAAAACTTGACAATTCCCCCTTAAAAGTATACTATAGATACAATGGTGTTTTGTTGCCAAGCGGTTTGCCGTTTTGCGGCAGACCCGAACACCCGGGACTGAAATGATTATTTCAACCGCGGCTCTTGCGGCCGCTGTCTGCCGCCGGTTGGCGGCGTCCTTAAAAATATTTTACGAAGGAGGAACGCAAGACAGTGCAAACCTGGACATGGATTCTTATTTTGATCGTCTGCGCGGCAGTCGCCCTTGTGGCCGGCTTCCTGCTCGGCGGTTTGCATAGGAAGAAAGTCGCGGAAGCAGCGATCGGTTCTGCTGAACAGGAAGCGAACAAGATCATCAGCGACGCCATCGCATCTGCGGAAGCAAAGAAAAAGGAAATTGTGCTCGAAGGCAAGGATGAGATCCATAAACAAAGGACCGAAACCGAGCGGGAACTGCGCGACCGCCGCAAGGAAGTGCAGCAGCTCGAGCGCAGGATCAGTCAGAAGGAAGAAGCCCTCGACAAGAAGACCAACAACCTCGAAAAGAAGGAAGAAACCCTCAACAACAAGATCAAGGCGGCGGAAAGCCGTCTGGAAGAGGTGGAGAGCCTCAAAAAGAGTCAGTTTGAAATGCTCGAAAAGATCTCCGGCCTGACGAGGGAACAGGCGAAGCAGGAGATCCTGACCGTCCTCGACGAGGAACTGGACCACGAAAAGGCCGTGCGCATCCAGGAGATGGAGCAGCGCACGCGCGACGAAGCGGATCAGAAGGCGCGGGAGATCATTTCCACCGCCATCCAGCGCTGCGCGGCCGATCACGCCGCGGAGGCGACCGTCTCCGTCGTCACGCTGCCCAATGATGAGATGAAGGGCCGCATCATCGGCCGTGAGGGCCGCAACGTGCGCGCGCTCGAAATGATCACGGGCGTGGATTTGATCATCGACGATACGCCGGAGGCGATCACCGTTTCCAGCTTTGAGCCGGTGCGCCGCGAGATCGCGCGCCTGACGCTTGAGAAGCTCGTGGCGGACGGACGCATCCATCCCGCGCGCATCGAAGAAATGTATGAAAAAGCCAAGCGCGAAGTGGAGCAGACGATCAAGCAGACCGGCGAAAACGCGCTCATCCGCGCCGGCGTCAACGGGGTGCACCCCGAGATCGTCAAGCTGCTCGGCCGGCTGCGCTACCGCACAAGCTACGGCCAGAACGTGCTGAATCATTCGCTGGAGGTCTCCTACATTGCGGGTCTGATGGCATCGGAACTTGGCACCGATGTGAAATCCGCAAAGCGCGCTGGCCTGCTGCATGATATCGGTAAGGCGCTCGATCATGAGATGGAAGGCTCCCATGTGGATCTCGGTGTGGAATTCGCCAAGCGCTACAAGGAGCATGACAATATCCTGCATGCCATCAAGGCGCATCACGGCGACGTGGAGGCAAAGAGCATCACGGCCGTGCTCGTGCAGGCGGCGGACGCCGTTTCCGCGGCGCGTCCCGGCGCGCGGCGCGAGGATGTGCAGAATTATATCAAACGTCTGCAGAAGCTCGAGGAAATCGCAACTGCGTTTGACGGCGTGGAGCGCTCCTTTGCCATCCAGGCCGGCCGCGAGGTGCGCATCATGGTCAAGCCCGAAGCGGTCAACGACGACAAGATGGTGCTCCTTGCCCGCGACATCGCGAAGAAGATCGAGGAGAGCATGGAGTATCCCGGCCAGATCAAGGTCAACCTGATCCGCGAGAGCCGCGCCGTGGATTTTGCAAAATAATACGTTCGGGGGCTGTCAGACGGCAGCCCCTTTTTTGGACAGCGCCGCGTCTGCTTTTTTGCGGGCCGCGCGGCGCAGCCATAGAAAGGAACCAAGCTATGCGCGTGTTTGCCATCGGCGACGTCGTTTCGTCGGCGGGCTGCGACTATCTGCGGAAGGCGCTGCCCCGCCTGAAGCGGCAGCTGGCCATTGATTTCTGCATTGCCAACGGAGAGAATTCCGCGGTCGGCAACGGCATTACCCCGCAGTCCGCCCGCGCGTTGTTTGACAGCGGCGTGGATCTGATCACCACGGGGAATCATGCCTTCCGGCGCAGGGAGGTCTACGAGCTGTTTGACAGCCGGCGGGATCTGCTGCGTCCGGTGAATTTCCACGGCAGCTGCCCCGGGCGCGGCGTTGCGCGGGTCGATCTGGGCTACACCTCCCTCGCGGTGGTGAATCTGATCGGCGCGGCTTATATGGAGCACGGCAGCAACCCCTTTGACGCGATGGACGCCGTGCTCGCGCAGCTGCGGGACTGCCGGATCATCCTGGTGGATTTCCATGCGGAAGCCACGGCGGAAAAGAAAGCGATGGGCTATTATCTGGACGGCAAAGTGTCCGCCGTGTTCGGCACGCACACCCACGTGCTGACCGCCGACGCCGGCGTGCTGCCGGGCGGCACGGGCTATATCACGGATCTCGGCATGACCGGGCCGAAGCAGTCCGTGCTCGGCATTCAGCCCGCGCTTTCCGTCGCCTGGCTGAAAACCGGAATGCCCACCCGCTTTGCCGCCGCGGACGGTCCCTGCATGCTCAACGGCTGCGTGTTTGAGATCGATGCGAAAACCGGCAGGGCCCTGTCGGCCGAATCGGTGCAGATGGAGGAACCCTGATATGCAGAAGCTGCTCGGATTGATGCGCTCCGCCTGTCAGCAATATGATATGATCCATGCGGGGGATCGGATCGCCGTTGGCGTGTCCGGCGGCAAGGATTCGGTCAGCCTGCTCGCCGCGCTCGCGCGCATGCGCAGCTTTTATCCGCAGCCGTTCGAGCTCGTCGCGATCACGATCGACCCGCGCTTTGGCGGCGAGGACGGCGATTACAGCGCGATCGAGGCGCTCTGCCGGGAACTGCAGGTGGAATATATTATCAAACGCACCCGGCTTGCGGAGCTGATTTTCGATGTGCGCAAGGAGCAGAACCCCTGCTCGCTCTGCGCCCGGATGCGGCGCGGCGCGCTCCATAACGCGGCGAAGGAGGCGGGCTGCAACAAGCTCGCGCTCGGCCATCATCTCGACGACGTGGCCGAAACGCTGATGATGAATCTGCTTAACGGCGGCACGCTCGACTGCTTCATGCCCGTGACCTACCTTTCCCGCAAGGAGCTGTATATGATCCGTCCGCTGATTTTCGCGCGGGAGAGCGACTGCGCGCGGGTCGTGCGGCGGGAGGGCCTGCCGGTGGTGAAAAGCCAGTGCCCGGCGGACGGCGCAACGGAGCGGGCGGAAATGCGGCAGTTCTTATCCTCGCTCGAGCCGAAATACGGCAACGTGCGCGAGAAGATCCTCGGCGCGATGCAGCGCAAGGGGATCAACGGCTACGGGCCGCCGGAAACACAGACCGAAGCGGAGGAAGAGGCATGACGGAACTGGAAAAACTGCACAGCGGCGAGCTGTTTTTGCCGCATGATCCGGAGATCCTGCGCGAGCAGTTTCTCTGCCTGGAACGCCTGTATGCATTCAATCAGACCCGCCCCTCCGAGCTGGAAAAACGCGAGGCGCTGATGCGGGAGATGTTTGCCGAGATCGGCGAGGGCTGCTATATCGAGCCGCCGCTGCACAGCAACTGGGGCTGCCGCCACGTGCATTTCGGCAGCCATATTTACGCCAATTTCAATCTGACGCTGGTGGATGATACGCACATTTATGTGGGCGATCACGTGATGTTTGCGCCGAATGTGACCGTCGCGACGGCGGGGCATCCGATCCTGCCGGAGCTGCGCGAACAGCAGTATCAATATAATATGCCCGTCACGATCGGGCGCAACTGCTGGATCGGCGCCGGCGCGATCCTGCTGCCGGGCGTGACGGTCGGGGAGAATACCGTCGTCGGCGCGGGGAGCGTGGTGACAAAGGACCTGCCGGCCAACGTCGTTGCCGTCGGCAATCCCTGCCGCGTGCTGCGGCCCATCGGCGAGCGGGACCGTTTATATTATTTTAAAAACAGAAAAATCGAATTATAAACTGCATACAGAAAGGAGCGAGGTATGAAACATTTCCTGATCGTTGTGGATATGCAGAAGGATTTCGTGGACGGCGCGCTCGGCTCAAAGGAGGCCGCGGCGATCGTGCCGCAGGTCGTGAAAAAGATCGAGGCGTTCGACGGCGAGATATTTGCCACCTTCGACACGCATTATGACAATTACATGCAGACGGCCGAGGGCAAAAAGCTGCCCGTGCCACATTGCATTAAGGGCACGGACGGCTGGCAGCTGAACGCCGAGATCGCCGCTGCGCTGGAGAAAAAGGGCTTCACGCCCGTGGAAAAGAATACGTTCGGCGCGGCGGGGCTGCCCGGGCTGCTCGCAAAAGCCGCCGCCGGCGCGCCGTTCGATCTCGAGCTGATCGGGCTTTGCACCGATATCTGCGTGGTCAGCAACGCCCTGCTGCTCAAGGCGATCTTTTCGGAGACGCCGATCGCCGTGGACGCCGCCTGCTGCGCGGGCGTCACGCCGGAAAAACACGCGGCCGCGCTTGAAACGATGCGCAGCTGCCAGATCGATGTGATCGGAGGGTGAGAACCATGTTTGATGCAGAACAAGTCAAGAACGCATGCGTGCAGTGGATCCGCGATTTCTTTGAGGCCAACGGCAAAGGCTGCAACGCCGTGGTCGGCATTTCCGGCGGGAAGGACAGCTCGATCGTCGCCGCGCTCTGCGTGGAAGCGCTGGGCAGGGACCGCGTGATCGGCGTGCTCATGCCCAACGGCGAGCAGCATGATATCGATATGGCAAAGCTGCTGGTGACGCACCTGGGCATCCGTCATTTCGTCGTCAATATCAAAGAAGCCGTGGACGGCGTGATCAACAGCATCCCGTTTGAGCTTTCCGTCCAGAGCCGCACCAACCTGCCGCCGCGCATCCGCATGGCGACGCTCTATGCGGTCTCGCAGAGCCACAACGGCCGCGTGGCCAACACCTGCAATCTCTCGGAGGACTGGGTCGGCTATTCGACGCGCTACGGCGATTCCGTCGGCGATTTCAGTCCCTGCTCCGGTCTGACCGTGGACGAAATGAAGCAGGTCGGCCGGCTGATCGGCCTGCCCGCCGTGCTGGTGGATAAAGTCCCCATCGACGGCCTGTGCGGCAAAACGGATGAGGACAACCTCGGCTTCACCTATGCGGTGCTCGACCGCTATATCCGCACGGGCGAAATCGAGGACGCCGCGACAAAAGAGAAGATCGACCGGATGCACAAGGCCAATCTTTTCAAGCTGCAGCTCATGCCCGCGTTTGATCCCGGGCTGGAAGTTGCGGCGCAGTAAAGCGCGCGCAATCACAAAGGAGGAGTTTGTTATGAAACTGGAACCCATCGTCGTTTCCCTGCTCGATACCGATCTTTATAAATTCAATATGGATCAGGTGATCTTTCACAAGCATACGGATCTCTGCGGTCAGTATTATTTCAAATGCCGCAATGCGAATGTCGTATTCACGCCCGAAATGGCGGCGGAGATCAGCGCGCAGATCGATCATCTGTGCACCCTGCGCTTTCGCAAGGAGGAGCTGGATTACCTGCGCTCCATCCGTTTCATCAAGAACGACTATGTGGAATTTCTCCGTCTGTGGCATCCGATCCGCGATTATGTCACGGTGACGCTTTCGCCCGCGGGCGAGCTGTCCGTGGTGGTGGACGGCCCGCTGTTCTCCGCCATGCAGTTTGAGATCTATCTGCTGGAGATCATCAACGAGGTCTATTTCCGCATGGCCTATGACTACGACACGCTGGTGCAATCGGCCGAGGAGCGGCTCAATCAGAAGATCGCCGATTTCAACAGCGGCAAATATACCTTCCAGTTTGCCGAATTCGGCTGCCGCCGCCGGCTGTCCCGCGCGTGGGAGGACGTCGTTGTCCGCCGTCTGGCGCAGGAGACGAAAAACTGCGTGGGCACCTCGAACGTCTACCTTGCCATGAAGTATCACCTGACGCCCATCGGCACCTATGCCCATGAATTCGTCCAGATGTATCAGGGCATCGATTCCATCCCGCTGGCCTATACCAACCATTACGCCATGAAGGACTGGTATGACGAGTATCAGGGCGATAACGGTACGGCGCTGACCGATACGATCACGACGGATCTGTTCCTGATGGATTTCAACCGCTCCATGGTCAACAACTATTCCGGCGTGCGCCACGACAGCGGCGATCCCTATGAATGGGGCGAAAAGATCATCGCGCATTATAATAAATACGGCGTGGATCCCAGAACGAAGCTGCTGCTCTTCAGCGACAGCCTGGATTTCGACCGCGCGCAAAAGCTGTATGACTATTTCTGCGACAAGACGAAGGTCTCCTTCGGCATCGGCACTTTCTGCTCCAACGATACCAGCGCCGAGGCGCTGAATATCGTGATCAAGCTGCAGTATGTCAACGGCCGTCCGGTCGCCAAGCTCTCCGACGCGCCGGGCAAGGCCATGTGCCGCGACGCGGATTATCTGGAATATCTCAAGCGTTCCGTGGATTTCCGCCTGCAGCGGGAAAAATAAGCATCGGATGACAGCAACAGGACCTCCTGCGTTCATGCAGGAGGTCCTGTGTTTTGTCTATCAATGCGCGTCGGTCAGTTCCCCGCCGCGACCGAAACCGGTGTGTCGGGATCATAGAACTGCAGCGCCGTGCGCCCCATGGAATACATTTCGTAGCTGTCCCCGGCAGGCCCGTCGACGTAGCCGGCATGCAGCTCGCCGTTCTCGATATAGCAGGCCTGCACCGAGGTGGTGCCGCGCATGGAGATCAGATTGTAGAAATAGATGGAGTCATCCACAAAGATTTCTCCGCGCCCGTCGATCTCGCCGAGCACCTTGATCGAATCGCTCTGCGCGTCGTAGGTGTCGATCTCGCAGGTGAACCCGCTGCCGCCTTCTTCCGTGCGGTAATTGAGCAGCAGCTCCGGCACGCCGTCGTGATCTAGATCATGGATGGCATAGGTCGGCATGCGGCTCTCGCCCAGCGGGAGTGTGCGGCGCGGGACCGCGATCTCATAGAAGGCAAGCGCGGCGCGCGCGGGGGAGACGGCGGTAGTCGCTGCGGCCGTGGTCGGCGCAGCCGTCGTCGGGGCGGCCGTCGTCGGCGCTTCTGTCGGCGCAGCCGTCGTGGGCGCGGCCGTGGTCGGCGCGGTCGATTCCGGTGTATGGGTGACAAGCGTCAGCGTGGCCGACGGATCGCCGGAGGCAGGATCGCCGCAGGCGGCGCACAGGCAAAGCAGCGTGAGCATCGCGAGCAGACAGGCAAGGAATCGTTTCATGAAATCAGCGCTCCTTTCTCAGAATCCGGCCGGCGGATCCGGCAAACGCGCGGGCGTCTGCGGCGGCAGCGCCGTTGCCTGCTTACGGGAGAAGATGCCGCGGATGCGGGCAAACAGGCGGTGGAAGAACGCGGTGAAGCGCTCGCCGAAGCTGTTGCCGTGCACCTGCTCGCAGTAGGGGCAATAGTCGTGGTCGACCGTCGCGAGCTCCACTTCCATCTCCGCGGCGGAATCCGAACAGATCCGCAGCTGCAGGCCGGAGAGCAGCCGGGCGCTGCGCAGATCGCGCTTGAGGCCGATCCCGTAGAGCGGCAGCTCCGTAAAGCCGTCCGTTTCGGAGATCGTTTCGTTCCAAAGATCCCGGTTCCAGAACGGCCGCCCGAACACGACATTGCCGCTGTCCCCGAAGAAGGTGACGCCGTTTTCGGTCTCTTCCGGGAACAGGAGGGTGAGCGTCGGGTGATGGACGGAGGCGTTGATCAGATTGCTGTCGGCGTAGTAGTCGTAATAATTCTCATCCACGTGCCAGATCAGCAGGCCGAGGCCCTCCGGCGCAAACGGATAGGCGGTCGGCAGGACGATGTCCCATTTGGTCGGCTGCCGGTTTTCGATCAGATAGAACTCTCCGTCGTGGCGCGTCGGGATCAGCAGCGCAGAGAAGGCCGGCGTTTCCGCGTCGTAATCCTGCGCGGTCACGGTGTAAACGCCGTTTCCCTCCGCCTTCTGCGGGGTATACCAATGCAGCAAATAGCGGTTGTAAGCGTCGATCGGCGGCGGCAGGAAGTTGCCGTCGGCGTCCTCGCCCCAGGCGCTGCACATCAGGCTGGTCACAGCAGGATCATAGGCGCTCCATTCGCCGAGGTAGTAGTAGGTCGTGTCGTAGAAATCCTCCAGGCCGAGATAGTGCCCCAGCTCATGCGCGAGCACGCAGATCGGCTCCTGCACGCCTTCTTCCATGTATTCGGCGATCGCGATATAGGAGGAAACGGAAACGCCGTCGGGCTTGGGCGGCTCCATTTTCCAGCGATAATTCTCGATTGCTTCGGCGATCGACCAGGAATGCGACCAGAGGTATTTGTCATATCCCTGCTCAAAGGCGGCGGACGCGGCGGCCTCATAGCCGCCGACCACGAAGGCGATCGCCAGCTCGTCTGTGGTGATCACGCCGTCGCCGTTCGCGTCGTAGGCGGCGAAATCCATGACCGCGCTCGCCTGCTCCAGCGCTTCGGCGAACATCGTCATCAGCGGCAGATAAACGGCGCTCGACTCCTTCTCTAGCCGCCAGTCCAGATGATCGGTGCTGACTGTGACGTGGATCACGCCGTCATTTTCGGCGTCCGCCGTGTTGCGGTTGTCCAGTACGCCGCAGGCGGAGGTTTCCGCAACGGGAACGAAGGTGAACGCGCCCAGGGACATATCCGAATAGTAGCTTTGCAGCGAGCGGTCGCCCGCGAAAATCTCCGCGCTCCAGTCGAAGTCGGCGTCATAGGGCATATTCGGGAAGCCGATGACGATCACGGCCAGCGGCAGATCATGATCCGCAGGGTCGAGCGCAGGGGCTTTGCTGCCGTAGGCGCTCGCCGGATGGGCCGCGATCTTTTCGGGCGGCAGAAGCGTTCCGGTGTGGGAACGGCAGCCGGCGCCGGCGTCGACGTCCGGCCTTGCGGGCACGGCGGCCGCGGCGGCAGCGCAGACGGTGAGCAGCAGCACAAAAGCTGCAAGGAAGAGCAGGATGCGGGTTGAATGTTTCATGATAATCAATCTCTTTTCTGTTATTTGATCGGTTCAAAATCGGCGGCGCCGTGCTTGCACAGCGGGCAGATGAAATCGTCCGGCAGGGGATCGCCCTCATAGATGTAACCGCAGATCTTGCAGACATAGCCCTTCTTGCCCTCGGTCTGCGGCTTGGGCTTGACGTTCTTCTGATAATAGGTATAGGTCATCGTCTCCGCCTTGGAGATCACGCGCGCCTCGGTCACTTCGCAGATGAACATGCCGTGCGTATCCAGATCGAAATACTGCACCACCTTCAGGGAAAGCAGGGCGTTGATATCATGGGGCAGAAAGACCAGGCCGTTGTCGCTGCGCAGCACCTGCATGCCCTCGAATTTATCCGCAGTGCGTCCGCTCCGGAAGCCGAAGCGCTCAAAGACGCTGAACGGCGCCTTCACGGACAGGCAGTTGACGTTCATCACACCGGTCTGCTGAATCACGTGATGCGAATAATTCTGCTTGTTGATCGTCACGGCCACGCGGTTGGGCGTGTTGGTGACCTGCGTGACGGTGTTCACGATCAGGCCGTTGTCCTTTTTGCCGTCGTTGCAGGTGACGACGTACAGGCCGTAGCCGATATTGAACAGCGCGGTCAGGTCGTTCTTGTCGGCGGTCTCGCCGTTCTGCGCGAGATAATCGGTGCAAAGCTCCGCGGCGAGCGCCTCGATCTGCTGCTTGTTTTCATCGGTCATGGCCGAGCGGATGGTCACGTTCGTTTCGGTATAGGTCAGATTCTTGCAGTCGGCAAGCAGGCCGCGCATGGTCTTGGCCGCCATCGGCGCCCAGGAGCCGTTTTCGATCAGCGCCACGGTGCGGTTGCGGAAATTGCGCTCGGTCAGATGCTCGATGAAGGTGCGCATGAACGGGAAGATATCCGCGTTGTAGGTGGTGGTCGCCAGCACGATCTTGCCGTAGCGGAAGGCGTCCTCCACAGCCTCTGCCATGTCGCAGCGCGCAAGGTCGTTGACCGCGACCTTCGGGCAGCCGTTCGCGCGCAGCTTCTCCGCCAGCAGCTCCACAGCCTTTTTCGTATTGCCGTAAACGGAGGTGTAGGCGATCATGACGCCGTCGGTCTCCGTGCCGTAGGACGACCAGATATTATAAAGATTCAGATAATAGCCGAGGTTTTCGGTCAGCACGGGCCCGTGCAGCGGGCAGATGGTTTCAATGTCCAGCGCGGCGGCTTTTTTCAGCACCGCCTGCACCTGCGCGCCGTATTTGCCCACGATGCCGACGTAGTAGCGGCGGGCTTCGCACGCCCAGTCCTCTTCCGTGTCCAGCGCCCCGAATTTGCCGAAGGCGTCGGCGGAGAAGAGCACCTTGTCGGCGCTGTCATAGGTCATGAGCACCTCCGGCCAGTGCACCATCGGCGCGGTGACGAAGGTCAGCGTATGCCGGCCGAGCGTGAGCGTATCCTTTTCGCCGACGGCCAGGCGCCGGTCGGCAAAGTCCGTGCCGAAGAACTGCTGCATCATCGTGAAGGCCTTGGCGTTTGCCACGATGACGGCGGCGGGATAGGCGTTCATGAACTGCAGGATGTTGGCGGAATGATCCGGCTCCATGTGCTGCACGATCAGGTAATCCGGCGTTCTGCCGCCGAGCGCTGCCTGCAGGTTATCCAGCCATTCGTGGGTGAATTTGGCGTCCACCGTGTCAAACACGGCGATTTTTTCATCGAGGATCACATAGGAGTTGTACGCCATGCCGTTGGGGACGATGTATTGCCCCTCAAACAGGTCCAGCTTGTGATCGTTGACGCCGATGTAGCGGATGTCGTTGGTAATGTTCATAGGATCCACCTTTCTTTTCCGGTCTTGTATTTTTCAGCTGTATATGTTAGAATACAAACAGAGTCCATGGATAAAAGCGAGGGATTGGAATGAAGCGACTGATTGCAATGCTGCTTTCCGCGGTCGTCGTGCTCGGCGTGATGACCTGGTGCATCTTTGAGGTGCCCGGCCGGCCGGGTTGGGGCGGCTATTCCGCCGGCGACGGGGAAGCGCCCGCGACGGTGCAGCATATTCGCATCCATTGCGCATCAGAAGCGTCCGTGCGCGTGACGCCCGGCAGCGAGCCGGTCATCCGGTTTGCGCTGACGGCGAACGGCGGGGCGCCGGCGGAGGAAACGGCGCTGCAGTGGCGCGTGCGCGGCAAAACGCTAGATCTGATCTGCAACAGCGCGCAGCCGGTCGAATGCCGCGTGACCGTGCCGCAGACCCTCCTGCTCAATGATCTGGATATCATAGGGAAGACGGTGAAAGGTACCGTTGAGGATCTGGTGATCCGCGATCTGACGCTGCGCGCGGAAGCCGGCGCTTTTACGGTCAAAGCCGTCAAATGCATCGACGCGCTTGTTGCGAATACGAAACGCGGCGCGCTTGTGACAAGCGGCGTCTCCGCGCGCCGGTTCGATATCAAGACGACCGACGGCGCGGTGACGATGGACAGGCCGGTGTTCCAGCGGGACTGCAAGATCATCACCAAAGCCGGCGATATGCTCGTGCTGCTTCCCGCAGGCAGCATGCCGGCCGTGCGCGAGCGCCACGGCAGCGGCAGCTTTGAGAATGCGTTTGCCGCGTCGAAAACGGGCATGCGCTTCACGCTCCGAACCCGCAGCGGCAGGATCCGTCTGTCGGAGCCGCGCGACGTGCTCGTCCAGCCGTCGTGATTCGCTGACCGATCATAATATGAGGACAATGCCGCGACCCGGCCGGGCCGCGGTTTTTTTATTTGATCAGATCGTTTTTGAGAATGTAGTCCACCGTGTCGTCCACGGTCGTGAAGGCGAGCGCCACGGCGGTATCCGCCGCGCCGTAATAGATGGCGATGCGGCCGGTGGCGGCGTCCGTGAGCGCCGCGCAGGGGAAGACGACGTTCGGCACGTCGCCGACAAATTCATAGTCCATGTGCGGCTGCAGCAGCGCGCTGTCCGCGCGGTGCAGCACCTTCCACGGCTCGTCGCGGTCGAGGATCGCCGCGCCCATGGCGTAGGTGAAGCCGTTGCAGCTCGTGATCACGCCGTGATAGTACATCAGCCAGCCGAGATCCGTTTCGATCGGCGTCGGGCCGGCGCCGACCTTCGTCATTTCCCAGTTTTTCACCGGGCCCATCACGAAGCGGTGCTTGCCCCAGTAGGTCAGATCCTTGCTGTGGCTCAGGAAGATATCGCCGTAGGGCGTGTGGCCGCGGTCGCAGGGGCGGATCAGCAGGCAGTATTCGCCGTTGATTTTGCGCGGGAACAGCACGCCGTTGCGCGCGACGGGATAGCAGGCGTCCTCCAGCTGCGTCCAGGATTTGAAATCCTCCGTGTACGCAATGCCGATCGTCGTGCCGTGCGGGGTCAGGTTGACCCAGGAGAGATAGTATTTGCCGTCCAGCAGGCAGAGCCGTGGATCGTAGCCTTCAAAAATCTGCCGTTCATCCAGCGTCCAGCGGATGCCGTCCGCGCTTTTGCCGCAGACCAGCACCTGATCGCGGGAACGCAGGTCCACGCGAAACACGCCCGCGAAGCCGTCGCCGTAGGGGACGACCGCGGAGTTGAAAATGCTGTTTGCCATAAAGAGATTGTCGCGCGTGATGACGGGGTTGCCGTCATAGCGCCAGACGGGGTATTGCCAGCCTGCCGGTTTTTCCTGCCAGGGCAGGTTGGGCAGCGCGTCGCCGTAAATCTTTGCCAAGTTGAACCCTCCTGTTTTCTGAATTTAAAAATCCACTATATATAGTACCGAATGTTGAGGCAAATGTCAAGACGCACGCAAAGTTAATAGAAAGTTTAAAATTACCTATTCCATTTTTTTGCCGTCTATGCTATAATCAAACCGTTCATAGCCCCGAATTATGAAAAAACGGGGAGAAAGAATTGGAGGACAAAAGCATGAAGAAAGCAACCGTTATTTCCAAAAGAATGCTTTCCGTGCTGCTGGCGGTGCTGATGATGGCATCCTGCTTCGCAGTCGCGGCAAGCGCAGCGATGCCTTATGAGCTCACAGAGACGAACTGTGTGCTGGATAAGGACAAGAAGACGATCACCGTCACCTTCGCGACCGTGCAGGTCGGCGGGATCCTCAAGCCGGTCACCTTTGAATCCTCGCCCGCGGCGGATTCCATGACCAATTCCGACGGCGACACGGTGTTCTTCAACCTGAGCACCGGCACGACCTACACCATCACGGGCAAGGTCGACGGCGCCGCCGTGACAGATCCGTATCCCGTCAAGCTCCTGAATTCCAAGCCCGCGCCCGCAGAGCCGATCCCCGAGAAGCTGACCGCGACCGAGATCACCGTCAAGGCGGTTTCCGGCTGCGAATATCAGCTTGCGGACAAGGACGGCGTTGTGCTTCAGGATTGGAGCGCGACCCGCGCCTTCACCGGCCTGACCCCCGAAACGAGATACAAGGTCTCCATCCGCTATGCCGAAGTGGCGAATACTTACTACGCCAGCCCCGCCGCCTCGATCACCGTCAAGACGCTCAAAGCGGCTGCAGGCGTCGCGCCCGCGCCCGTGCTGGAGGATAAAACCGACACCACCATCAAGGTCAAGGCGGTCCCCGACGTCGAGTATTCTCTGGATAAGACCAACTGGAACACCACCGGCGAATTCACCGGCCTGAAGCCCTCCACGCCTTACGAGGTCTATGCCCGCTTTGTCTTCAACAAGGACGAGCAGGCGGAAAGCCCCATCAGCGCGGCGACGAAGATCACCACCAACGCCAAGGCCCGCTTCCAGGCTTCGATGGACAATGTGAAGTTTGAAGTGACGACCAAGGGCGATCTCTATGCAGGCAGCCCCGTCAAATTCAAAGTGACCGGCGATGCGCCGAAGGATCTCGGCGCGCTGCAGTACGGCGACACCCGCTACATCCCCGTTTCCTACACGACCAATCAGGGCGGCTCCGGCGCCGGCATCAACCCGAAATCCGATCTGACGGTTGAAACCTACACGACGCCGAGCGAAGCCGGCGAGCTGGTCATCACCGTGACCTTCCGTGAGGAGCGCTACACCGACAGCGGCTGGGCGAACACCGGCAACGATCAGAAGAAGGATTTCTCCGTTAAGGTCTACGGCACGGGCGAAAAAGGCCGCGTGACGCTGTCGAGGATCCTCAACTTCTTCACCAATACGCTGCCGAAGTCGATCGCGAACGTGCTCGGTTCCGACACGATGAAGAACGCGTTCAACACCATGCTGAAGCTGGTGAAAAACCTGCTCGGCGCGCTGACCAACTGACAATGGACGCTGCAGCCTGCGGACTTCGTGTCTGCAGGCTGTTTTTTTATAAAAAACGGGATTGTATCTTTTCCGGATTTGTGCTATGATGGAAGCCGAACCCGGATTTTTCTCAGAAAGAGGGATGTCAATGAAATATGCAGTTGTGCTGTATGACGGCATGGCGGATTATCCGGTTCCCGCGCTCGGCGGCAAAACGCCGATGGAGCTGGCAAACAAGCCGCGGTTTGACGCGATGGCGCGCAAAGGCCGCGTCGGGCTGGTCCGGACCGTTGCCGAGGGGATGAAGCCCGGCAGCGACGTGGCGAATCTCAGCGTGCTCGGCTATGACCCGGCGACCTGCTACACCGGCCGCTCTCCGCTGGAGGCGGTGAGCATCGGCGTAAAAATGCGGGCGGACGACGTGGCGCTGCGCTGCAACATCGTCACGCTCAGCGACGAAGCGAATTATGACGACAAAACCATGCTGGATTATTCCGCAGGCGATATTTCCTCCGCCGAGGCCGCGGAGATCATCAAGACCGTGCAGGCGCACTTCGGCAACGAGGAATTTGCATTCTACAGCGGCGTGAGCTACCGCCACTGCCTGATCTGGCACGGCGGCACGACTCAGCTGGGCAAAATGACCCCGCCGCACGATATTTCCGGCCGCGTGGTCGGCCCGCATATTTCCACCGCGCCGTCGGCGGAAAAGCTGGTGCGCATGATGCGGGAAAGCTATGCGCTGCTCAAGGACCACCCGGTCAACAAGGCGCGCATCGCCGCCGGCAAAGCGCCCGCCAATTCGATCTGGCTCTGGGGCGAGGGCAGCCGGCCGGCGCTCTCCGATTTCAGGGAGACGTTCGGCCTGCGCGGGAGCATCATCTCCGCCGTCGACCTGCTCAAGGGCATCGGCATCTGCGCAAATATGCGCGTGCCGGAGGTCGAGGGCGTGACCGGCTACATTGACACGAACTTTGAGGGCAAGGCGCGCGCGGCCGTGGAGGAGTGGAAAAACGGCAGCGATTTCGTTTATCTGCATTTCGAAGCGCCGGATGAATGCGGCCACCGCAACGAACCGGAGAACAAGGTGCGTTCCATCGAGCTGATCGATGAACGCGTGCTGTCGATCATTCTGGACTATCTTGACGGCTGCGGCGAGGATTACAAAGTCATGATCCTGCCGGACCATCCGACCCCGATTGTTACCCGCACCCACGCGAGCGACCCCGTGCCGTTTATGATTTACCACAAGAACGGCGAGCGGGAGAGCGGCGTGGAATCCATCAACGAAAACACGGCGAAGGCAACCGGCGATTTCGTCGCCTTCGGACCGGATCTGATGCGCCAGTTCCTGGCAAACGACTGAAAGGAGAAATGAACATGCATACCGAAACCAAATGTATCCTCGGCGGCTACAACCCCAATAACGGCGAGCCCCGCCAGCTGCCGATCACGCAGAGCACGACCTTCCGCTATGAATCCAGCGTGGAGATGGGCAAGCTCTTTGATCTGGAGGCGCCCGGCTATTTCTACACCCGTCTGCAGAACCCGACCAACGACGCGACGGCGGCAAAGATCGCGGCGCTCGAGGGCGGCGTGGCGGCAATCCTGACCTCCTCCGGCCAGGCGGCGTCCTTCTATTCCGTCTTCAATATCGCCGCCGCGGGCGACCATGTGGTCAGCTCTGCGGCAATCTACGGCGGCACCTTCAACCTGTTCAACGTCACGATGCGCAAGCTCGGCATTGAGTTCACCTTCGTGAGCCCGCAGTCGACCGCGGAGGAGCTTGCCGCCGCATTCCGGCCGAACACCAAGGCGGTTTTTGCCGAAACGCTTTCCAACCCGTCGCTCGACGTGCTGGATATCGAGGAATTCGCCAAGGCGGCGCATGCCCACGGCGTGCCGCTGATCGTTGACAATACCTTCCCCACGCCGATCAACTGCCGCCCGTTTGAATTCGGCGCGGATATCGTCACGCATTCCACCACCAAATATATGGACGGCCACGCCACGAGCGTGGGCGGCGTGATCGTGGACAGCGGCAATTTCGACTGGACGCAGAACGACAAATTCCCCGGGCTGACCACGCCCGATGATTCCTATCACGGCATCACCTATACCGAGCGCTTCGGCAAGCTCGCCTATATCACCAAGGCGACCGCGCAGCTCATGCGCGACCTCGGCTCGATCCCCTCGCCGTTCAACGCGTTCCTGCTCAATCTCGGGCTGGAAACGCTGCATCTGCGCGTGGAGCGCCATTGTCAGAACGCGCTGCGCGTGGCGGAATATCTGCGCGACAGCGGCTGCACCGAGGAAGTGACCTATCCCGGCATGCCCGGCAGCAGAGGCTACGAGCTGGCGCAGAAATACATGCCGAACGGCACGAGCGGCGTCATTTCCTTCCGCATCAAGGGCGGCAGAGAAGCGGCGACGAAGTTCATGGATGCGCTCAAGGTGGCGGAGATCGCGACCCATGTGGCGGATGCGCGCACCTGCTGCCTGCATCCGGCGAGCACGACCCACCGTCAGCTGACCGCGCAGGAGCTGATCGACTGCGGCATCAGCGAGAATCTGATCCGGTTTTCCGTCGGCATCGAGCACATCGACGACCTGCTTGCCGATGTGCAGCAGGCGCTGGAAGCCTCGCAGAGATAAGACAGAATCAAACGAAAAAGCAGCCCCGCAAGCAATCGCTTGCGGGGCTGCTGAAGTTCTGCGGTATTTGCTGCGCGTCGGCCGATCAATACCAGAGGAAGCCGAGCAGGAAGATCCGGATCAGGATCTGCAGCAGGGAGTAGCTGACGGAAACCTGGAAGGTGTCGGTCAGGTCGCCGTAGGTGACGGTGACCGTTTTGGAACCGACTTCGGTGAAATAGGTCGGATCGCAGGTGAAGTCCTTGTCGATGACCTCGGTTTCCCCGTCTTCATAGGTCACCAGCAGCGTCAGGCCGGCCGTTTCCAGCGTGCGCTTGTAGTAATAATCGGTTTTGTCGGGCGGCGTGAGAATCTGCATCGCGGTCACGGCGCCGTGACCGGCCGGAAGCAGCCGGAAGGGAATGTTGTTCGTCAGCGCAAACGTGTGCGCGGCGGAACCCTCCCGGACCAGCAGCGTCAGGTTCGGGCAGTTGATGAAGGCCTTCTCGTGAATGTCCGTCACACTGCGGTCCAGCCGGAGCTCGGTCAGCGCGGTGCAGCCGTCAAACGCGCCGATTTCAATGGTTTTGACGCTCGCCGGGATCACCACGGACGTGAGCTTTTCGCATTTCTGGAAGGCGCGGGCGCTGATTTTGGTCATTCCGTTGGTCAGCACCACCTGCTCTACGCCGGAGCGGTAAAACGCGCCGTCAAAAACGCGCACCGCAGCGGGCAGCGTGATGGTTTTCAGCGCGGCGCAGTCGCCAAAGGCCTGGGAGCCGAGCGTCTGCGTCTGCGGCGGAAGCGTGATGCTGCGCAGCGACGTGCAGCCGCTGAAAGCATAGTCCGCAATGTCCGTCAGGCTTTCCGGCAGATTGACGGTCTGCAGCGCGGTGCAGGCGGAGAACGCGCCGTCCTCCAGCTTGGTGACGCCGTTGGGCACGGTATACGATGTTGCCGTGCGTCCGGCGGGATATTGCTTGAACAGCGTGCCGTCCATGGAGCACAGGCAGCCGTCGACCGCCTTGAATTCCGAATTGCCGCTCTCAACTTCAAAATTCTGCACGCTGCTGCAGCCCAGGAAGGCGTTCGGATCGATCTGCGTGGCCGCGGCGGGGATGGTGACCGCGGTGAGCGCGGAGCAGTTGCAGAAGGCTTCTCTGCCGATGATGCGCACGGTGGAAGGCAGCGCCAGCGATTTCAGCGAGGTGCAGTCCGCAAACGCGGATTCCGGAATGCCCGCCAGCTCCGAAGGCAGCTGCACGCTCAACAGCGCGAGGCACATGCGGAACGCGCCGGTGCCCAGGGTGCAGAGATCGCCGGCAAAACGCACGGTATGCAGGTTCGCGCAGTCCTCAAAGGCGTATTTGCCGACCTTGGTCACGGTTTCGGGAATGTTGACCTGCGTGATTTTTGCCGTGCTCGCGAACGCGGATTCCGCGATCTCCGTGACGGGCACGCCGTCATACTGATCGGGAATGTCGATCAGGCCGACCGCGCTGCCGTTGCAGGCGGTGACCTGCGCATAGCTGCCGAGTTTGGTGATGGTCAGGAAGCTTTCGCCCGTGGCCAGCGCAGCCGGAACGGCGGCGCCGCCGATCAAAAGAACGGCAAGCAGCAGGCAGAGCAGGTTTCTGATGGATTTCATATCCGTCCCTCCGTTTTGTCTGAAATCTGAATGAATAATAACAAAACTGTATGAGTTATTATAGCACCGCACCGCGGGAATTGTCAACACGGCGCGGCGGCGAAATGGGCGGAAACTGTGAACCAATTCAAAACAGTTTTTGAATTTTTCACCGTCCGATCTGATGCACAGGGCAAAAAGCAGCGGCATACTGCGGGAAAAACCGTGTTTTTTGAGGAAAATCTCATAGATATCAAAAAAAAGATTGACTTTTTTGCATTCCCTGTATTATAATATCTATTCCGAGGGGCTTGCCCCCGGCTTTCGCAGCCGATGCTGCGCTGAATTCGAGAGGAAACGGAGGTTAGAAAGCATGAAGAGAACATATCAGCCCAAGAAGCGTCATCGCAAGATGGAGCACGGCTTCCGCAAGAGAATGGCGGACAGAAACGGCCGCAAGGTGCTTGCTCGCCGTAGAGCCAAGGGCAGAAAGCAGCTCTCCTACTGATTGACAGGAGGGAAGGCAGCATGACGAGTCAGACGACCCTGAAGCAGAATGCGGAATTCCACCGCGCTTATGGCAGAGGGAAGATGCAGACCTCGCCGATCCTCGTGACCTACGCGGTCAAAAACCGGGGATTGGGCTGCCGGATCGGGATCACCACATCCAAAAAAATCGGCTCCGCCGTGGAGAGAAACAGATGCCGCCGTATCATTCGGGCGGCATTCTCCTCCCTTGCCCCGCAGGTGCGGGGAAACTGGGATCTGGTGTTCGTCGCCCGATTCAGGACCAAACAAAAAAAGAGCACCGATCTCGCAGCCGTGATGCAAAAGCAGCTCGCGGCGCTCGGCGTGATCGGCAAGGAATGACGGGAGTGCGCTGCCATGCGAAAGATTCTGCTTGCCGTGATCCGCTTTTATCAGCGGCGGATCTCACCGGCGCTTCCGCCCATGTGCAGGTATTATCCGACCTGCTCCCACTACGCCGTGGAGGCCATTCAGGTCCACGGCGCGCTGAAAGGCACGCTTCTGACGGTGTTTCGTCTGATGCGGTGCAACATTCTGTTCCCCGGCGGCGTGGATCCGGTGCCGCCGAAGAAGGTGAAATACAGACACGCGGAGGATAAATAATGACCGTTCTATACGAGTATCTCGGCATCCCGTTCGGCTGGCTGCTGCGACTGATTTATAACAGCGTCGGGTTCCAGAATTATGCGATCTCGATCGTTTTGCTGACCCTGTTTGCCCGCCTGCTGATGATCCCTTCGACCATCAGCCAGCAAAAGGGCCAGGCGAAAATGCAGCGTCTGAACGCAAAGATCCGCAAGATCCAGACCAAATATGCCGGTGATCAGCGCAAGATCCAGGAGGAAACGCAGGCACTCTACCAGCGCGAGGGCTACAACCCGATGAGCGCCGGCTGCGCCCCGATGGCGGTGCAGTTCCTGCTTTTGTTCGGCCTGATCGGCGCCATCTACTATCCTCTGAGCCATTTTCTTTTTATTGACAAGGAACAGGTCCAGCTCCTGACCGACGCGGTGAAGAATCTGGATCTCGGCAGCTCGGTGATGAACAAAAGCACCATCCTTTCGGAGCTGCTGGTCGTGCAGCATATCGACAAGCTGCAGGACGTCGCGGGCGTCACGCAGGCGACCTACGAAAAAATCGCCACTGTCAACTTCGATTTCTTCGGTCTGTTTTCCCTCGGCGAGGTGCCCAAAACCTCGGAGCATAAAATCATCTGGATTATTCCCGTCCTCTCCTTCCTCTCCTCTTTTGCGACGGGGCTTTACACGCAGATTCGTCAGAAGAAGACGAATCCCACAGCGAATCAGAACCCGATGATGACGGGCTGCATGACCCTCGGTATGCCGCTGTTTTCTCTGTATTTCGTGGTGAATTATCCGGCGGGCATCGGTATCTACTGGATCGCATCAAGTATTTTCGGGTTCCTCTCCACTGTGATCATCGGGCAGGTTTACAGCCCCAACAAGATGATCGCCAGGATCATGGTGGACGAAACGATCGAGCGGCGCTCCAAAGAAGAAGTGATCAAGCGCGCCGCGGCGAACAAAGAGTAATATTAGGTGGTGACTGTTTTTGATCAAGGATGCAATCGGCACCGGCGCAACGATTGAAGAGGCAAAGAATCTCGCGCTGCAGGAGCTGCAGGCGCCGGAAGATGTTGAAATCGGATTTGAAGTCCTGGAGCAGCCGAAAGCGAAGCTGCTCGGTCTGTTCGGCGGATCCCTTGCCAAGGTCCGCGCTTTCTACGAAATTGAAGACGATCCCTTTGCTCCGGCAAAGGCTTATATCGACACGATCCTCAAAAGCCTGGGCGTGAACGACGCGCAGATCGCCGTGGAGGCGGATGCGGAAGAGGTCCGCTTCGCCATCACCTGCGAGGACGATTACGGCTCCGTGATCGGCCGGCGCGGCGAAACGCTGGACGCCATCCAGTATCTGACCCGCCTGGTCATCAACCGCGGCAACGAGGGCTACAAGCGCGTTTCCATCAACGTGGGCAATTACCGCGAAAAGCGGGAAAACACCCTGCGCGCGCTGGCCAAGAAGAATGCCGCAAAGGTGCGCAAGTACGGCAGAAACGTCGTGCTTGAGCCGATGAACCCCTATGAGCGCCGCATCATCCACACCACGGTGCAGGAGATCGAAGGCGTGACCTCGCATTCCGTCGGCAGCGACAGCGAGCGCAAGGTCGTCATTACGCTTGAGGAGGGCGTCAAGCCCACCAACGGCGGCGGCTACAATCGCGGCGGCCGGGGCGGCAATCGCGGCGGCAACCGCGGTGGCGGCCGGGGCGGCAATCGCGGCGGCCGGTATCAGAACGACCGCAGCAAGGAGCCCGCAGCGCCCGCAAGAGCGCCGCGCTCCGATTCCGCAGGCGCTTCGCTCTACGGCAAGATCGAAGTCAACAAGGGTGAATAAGCGTTTCCAACCATTCAGATGCTCTCTGCTGCCGGCGGAGAGCATTTTTTCTTTACTTCCCGCGGGGAATATGCTACAATACGGGCAGAACAGTCGGAAGGAACGGCGAAAGACAGATGCAGCAACTGGTTGTAGACAATTTCAGCTTTGCATACCCCATCGGCCGGGTGCAGGCGCTCCGGAACGTCAGCTTTGAGGTGCGGGCGGGGGAATTCCTTGTGCTTTGCGGCCGCAGCGGCTGCGGCAAAACGACGCTGCTGCGCGCGCTGCATCCCGTGCTTGCCCCGGCGGGGGAGCGCGCGGGACGCATCCTCTGGAACGGCGCGCCGATCGAAACGCTGGATCGCCGCACGGCGGCGGAGCACATCGGCGTTGTGACGCAGGATCCGGAAAGCGGCATCGTGACGGATAAGGTCTGGCACGAGCTGGCCTTCGGGCCGGAGAATCTCGGCCTGCCAACGGCGGAGATCCGCCTGCGCGTGGCGGAGATCGCGCAGTATTTCGGCATCGACAGCTGGTTTGATCAGCGCACGGCGACGCTCTCCGGCGGGCAGAAGCAGCTGCTGAATCTCGCGTCCGCTACGGTGCTGCGCCCGCAGCTGCTGCTCCTCGACGAGCCGACCGCGCAGATGGATCCCATTGCCGCAACGGAATTTCTGGCCACGCTTTCACGCATCAACCGCGAGCTCGGCGTGACCGTGATCCTCTCGGAGCACCGGCTGGAGGAGGCGATCGTCTATGCCGACCGTGTGCTGGTGCTGGAGGCGGGGCGGCTGACGCTGGATGCGTCGCCGGCCGGGCTCAGCGCGTCCTATGACAGCCTGGATCCCTTCGTGCAGGCGGCCATGCCGACGCCCGTGCGCGTATTTGCGCATCTGCCGGGCGCGACGGAGACGCCGCTGACCGCGCGGGACGACGCGGCCGCGCTGGAACGCTGTCTGCCGCAGCCTCTGCGGGTGAAGCGCATCGACCGTCCGGCGCAGCCGGACCCGCAGCCGGCCGTGACGATGAAGAACATCTCATTCCGCTATGAAAAGGACGGTGCGGACGTGCTCCGGCGGCTGGATCTGACGCTGCCGGCGGGCCGGGTCACCGCCCTGCTCGGCGGCAACGGCGCGGGCAAATCCACGCTGCTGCGCCTGCTGGCCGGCCTGCGCAAGCCCACGGGCGGCCGGCTGCGCCTGCAGGCAAAAACGGCGCTGCTGCCGCAGAACGCGGCGCTCCTGTTCACGCAGTCGACCGTGCGCGCGGAGCTTCAATCCGCGTCGGACGAGGCGGCCGCCGCCGTTGCGGCGCAGCTGGAGCTGGAACCGCTGCTGGAGCGGCATCCCTATGACCTGAGCGGCGGAGAGCAGCAGCGCGCGGCGCTGGCAAAGCTCCTGCTGAACGATCCGGATTTGCTGCTGCTGGACGAGCCGACCAAGGGCATGGACTGCGCGTTCAAGCTGAAGTTCGCGCAGCTGCTCGCGCAGCTGAAGGCGGCGGGCAAGACCGTGCTGCTCGTGTCGCACGACGCGGAATTCTGCGCCGCGCACGCAGATGACTGCGCGCTGCTCTTCGACGGCGAAATCGCCTGCATGCAGCCGACGGCGGAGTTTTTCTGCAACAATTATTTCTACACAACGGCGGCGCACCGCATGAGCCGGCGGCTGTTTGAAAACTGTGTGACGGATAAGGATGTGATCTCGCTGTGCCGGCAAAACCTGTAACGCGCCGCAGGGCGGTCACGGCGCTGCTCCTGCTCGGCTTCCTGCTGTCCGGCGCCGCGCTGATCCTGCTCGAGGTGCGCAGCGGCGGCAGGCGGTATTATCTGACGGCCGCCATCATCGTGGCGCTCGCGCTCCTGCCGTTTGCGCTCTCCTTCGAGCGCCGGTACCCTTCCGCGCGGGAGCTGGCGGTGCTCGCGGTGATGATCGCCATGGCGGTCGCCGCGCGCGCGGCGTTTTATGCGCTGCCCTCGGTCAAGCCCCTGGGCGCGATCGTGGTGGTGACGGCGGTCTGCCTGGGGCCGCAGACCGGCTTTCTGACCGGCGCTGCGGCAATGCTGATCTCCAATTTCATTTTCGGGCAGGGGCAATGGACGCCCTTTCAGATGCTCGGCATGGGCGCGGTCGGGCTGGCCGCAGGCTTTCTGTTCCGCATCCGCGCGCTGCGGGAAAACCGCGTGCTGCTCGCCCTGGGCG
>JAFZNN010000071.1 GCA_017550895.1 Clostridia bacterium
CAGAAGCAGCGCGTGGCGATCGTGCGCGCACTGGCGATGGACCCCGACGTGATGCTCTTTGACGAGCCGACCTCGGCGCTCGACCCCGAAATGGTCGGCGAGGTGCTGGACGTGATGAAGGAGCTGGCGTCCTCGGGCATGACGATGGTCGTCGTCACCCACGAGATGGGCTTTGCCAAGGAGGTCGGCACCCGCGTCGTTTTCATCGACGAGGGCGTGATCAAGGAGGAAGCCCCGCCGCAGGAATTCTTCAGCCGGCCGAAGGATCCGCGCCTGCAGGATTTCCTGTCCAAGGTGCTGATTTAAAACAAAAAAGACCGCGCGCCGCAGAAGCTCTGCTCTGCAGCGCGCGTTTTCTATGCGGTTTTTGCGGTTCGGAGCATGGACGGGGGCGCGTGCGCGCTCAGTTCGCCGCTTCCGCGATTTCCGCGGCGTCCGTGTCCCGGCCGCCGGTCTGGGTGAGAATCTCCGCCATCCGGACGCGGCGTTCATTGAGCTCGCGATACATCTTGTCGCGCTTCTCCTTGTTGATGTTATACCAGAACATCGGGATCATGCTCGACAGGACCAGGATCGCGGGAATGATCGTCGCCATGGCGAAGATCCATTTCTGCGCGTTCTCGGGCTGCTGCCGCCCTTCGGTGTAGGCGGTCTGGTCGTAGTGGATCCATTCCTTATATTTCGGCTGCAGCACGCCGTTGATGCGCGCGGGGATCTTGCAGATGAAGGTGCTCGCGACCGAGAGGGTCGCCTCGTTGCGCATGCCGTATTTCCATTCGATGAAGTCGTTGCATTCGTTGCCGATTTCTTTTTCCGACAGGCTGCGCACGCCCCAGAAGGTGGCGTAAATGATTTCCCAGATCGCCGTGACAGGCAGCATCGGGATGCGTTTTGTGAAGAAGCGCGCGCCGGATTTATCCTTGATAAACATGCCGTAGAAGAAGATCGGGATATAGAAGGTCTTGGCAAACACATGCGAAACCATATAAAGGGTGCGCGTGGAGAATTTCGTGGTCAGGTAGTTATACTTTGAGAAGCCGATGGGCTGGAAAAACACCGAGGGAATGCCTGCGATCGTCTCGAAGGTCGTCATATTGAGCACCTGGCGGTAATAATCGTTCGTCGTCAGGCCGGTGCCGAAGGAGCCGAGCGCGTTGCTGAGCATATACATCAGGATCGGCCGGTTCGTGAACACGATCTTCAGGCTTTGCAGGATCTTGGCCGTTTCGATCTTCTGATGCACGCGCTCCTTCGCCATGCGGCAGTACCAGGAAATGATGATGCCCGAAACGATCGCCGTGAACGGCCCCACAAAGAGCATGGACGCCTTGATCATGTCGGCGCTTGTGCGCGTGGTCGATTTCACGATGCCGTTCTTGATGAAGTCGAGCAGGAATTCGATGATCAGATCCGGAATTCTGGAATAGATGATGCTGAAATAGCTCGAAATCGCGAGCAGCCGCCGCCGGTCCGAAGGATAGGGCGTGATGGTCGAGATGTAGCCGCCGATCGCCACATTCTTGAAATTGGAAAACAGCTCGAAGGTCATGTCAAGCAGCGCGTAGGCGACGAATTTCGGCAGGTATTCAAAATTGTTGACGTGCTCGGGCGAAAACAGGATCGGGAGCAGCCAGTAGATTGTGGAGATGATGGCCAGCGGAATGCCGCCGATGAAGATATAGGGCACGAATTTGCCCCAGCGTGTGCGCGTCTTTTCGATGATGCCGCCGACCAGCAGGTCGTCGATCACGTCCCAGACGCCGGCGATGATGTTGTATTTCGACTGCAGGGGCAGGCTGATTTTGAGAATACTGTCCACAAACAGCTCTTTGTGCCCGTCGATGTTGAAATCGCGGCTGCCGTCAAACAGCATGTAGCCGATGGTCTGCCGGCGGTTGATGACGCGGCGGTCCACGTCGACCAGCTGCCGGAGCTTCGCGTTGACCTGTTCCAGCTCGGGATCTTTGTTTCTGATCTCTTCCGACATTTCGCACACCCCCTCACTTCATGGCCTTGCGGCGTTCTTCTTCCTCGATCGCCGCGAGCCGCTCTTTTTCCCGGACTTCCTCCTGCATGGCCGTGAGCGCTTCGACCATCTTTTTGCGGATCTCAAGATCGCTCATGCCCTGCTCGATATAGCCGAAGTATTCCTCGCTCGGCAGGCCGCCGATATAGCAGACGGTGTGCTTGATCTTCAGCCCTTTTTTGGCGAGATACAGATTGTAAACCAGAATCACCGCGAGCAAAAGCAGATAGATCCATGCGCCGAATGCCGGCGCGCCGCCGCCGATGACCCAGAGCAGGATGCCTGCGCCGGCCGCGCCGAGCAGGATGAGATTGAGGATCAGGTTGCGCTGTTTGCCGTGCTTGCCCAGGGACATCACGAGGCAGACAAGGCAGACGAGGATCATCGCCGCCGAGAAAAACAGCAGCAGCACCGCAAGAAGCGCGGGATCGCCGCGCAGCGCGCCGCCGACCAGCCCGCCGAAGCCGCCTTCGGGCAGATTCTTATAAAGATCGATCACGTTCATCGCCTGCCTGCCCTCCGGGAGGCGCTTGCTCAGCAGAGGCAGGAACAGCGCGCCGATGGGCAGCACGTGCAGGATCAGGCGGAGGATCGCGGGCCACGAGCCGAAAAACGCCGCCTTCGCCCGGTCAATGGAGGGCTGGTGCTTCGCGTGCTCGATTTCCGCCTGTTCGCTTTCCTCCAACAGCCGCTCGTTGGAGCCGAAATAGATGAGATTGACGCCGCAGCCCGGACAGTCCTGCTTCCAGTCCGTGAAATGCAGGGTCCTGCCGCAGTTCGGACAGTTTGCCATTTTCATCCTCCTCCTGCTTATTTCTTGGTTTTATTCTATTATTTTATGCGGCGGGTGTCAAGAGGTTTATTGCGCGCAAGGGGAAATCGGCGGCAAAAACCGCGGGCGTTGCGGCAAATCGGGAAAAACGCAAAAGAAAAACGGGCCTGCACGGCATCACTGCCCTGCGGGTCCGTTTGTGCGTTTGACTTAAATGACTTCCAGATGCGGGGGCTCGTCGGATTCCGGCGCGTGCTCTGCGTCGGCTGCCGGTTCCGCCGCCGTCTCCGGCGCATCGGCGTCTTCCTTTTTCTCTCTGCGCTTGCGCAGCTTCTGGATGAGCGGCTCCGCTTCGTCGGCGGGTTCCGTTTCGTCGTCGGTTTCCGCCGGCGCGTCGGGATCCTCTTTTTTGTCCTTGCGTTTGCGCAGCCTGTGCTTCTCCTGGTCCGGCGCTGGGCGGGACATTACGAGCGGCAGTTCCTCCTTGAGGAACATCGGGTGGTCGTCGGGCGAGCAGATATCCAGCGCGCGCGGCAGCACCTGCAGGCGCACCTCTTTGTGCGCGCCGCCGTATTCGCCGTCGAGCGTCCAGTCCTGCGGCTCATCGAAGGTCATTCTGACCGAGGAGGTCTTGAAATACAGCAGGGATTCGCCGTCATACGCCCGGCGCAGGATCTTGCCGAACATATGGAAGGTGTCGGCAACGCTGCGGACATTGCGCACGAGGATCACTTCAAACAGGCCGTCGTTGAGCTTGATGTCGTTTGCGTCATACTTGAAAATACCGGCGACGGAGGTGGAGTTGGAAATGGCGGCAAAATAGAAAATATCGTCGATCACGCCGCCGTCATATTCAAAGCGGATGTGCACCGGCTTGACCTCCTTGAGCGTGGAGATCAGGTGGAACACAAAGGTATTCACCATGTAGGCGCTGTGGCCGAGCAGATTCTTCAGCTTCTGCGGCGTGGTGTAGGACATCTTGGTCGCCGGGCCGAAGGAGGCGACATACGAGAAAAAGCGGTTGTTGAACAGACCGATGTCATAGGTGTTGGTGTGGCCGTTGAGGATCAGCTCGACGGCCTGATTGACCTCGGTCGGGATGCCGATGGTGTTGGCCAGATCGTTGGTGGAGCCGGTCGGGATATAGCCGATGGGCACGCGGCGGGAGAGCTGCATGATGCCGTTGATGGTTTCGTTCAGCGTGCCGTCGCCGCCGCAGCAGACGACCATATCGTTGTCGGCGATGCAGTTTTTGACCAGCTCGGTCGCGTCGCCGCGGCCGGCCGTGGTTTTGACCGTGAACTCATAGTTTTCGGAAGAAAAACGTTCAACGATATCCACGATGCTCGCGCGGGATTTGTTTTTGCCTGCGCAGGGGTTGACGATCAGCAGAATCTTATTTTTCTTCTTCTCCATCAGGGCTCACCTTCCTTTCGGGTTGACCGTCGGGTGGACGGATTCGGGGTGAAAAAAACCGCCGTGGGTCAAGCGGCCCGCGGCGGTCGGCCGGTTGTTAATCTTCTGCCTGAAAATTCTCAAACACGATCTTGACCGTCTCACGCGGGAAATCGAAGCGGCGGTCCGTGATCACGTCGCCGACCTTCGCATCTCTGGTTTCGTCCTTGCTGAATTTGACGTTCTTGAGCGGGATCAGGATAAAGGAATCGCGCACGAGCTTGCCGTCGGCGTCATAGGCCTTGTAGGCGATGCGCACGCCGTCCTTGCGGCTGTGGCCGAGGGCGTTGATTTTCACGGTCGCGTAACCGCCGATATTGCGGGTGTATTCATCTTCCATCTCGATATCGGTGATCTCGACGACAGAATTGTTGTAAACGTAGTAGCTGCTGATCTCGTAGTCAATGGTGTCGACCGTGGATTTGTAGCCGACGGTGGTTTCGGCGTTCGGATCGGCGTTGACCGGGGTGGGCAGCGTCATTCCCTGTTCATTGACATAGGAATACTGCTCGATGCTGGTGGTCGCGGGCGTTTTGGGCACGTTGGAGCAGCCGGTCAGGCAGCCGATCAGGGCCGCGGCGGAGAGTGTCACGCCGACGATGGCTTTGGTTTTCATAGGGCATTCTTCCTTTCATTCGTTGTTCCGAGGATATTGTACCATATTTTTCTGACGATTTCAACACCCGTCGCCGGATTCGCGGGCCGCCCAGTCGAATTTTGTGAGCGCGCCCTGCGTGCGCAGCGCGGGAAACTGCCATTGCCGGAGCACCTCGTAAACGCCGACGGCAACGGTATTGGACAGATTCAGGCTGCGCGCGGCGCTGTTGTCGATCATCGGCAGGCGCACGCAGCGGTCGTGATTGGCAAAGAGCAGCGATTCCGGCAGGCCGGCGGTCTCCTTGCCGAAGACAAGATAGCAGGGGTCGGCATACGCGATCTCGGAATAGATCTGCTCCGCCTTGGTGGAAAAGTAATAATACGTCCCGTCCGGATTGCGCCGGAAAAAGTCGTCCAGATCCGCGTAGTAGGTGATGTCGAGCAGATGCCAGTAATCCAGACCGGCCCGCTTGAGCTTCGCGTCATCCACGCGAAAGCCCATCGGCTCTACCAGATGCAGCCGCGCGCCGGTGGCGGCGCAGGTGCGGGCGATGTTGCCGGTGTTCTGCGGGATCTGCGGCTCCACGAGCACGATATTGAGCGATGGCATGGCAAGAACTTCCTTTGCTTTTCGCGCGGCGCGGCGCGTTTAGTTTGCGCAAAAGCGGCAACAATAACAGTACAATCCGAAACGGAAGGGGAGAGAGCAATTATGCAATCGAAAGCGCCGACGATGCTCGCGGGCATGGGGATCGGCATGGCGGTCGGCGCGGCTGCCGTGGCCGGGATGAGCATGATGTCCGGCAGCGGACGCAAGGCGGCGAAGAAGAACGCGGCCAAGCTGATGAAAACGCTGGACGGTGTGATGGACGGCATCGCGTCCCTGACAAAGTAACGCGCGCGGCGTTCAGCTGTTGAATCTGTTCATGGCTTCGTCGATGTCGCCGCCGACAATCAGCGCGGCGGCATCGCAGGCCTTTTCGGCCGCCTCCAGGAGCAGGGGCAGCTCTTCCTTTTTGAAGGTGGAAAGCACCCAGTCCATCAGCGCGTAGTCCGGATGCGGCTTGTCGCCGATGCCGAGCTTGATGCGCGGGAACTGGTCGGAATTGAGCTGATAGATGATGCTCTTGATGCCGTTGTGCCCGCCGTCGCTGCCCTTGCGGCGGATGCGCAGCTTCCCGCAGGGGAGGGAGATGTCGTCGAACACCACGAGGATCCGTTCCGGCGGGATCTTATAGAATTTCGCCGCCTCCCGCACGGCTTCGCCGCTGTTGTTCATGAAGGTCTGCGGCTGCATCAGCAGGCAGTTGTGCCCGTTCAGAGTCACGTTTGCCGTCACGGATTTGAACCGGATCTTATTGATTTTGACGTTCTCGCGGTCCGCAAGCAGCTCCGCAAAGAGGAAGCCTGCGTTGTGGCGCGTGAGCGCATATTTTTTGCCGGGATTGCCCAGCCCGACGATCAGGTACTCCGGCGGGCCGGCCGGCTTCTGGTTTCTTGAAAAAAACAACATAAAATCGCGTGAGAGGATCAATACCCTGCGAGCGTGGTGTCCACGGCGACGGTCTTGGTTTCCTCGGCGCTCTGCGAGCCGTCGTCGTTCTCCGTCGGCGTCTTGCTGTAGAGCACGTTCAGATCCATGCCGTCCACGAGCGCCTTGACCGCGTCGTCAGACAGCTCGCCGTTGCTGCAGAGCACGGGGATGATCGCCTCGCCCTTGCCGCCGGCGGAAATCGAAAGCTCCCCGCCGAAGTCCGTGGCGAAATACACGCCGTCCTTGCCGTTGTCCTTGCTCTGGAAGCCCAGGACGGTGATCGAGTCCTCGCTGTCGTTCTTGATTTCCACGGTCAGCAGATAGGCCAGCCATTTCGGCGCATTTTCATAGAACGCGTCGATTTCCTCTGTCGTGAAGCCGTAGATGGTTTCCAGCGAGCGGCGGCCGGCTTCTTCATCCTTGACATAGCCGGGGATGCGCGCGGTATCCGGATCGAACATGGCTTTGGAAACGGTGATGTCCACCCGATTCTTTTCGGGGCGGTAGGAGAAGAAATAATAGCCGCAGCCCAGACCGATGACGAGCGCAAGCAGGACGGCGACGATGGAAAGAACGATTTTTTTCATACCTGATACCTCCGTAACAGTGCGCGGCACAGTGCCGCTGAAATCGCTTTCAGTATGCCATATTTTCACGCGGAAAACAATAGAAACAGCGGAAATATCATAAAAAGTTTACAAATCCGATTGCCGTTTTCGCGGCGGTGTGGTAAGATATTAACAGTGCGTGAATACAGCGTTTCCGGGGTGTGAAGAAATGACAGTTTTTGAAAGAATCTATGCCGTTGTGCGGCGGATCCCGCGCGGGAAAGTCGCCACCTACGGGCAGGTCGCGCTGCTTGCGGGCAATCCCCGCTGGGCGCGCGTGGTCGGCTATGCCCTGCACGTCAACCCCGCGCCCGGAGAGATCCCCTGCCACCGCGTGGTGAACCGCGACGGGCGCACGGCGAAGGCCTTCGCGTTCGGCGGCGAGGATATGCAGCGCTTGCTGCTCGCGCAGGAGGGCGTTGCATTCCGCCCGGACGGCACGGTCGATCTCGCCGCCTGCCTCTGGGACGGCGCGTCTTAAGCAAATCTTAATCCGTTCTTCCGCAAATCTTAATCTTGCGTGCAGTTGTTTCTTAATGCGGACTGCTGTAGAATAGAGATAAAGATCAAACGGGAGGACGGTATTTTTATGAAAACATGCAAACGATTGCTCGCGCTCCTGCTGGCCTGCGCCATGCTCACGGGCTGCGCCGTGTTTGTGCGGGCGGAGGAACCGGACGTGCCGGCGGAAGAAACGCAGGACATCATCGATTTCTCCTTTGGGCAGGACGCCGACGGCAAGGCCTGCTACCGCGTGGTCTTCGCGCCGTGCTATGTCGCGGTGAAGAAAGCGTGGTTCTTCCCCTATGCGGGGGACAGACACATCCGGCAGAACTGGTACACGCTGACCGAGGAGGACGTGCCGGACGCCGGCGTGTGCATTGTGATGTATATCTATGAGCTGCCCGGCAACGCGCAGGAGCTGATCATTCATCCCGGCGGTCTGGTGCGCGCGGACGGCAGTGAAAACGGCGAGATCCGCTATCCCTGCGCGCTCGAGGATATCGAGCAGCCGGCCCCGAAGACCTGCCAGATCGAAAAGATCAAAGCGTCGCGGATGGTCGAGGAGACCTACGTGCTCAAAGATTATGACGGCGTGGAGGGCGAGGTCTACCGCTGCACCTTCCCGGAGGGGATGCCGGGCGACGTCTATTACGGCGACCTGAACGATCCGCCCCTGGTTGCGCAGGGCGTCGAAAGCTATGACGTGCGCCTCACGGGCAGCGGCAGACAGACGATCCGCTGCGAGTACGGCGACGGACGAAAGGCGGAGATCTTTCGGACCGTCTATACGCTCGAGGGCGCGCGCGACGCGTGCCGGAGCGACGACCTCGACGCGATCTTCAAATCGCTGCCGCTGACGCCGCTCGGCCTGGTGATGATCCTGTTCCCGCTGACGATCCTGCCGGGCGCCGCGATCCTCGGCGGCTCGCTCGAGGGCATTGTCGGCCTGATCGAGCTGACGCGCTATTATCGGGACGACTGCAAAAATCTTCAGTGATTATTGCCGCATTCTCCGGCAAAATCGCGAAAAACTTCGGTCATTTTTCTCGTTGCGTTCCGTTGCGGTTTATGATAAAATAAACCCTCGGCGGGCGATATGCCCGCAGCAAAGGAGAACGGCTTATGGCGCGGGAGATATTTGCAAAAACGAAATATTTCATCATCGATATGGACGGCACGTTCTATCTCGACGGCAACATCATTCCCGGCGCGCTGGATTTCATCGACCGGCTGCATGAAACGGGCAGGGATTTCTATTTCTTCACCAACAATTCCTCCAACAACGTGGCTGTCTGCCGGGAGAAGCTGGCGAACATGGGTTTCCCCGTGGGGGAGGACCGCGTGATCATTTCCTCGCATGTGGCGGCGGCCTATCTCAAGCGCCGCTACCCGGGGAAAACGGTGTTTCTGCTGGGCAACGAACGGCTGACCGAGGATTTTGAGCAGGCGGGTATTCCGCTGGTGGATCACGATCCCGATATCGTGATGCTCGGCTTCGATACGACGCTGACCTACCAGAAAATCTGGGACGCCACGCGGTATCTGGCCGCGGGCGCGGTGTATCTCGCCACGCATCCCGACGTCAACTGCCCGACCGCCGACGGCTTCAAGCCGGATACCGGCGCGATGATCGAGCTGTTCGCCGCGTCCACGGGCAGGCGGCCGCTTGTGCTCGGCAAGCCCATGACCGCGACGGTGGATTATATCACCGAGCTGCTGGGCTGCGAGCGCGAGGAGCTGGCCTTTGTCGGCGACCGGCTTGCAACGGATATCAAGATCGGCGCGGATCACGGTCTGCCCTGCGCGCTGGTCTACAGCGGTGTGACCACGCCGGATATGTATGCCACCTCGCCGATCAAGGCGAGCGTCGCGGTCGCGGATCTGAAAGCCCTGGCGGCCTATCTTTGATTTTCAAACCCCCGCAAACGTCGGTTCGAAACCTTCCCGACGGGCGCCTGCTCGGCGCCGAACAAAACTACAGGCGTTGCACGGCAGCAAAAGGAGCATTATCAATGAATAAAAACATCCGTTATCTTGTCATCGGCGCGCTGATTGCCGCGCTGTATGCCGCACTGTTTTACGCGCAGAATCTGCTGCTGCCCGGCACGGCCACCATGGCGGTGCAGTTCCGCGCGGCGGAGGCGCTGAATGTGCTTGCGCTGTTCACCCCCGCGGCGATCCCCGGGCTGACGATCGGCTGTGTGATTGCAAATGTCGCCAGCATCGGCCAGGGCCTGCCGCTGGACCTGGTTTTCGGTTCGCTCGCAACCCTCGGCGCGACGGTCTGCATGTGGCTGCTGCGCAAGGTGAAGATCAAGGGCTATCCGCTGTTTGCGATGCTGATGCCCGCCGTGTGGAACGGCGTGATCATCGGCTGGGAGATCGAGCAGTTCTTCATCGACGGCCCGTTCACCGGCGTCGGCTTCCTTACGCAGGGCGGTCTGGTCGCCTTGGGCGAGCTGGGCGTGATGCTGACCCTCGGCAGCCTGCTTTATTGGGTGATTGTCCGGCGCAATCTGGAAAAGACCCTGTTCCGGCCGGAATAACGCACGCGCGAAAAAAACCATTTCAATCAAACAGACAGCCCCCGCTTTCCGGCGTTGCATCCGGGAGGCGGGGGCTTGTGCGTATCAAATAACAATCATGCAGTCGGCTTTATGCATCCGTCTCCGGCACCGGCGCGGCGAGCAGGCCGAGCGGGCGCAGGACGTATTCATAGCTCCAGCCGCAGCCGTCGCTGCGCCAGGCGCCGGGGCCGTGCCAGGAGGCGCGGGTATCGGTCAGATGCAGCGGGCCGAAGGCGTTATAGCGGTTGCCGAAGAAGGTCAGATCCACCGTGTGGCTGCCCGGCGTTACCGCCGCAGTCAGCGCGTAGGGCGGACAGATGATCCGGCCGGCGTCTTTGCCGTCCAAGGCAACGCCCAGCAGCGCGCCGCGGTAGCGCGAGACGGTCAGACGCAGGCGGCTGCCGGTTTCGACCGGCAGGTGATAGACCACATTGCCGCCGTAGAAGGGCAGGCCCTGTCCGCAGAGATCGCCGAAGGCCAGCTTCTCCGGCAGCGGGATCAGCTTGCAGCAGGCGCCGGCGCAGGATACGCCGAAATCACCGAGCAGATAGCACCATTCCGTGTGGGTCGTTTTGCCGAAGGGGAGGGAGATCTCCAGCTGATGGACGCCGGGCGTGAGCGCGGGCAGCGCGACGGTTTTGATGTCCTTGTCGACATACCAGCCGGTCACGGCGTTCGCGACAGGCGCGCCGTCCAGCCGGAGCTGTGCTTTTTCTGCGTCCTCAAGCGCGAGCTGCGGCGCATCGACGGTGATCGTGCTGTCAATCGTAAAGCGCAGGCGGATGCGGTGGGTCACCGTTTCCTTTTCCAGCACCCAAGGCTGCACCACATGGCCGCCGCGTTCCGGCCAGCCCATCGCGGCGCGGCAAATGTTATCCAGCCGCAGGATCTCCTCGCGCGGCTGCCAGGGTGCGTCGTCCAGCGCGAATTCCGCCTGATCGAGCACGAGCACGTTCGGCTCGCTCAATGTATACGGCACGGCGTCGGGCAGCTCGCAGCGCACGAACGCCGGCGGCTCGGGCGCTTTCCCGGGCTGCGCGGCCTGCCCGTCCTCCAGCCGGAGCAGCAGGCTGTCATAATCAAAGAAGGTCCACGGGATGACCGTATCCCCCTGCACATAGCTGCAGGGCAGCGGACGGATCTCGCCGGTCAGCGTGTCATAGAGCTTCGGCGTGCACAGGCCCTGCACACGGATGCGCAGGTTCTCGCTGCGCGGGATATCTTTATTATAGGGCTCGCAGCAGTGGCTGATGAAAAGCCAGCGGCCGTCGCCGTCGCGCCGGAGCTGATAGATCAGATCCTCGCTCAGCCGGCCGTCCGCGCGGCGCAGGGTCACGGTGCGGAAGGAGGCGAGCGCTTCCAGAATGCGGCTGCGCTCGAAGGGGATCAGCGCGGCGTCTGCGCAGAGCTTTGCCCCGCGGTCGGAGGGCAGGGCGTTTTCGAGCGTCGGCGCGCTGCCGATGAACAGAAGCGTACCGCCGGCGGCGCGGAAGGCCTCGAGCCGTTCAAGCGTGGAGCTGCGCAGCGTCTCGCAGCCGGAAACCAGGATCACGTCGTAGGCCATTTCGCCCACCTGCAGCGGCGCGCCGCCCTGCGGGCAGAGCGCGGGCAGCAGGCTCTCGCTGATATAGTTGAAATCGACGCTGCCTTTGAGGAGCATCTCGGCAAGGTCGAGGAAATCCCGGTCCATGCTTTCGCGCCGGAGCGCGGTCTGATCGTTCGGCCCCCAGTGCAGCCAGTAGCTCTCCACCGGATGAATCACACCAACGCGCACCACGGGCTTGCCGCGGGTCATGGCGGTGTTCACACGGGCAAAATGATCCTCCAGGCAGGCGAATTCACCGTACCACGGGGACTGATAATGGATGGAGGCCGGGTAATCACGCTTGGCTTCGCCGCCCATCGCATACCACGAAAGATGCGGCACGCGGACCGTCACGCCCAGGCAGGCCTGCCAGTCGCCGTGCAGCTTGTAGCCGCGGAAATCATAGTCCCAGCCCGTCACGCCGTAGAGCTCGGAGAGCATGCCCTCACGCCCGAACTGATGGACGGCGGACTGCGCCTGCTTCGCGGTCGTGAATTCAAAATTGGCGCAGAGCATGTCGATGCCCGGCAGGTCGAAGCCGCGGTAGGAGCGCATGGTTTCGCCCAGCGCGGCGGTCTGACTGCGCAGGGTCGGCTCCTCCATCATGTGGCCGGTCAGGGCGATGCCGTGCTTGCGGCACCAGCCGCCGCAGGTGTCGGCAAAGGCGGCCGCAAAGCGCTCGGCAATGTGATCGTGATAGCGATAACGCGCCTGCGAGACCTGCCCCGCCGGCAGCTCCCAGAAAAGCTCGGGCAGCGTCGCCATCACATCCGCGCCGTCATACTGCGCCGCGTAGGTCGCGGGCAGATCGTCCGTCCAGGGCATCAGGATATCGTCGGTATCGGCCGCGTTGTTGAGCAGCTTTTTGCGCGTGAACTGCGGTTCATCCGTAAAGATCGCGGGCACGGTTTTATCAAACGCGTCGCCGACGGTTTCGGCATAGCGGTCGTGCGTCACCGCCACGAAGCGGGCGACGGCCGCGGGGTCGAGCGTGTTGAGATAGGTCTGGTGGTTGTACCACGCGGAGGGCGCGTGGATTTTGAGATAGGCATACCATTTTGTGCCTGCCGCCGCTGCATCCGGATCGATGCGGCGATAGTTCTGCAGGCAGCCGTCGGCGTCGAGCTGCACGTCATAGCAGGCGATCAGATGCCCGGCGCCTTCGCGCCCGCCCTCGGCGCAGGAATCGACGGACGCGGCCTCGGCGTCGTCATTTTCTTCGCAGGGCGTTACAGTCATCAGCAGGCAGCGCGCGCGGTACTGCGGATCCTTCGTCACAAGTCCGCCCGCCGCGCCGGAGGGCCAGCGGTCCTCGTCATAAAGCCAGGCGAGCATTTCCTCGGCCTCGGCCTTTTTGACGCAGGCCTTGACCAGCGCCATGAATTCGTCGCTCAGGTATGGCGTCGCCATGCCGGTGCGCACATGCATATGAAAGCCGCCCAGGCCCATTTGCTTGAAGATTTCGATCTGCCGCAGCAGCTCCGCTTCCTTCAGCGTGCTGTTCCATGCCCAGAAGGGCGTGCCGCGGTATTCGGCGGTGGGGCTGCGAAACAGGTCGTCCGAGAGGACGGGCGCAGCGTTCTTTTTATAAAGCATTCCGGTTTCTCCTTCCGTTCAGATGTGAATTACAGGCCCTTTTCCGTCAGCCACGGGCGGGCGAGCGCATAGGTCTTTGCGCCGTTTTGCGACATGTAGGAGCTGTGCTGTTCGCCGCGCAGGATCACCCAGTCGCTGCCGGGGATCTGCTCGCCGAGATAGCGGGTATCCGAGACCCACATGATATCGTATTGCCCGCTGACCACATAGGTCGGGCAGGTGATCTTCGAGAGCAGCTCGGGCGTGAAATCCGGCTCCTCGAGCATCAGATCGTTCAGCTTGTCGTGCCGGAAGAGATTGCGCAGCGCCACGCCGATCGGGAAATAGGGCTTGAAGGTCTCCGGCTTGGAATTTGCCCCGCAGGCGATGATCGCGCCGGGCACCTCCGGAGCCATCGCGGCCAGCTCGATCACGTCGATCGCGCCGTCGCTGTGGCCGATCAGCACCGGCTTTTCGAGCCCGAGCGCGGCGATGAAATCGCACAGATCCTGCGCCATGGCTTTATAGGAGATCTCGCCCGGATCGCTGCTTTGCCCGTGGCAGCGGCTTTCCGGCAGATAGACAGTGTAATCGTTGGCAAAATAGGAAGCCGCCTCATCCAGCGAGTGCACGCTCCCGCCGTTGCCGTGCACGAGAATCAGCGGCGGCTTTTCTCCGTCGCCCCAGACCTGATAGTGCATGCGCACCTGCGGCAGCTCGATGAACGTATCCTCTGCGGGGGCGTCCAGCGGCGCGGGCACTTCCGTGCGCGGGAGATCGATCATGTGATACTCCTGCGGGTGCAGCACCGCGTCGAGCTGGCTGTAAAGGCCGCCGAAGGACAGCGCGAGGCTGAGCAGGATCGTTGTGAAGGCTTTCATTGTCCGCCTCCTCAGTCAATGGACAGCACGGCGTCGAGCGCGGCGCGCGTGGCGTCGGCGATCCGGCCGCTGTGCTCCGCGTCGCCGATCAGGCAGGCCTGCGGGCAGATCGCGCGGCAGGCGTCATAGAGCGCGTGCTCCGGACGCACGCCCATGGCGAGCACCACGGCGTCGGCGGCGATCTCATCGGTCTTTTTCGTTTTGCAGTCCTCCAGTACGGCGAACTGCGCCTTGATTTCCACGAGCTTCCTGCCGGTGAGGAACTGCGTGCCGGCCTGCTCGAGCTTTGGCATCAGATCGTTCACATGCTGCATCCAGGTGCCGGGCGCGACCGTATCGGCCATTTCGACCACGGTCACGCGGTTTCCGGCGCAGAGGAATTCCGCCGTTTCCAGTCCGGTCATGCCGGAACCGATGACGGCGACGGACTTGCCCTTGAGCTGCACGCTGCCGTCCAGGATCTCGGTTGAGGTATACACATGGGGCAGATCGACGCCGGGGATCGAACGCGGACGCAGCGCGACGCCGCCGGTGGCGAAGATCAGCGCGGCCGGCTTGAGCGCGGCAATCGTTTCCGCCGTGGCCTCCTCGCCCAGACGCAGCTGCGCGCCGGCCTTTTCGGCCTGATGCACGAGGTCGTCGATGCACCACTGCATTTTATCTTTGCCGGGCGCGGCCGCCGCCAGCCGGAGCTGACCGCCGGGCGCGGCTTCTTTTTCAAATACGGTCACGGCAAAGCCGCGCTGCGCGAGCAGCCGGGCCGCCATCAGACCGCCGGGGCCCGCGCCGACCACCACAGCCGCGCGTCCGTCGCCGTTGTGCTTGAGCGTCGTCGCTTCCCGGCCGACGAAGGGGTTGACCGAGCAACCGCCGCTGCCGCCGGTATAGGCGTTTTCCTGCATGCTCTGGATGCAGTAGAGACAGCAGATGCACCGTGAAATATCCTCCGGCCGGCCGGCCTGCGCCTTCTCCGCCCAGTGGGGATCGGCGATATGCGGGCGGCCCAGGGAGACAAGATCCTGCGTACCGTTCTGCAGCTGCGCCTCCGCCTGCTCCGGGCTGCGGATCAGGTTCGCGGCCAGCACGGGAATGCTGACGGCTTCCTTGACGGCCTTGGCCATGTAGGCGCGCCAGCCGCAGGCGAAGGACATCGGCTCAAGCCAGTAATTGAAGGTGTCGTAGGCTGCGGAGGAAACGTCGATCGCGTCCGCCCCGGCGGCCTCCAGCCGCTTCGCCATCTCCACGCCCTCGTCGAGCGTGTAGCCCTTGCCCGGCTGGCCGATCATCGCGTAGCATTCGTCGACCGTCAGCCGGACGATCACGGGGAAATCCTTGCCGCAGCGGGCCTTGACGCCCTGCAGGATCTCGATCAGGAAGCGCATGCGGTTTTCGAGCGAGCCGCCGTATTCATCGGTGCGGTGGTTGGTGTTGGGGGAGAGGAACTGCTGGATCAGATAGCCGTGGGAGGCGTGCAG
>JAFZNN010000072.1 GCA_017550895.1 Clostridia bacterium
GCGGGCGGCGGCCAGCATCTCGCGCGGCACGGGGCGGCCGTACGGGCCGCGGCGCTGCGGAACCGGGGCGGGCGCGGGCCTTATGGGGCGGACGGGACGCGGCGGCTCAGGCGGGTTGAGGTCGATGGACACGTCCGTGCGCGCGCCGGCTTCTTTGATGAGCAGGTCGAGCATGGCGGCCACGACCTTTTCGGGCGCGGCGCTCTCCAGCAGCCCTCCGGCGTGCCGCATCAGCTCCTCTCCCAGCTCGTCCCGCGCGTGGGCGGCAACCTCCTCCTCCACGCGGGTGGCCAGCGCCTGCTCCACCTCGGTGGCGTCCGGGGCCTTGCGGCAGAGTATCTTCGCGCCGGTGACGCGGCGGTAATCCCACATGCGCGACACCTCTCGGCCCACCACGAAGGTGTATGCGCGGCCCGCCTTGCCAGCGCGGCCCGTGCGGCCCACGCGGTGCACATAGTACTCCACGTCCAGCGGGATGTCGTAGTTGAAAACGGCCTCGATGTTCTCGATGTCCAGCCCGCGCGCGGCCACGTCCGTGGCCACCAGCACGTTCACCAGCCCGTTGCGGTAACGCGCCATCACGGCGTCGCGCTCGATCTGGCGCATGTCGCCGTGCAGGCCCGCCGCTGAGAAGCCGCGGTGCTGCAGGTCGGTCACAACGGTTTCCACGCCCTGCTTGGTGTTGCAGAACACCAGCGCCAGGCGGATGTCCTCCAGCGTCAGCAGGCGGCTTAAAAGCTCGCTCTTGTGGAACGAGCGCACGCTGATGTAGAACTGTTCGATCTTCTCCACTGTCATCTCATGCTGCTCGACCGCCACCCGCTCCGGCTCGCGCAGGTAGCGCTGGGCCAGCGCCAGGATGGGGCGCGGCATGGTGGCCGAGAACAGCGCGGTCTGCCGGGTTTCGGGCGTCGCAGAGAGGATGGTCTCGATGTCGTCGCGAAAGCCCATATCCAGCATTTCGTCCGCCTCGTCCAGCACGGCCATCTTCACGCGCGACAGATCGAGCGAGCCGCGGCTCATGTGGTCCATCACCCGGCCAGGCGTGCCCACAACGATCTGCACGCCCGCCTCCAGCCCCCGCAGCTGGCGCTCGATGGGCGCGCCGCCGTAGACCGGCAGCACGCGCACGCCCTCGCGATGGCGCGTGAGCTTCATCAGCTCGCACGCCGTCTGCATGGCCAGCTCACGCGTGGGGCACAGCACCAGCGCCTGAACATACTTTTCGCCCGGCTCCACGGCCTCCGCCATGGGAATGCCGAAGGCTGCGGTCTTGCCCGTGCCGGTCTGCGCCTGGCCGATCACGTCGCGCCCGGCCAGCAGCACGGGGATCGCCTCCAGCTGAATGGGCGTGGGCGTCTCGTAGCCCATATCCTCCACGGCCCGCGCCACTTCGGGCAACAGGCCGAACATGTCCTTCATCAGTTCCATAAAGATCCTTTCTCCGCGCGGCAGGCACAGAAAACGGTCAGGCTCCGAAAATACCGCAGCCTGACCGATTCAATCCAGTTGAGCGCCGATTTCGCATTTCGATAATGAAGTCATTATAGCAGGAAATCGTTATATGGAAAGCCCTTCCCAGTTAATTAACGATTATGTTTCCAACGAAAGCGCCATCAGGTATTCGCGCAGCAGCGTGCCGTCTTCAAGGCGCACGAAGTTCGGATGTTCGCCAACAGTAACGAAACCCGTTTTTCGGTAGAGGCCCATCGCGCGCTCGTTGCCTTCTATTACATGTAATTCCAACTGTCGAACGCCGATCTCCTTTGCCTTGCCAATCATTTCCCGCAACAGCATCGTGCCCAAACCGAGTCCCCAATAGGGACGAAGCAGTCCGACAGAGATGTTCGCGCGATGAGCCGTCTTTTCAAACGGTTCGCGGCGAAGCTCTCCGTTGCC
>JAFZNN010000073.1 GCA_017550895.1 Clostridia bacterium
GACCGGCATCTATTCCACGGCTTCGATCGGTTCTCTGACCGCGACCAGAGACGTCATGCGGGAGCTGCAGAGCTATCAGTCCACCTATCAGATCACCAATCAGCTGTTTGTAGACCACCGCCTGAACGCCACTGCAAGCTTCGCGCCCTGGGTCTGCCTGGAGGGCTCCCATCATGCAGGCTACACTGTCGGCTGCACCTATTACGCGGTGTTTGAAAACGGCTTCAGCGGCAAGCTCGTCCATTATACTTCGCCCAGTTTCCCGTCTGCGCCGACCGGCCCCTTCTTCCCCATTCTGGAGCCCGGCGTTGTGATTCCCGATGATCCTCCCGGAGACGATGAGCTCCTGCCCGGAAGCACGGCTCCCATCGGTCACTCCCTGCTGCTTGAGGGCGATATCGGCGTGAACTTCTACGTCGACGTGCCGTATGCCTCGTCAGAGGCCTATGCAGAATTCAGCTTCGGCGGCGACACCATCCAGGTGCCGATCGATCTGAATCAGTATGACACCACGGCGGACAACGTGAAACGCTATAAATTTACCTGCAACGTCAATTCCTCCCAGATTTCGATGCAGATCTCCGGCATCGTGCGCAACCACGTGATGCTGCCGGATTACGAGATTGACGGCTGGTACGAGAGCGATCCGTTCACCTACTCCGTCACGGAATATGTGGAAGCAATTTCCGTCATTCCCTATTATCAGTCACAGACCGCTCTGATGGATCTCATGCGCGCGATCTCCGTCTACGGCTATTACGCAAATGAGCTGCTGCACACGGATCCCGGTTTCGTGCAGTCCACCCTGTTTGACGACAACGATCTGGATACCTATACTTCCGCTGTGCTGGCGGACTATCAGCCGTCCACGGAGGACTACGGTCCCGCAATCATCTATTACGGCTCCAGCCTGATGCTGACCTCTGCAACGGCCATCCGCCACTACTTCCTTGTGGATCCGGCGCAGATGAACGGCCATACCATTGACGAATACACCTTCATCTGGGAAGGCCCGGACGGCGACGTTCCGCTCACGCCGACTGCGAACGGCAGCTACTACTACGTCGAAATTCCGAACATCCAGTCCGGCAACCTCGGCAAGATCTACACCGTTCGCGTCTATCAGCCCGTCGACAATCCGGGCGATGACCCGCTGGTTTCCAAGTGGTGTTTTGCAGGCCTGAGCTACGCCTACAAGGTGCTGCTGAAGTCAGAACAGGGCGGCAATGTCACCCCCGAACAAGTGCAGATCGCAAAAGCGCTCGGCTTGTATTACAATTGCGCACATGCCTATTTTGGTTAAATAATAAAAATCAAGAAAGGAGTCGATTCCTATGAATAAAGAGCTGTATGAGGTTCTCGAGCTGGAAGTCATCGCCTTTGAGGCGGAAGACGTCATCACCACCAGCACTGTCGAGCCGACCACCGGCGAATTTGAGACCCCGATCATCTGATTCTGTCTGACGGAATCAAGGAAGCCTCGGACGCGAAAAGCGGCCGGGGCTATTCCTGCATTCGGCGATAGAAGCAAAGTGAAGGGCTCAAAGAGAGCGTCCCGACCGGAAAGGATCCCAACCGGCCGGGACGTTTTCTATATATTATTAATGTAATAAATTAAGCGCAGGCGGCTTTGAGCACGTCGATCGCCTGCATCAGTACATCCTCCGGGATGTTCAGCGCGGGCAGCAGGCGCACCTTCTGCTTCGCCGTCAGGCACAGGACGCCCTGCGCCATGCAGGCGGCCACCACCTCGGCCGCGGGCTTTTCCGTTTCCACGCCGAGCATCAGACCCAGACCGCTCACACTCTTTACGCCGGGCGCGCCCTCCAGCGCCGCGCGGACCATCGCGCCCTTGCGCCGCACATCCGCAAGCAGCGCGTCGTCGATGCGGGCAAGGATGCTCAGCGCCGCCGCGCAGCTCACGGGGTTGCCGCCGAAGGTGGAGCCGTGGTCGCCAGGGCCGAAGACCTGCGCGGTCGACTCCGCAAACAGCGTCGCGCCCAGCGGCAGTCCGCCGCCGAGGCCCTTGGCCGTTGCCACCAGATCCGGCTGGATGCCGAACTGCTCGTAGGCATAGAGCGTGCCGGTGCGGCCGTTGCCGGTCTGCACCTCATCCGCGATCAGCAGGATGCCGTTTTCCTTGCAGAAGGCCGCAGCCGCCTGCACATAGGCGGGATCCAGCGGCAGAACGCCGCCCTCCCCCTGCACGCATTCGATCATCAGCGCCGCGAGCTTCGTTTCCGCCGCGGCGGCTTTGAACGCGTCAATGTCGTTGGCCGGCACATGCACAAAGCCCGGCGTCAGCGGCTGAAAAAGCTTATGAAACTGTTCCTGCCCGGTCGCGGCAAGCGTGGTCAGCGTGCGGCCGTGGAAGCTGTTCTGCAGCGTGGCGATCGTGAAGCAATCCGCGCCGTGCTGCTCCGCCGCGTATTTGCGGGCGGCCTTGATCGCGCATTCATTCGCCTCCGCGCCGGAATTGGAGAAGAACACCTTCTGCATCCCCGTGCGCTTGCAGAGCATTTCCGCCAGCTGCGCGCAAGGCGCGGTATAATAGAGATTGGACATGTGCTGCACCTTGCCGATCTGGTCGATGATCGCCTGCTGCCAGACGTCATCCGCGATGCCGAAGGCTGTCACGCCGATGCCGCTGCCGAGATCGATATACTGTTTTCCGTTTGTATCCGTCACGATCGAGCCCTTGCCGGCAACGATCTCGACCGGAAACCTTTTATAAGTGCCTGCAATATAGGCCTGATCCAGAGCTTTCAGATCCATCATTATCCTCCTGTCACCAGCGTGCCCGCGCCCTCATCGGTCAGCAGCTCCATGAGAATCGCGTGCGGCACGCGGCCGTCCATAATTACAACGCTGTCAACGCCGCGGTTGATCGCGTCAATGCAGCAATCCACTTTGGGGATCATGCCGCCGGAGATCACACCGTCCTCATAGAGCGCCGCCGCTTCAGAGAGGGTCAGATGCGGGATCAGCGTGGCGGGGTCGTCCTTATCCTGCAGAATGCCGGCAATATCCGTCATCATGATCAGACGTTCCGCGCCGAGTGCGCCCGCGATCCAGGCCGCCGCGGTGTCGCCGTTGATATTGTAGGTGTTGCCCTCCCGGTCGCAGCCGAGGGTCGAGATCACAGGCACATAGCCGCGCTCGAGCAGATCGGTCACCGGGCGAATATGGATGCGCGTGATTTCGCCGACATAGCCCAGCTTTTCATCCTTGACCTTTGCGCGGATCAGCCGCCCGTCCATGCCGGAGAGGCCAATCGCCTGCGCGCCCTGCATCTGCAGGAGGTTGACCAGCGTCTTGTTGACCTTGCCGGCCAGCACCATCTGCACGATATCGACCGTTTCGCGGTCCGTCACGCGCAGACCGTCCACAAAGACGGCCTGCTTGCCGAGCTTCTGCATCATTTCGCTGATCTCCGGGCCGCCGCC
>JAFZNN010000074.1 GCA_017550895.1 Clostridia bacterium
GCGAAGATTATTATAACACAGATCGGGCAATTGTCAAGGGATAATTTCAAAAAAGTTTCCGCCCGGTCATTTCCCCCAAGTTCGCGCTGCGCAATCGACGCGAAACCGGCCGGTGCGGATCAGTCCGAACGCTTGTAGCTGAACGCCGGCAGCTCGTCGAGCGTGATGACAAGATCACTGTGATAGATCCCGCGCAGATGCTCGGCGCTGTTTTCCTGCGTGAGATATTCAGAGTGCCACGCCACAAACGCGCACCAGGGCGCCTGCGCGAACTGCTCCGCGGTCGGGATCAGGCCGCATTCATGCAGCATCACCGGCTTTGCGCCGAAGGCCGTGCGCATACTGCGCTCGAATTTGTTCCGGTCCGCGCCGTATTCGGCCACATGATAGGAATCGCAGCCCACAATGTCGCAGTACCGGCTGCCGGGATACCAGAGGAAAAAGTCCTCCTGCGGCATATCCAGCTCGGAATAGCCCAGCACCCAGATCAGATTATGCAGGCCGAGGTCGTCCGTGAAATGACGGTACATCAGCTTCCACAGCGCCTTGAAATGCGCCGGCTCCCCCGCCCACCAGAACCAGTCGCCGTTGAATTCGTGAAACGGCCGCCACAGCACGGGGATCCCCTGCGCGCCGAGCCGCTTGAGCACGGCGCCGGCTTTGTCCATATTGGCGAGGAACGCGGCGTGCTCCGGCGTGCCGGCGGTCAGCAGCGCATCCCAGTCCTCCACGCGGTCGCTTTTGCATTCCTCATAGCCCTTGTCGAGATCCTTGCCGCAATGCCAGCAGATCGAAACGACGCCGCCGCGCGCGGCCCATTCAACGGCGCGTTCATAAACGCCCTCGAAATCGTCGTTGACAAAATCAAAGCCGCGGATCGCGGGGTATTTCCCGGTCGCCGCGAAGATAAAATCGAATTCGTCGTTGCGCGCGGGCGAGCTGAAGCCCTCCTGCTGACCGGAAAGCACACGGCTGCAGAAGTTGTCGCAGATGTAGTCATAGAGCTCCGCCGCGCAGGGGTCGGCCTGCGGATCGCTCAGTTTCATGGCAAAACGATACGGATGCAGCGGATTGAGGCAGAGCAGCACGGAAAGCACGGAGAGCAGGAACGCGAGGAATTTTGCCGCCATAACAGCACCTCCCGATGGAATCGGAATTATACAATCTTATTTTACACGAGCGGGCGGGAAAAGACAAGAACAAATTGAACTGTCATTGAAGAAAACAGGAATCCGTCCGCAGATGATTTGATAATTCATTGAATAATTCTACGCTCCGTTGAGTGAAATCTCCCGCGCGGTGATTGCTTTTTCGCGTCAATCGCTGTATACTCTCCTTGAACGAAAACGCACGAAAAAACAAACAGAAAGGATGAATTCCATGCAGCTACTGATCGGCGAAACCATCAAGCGTCTGCGGCGGGAACGCGATCTGACGCAGGAGGAGGTCGCGGCGCATCTGGGCATTTCATTTCAATCCATCAGCAAGTGGGAGCGCGGCGAGGGCTACCCGGATATCACGATGCTGCCCGCGCTGGCAAATTACTTCGGCATCAGCGTGGACGAGCTGCTCGGAATGAACGAGCTGCAAAAACGGGAACAGTATGACGAAATCAACCGCAGGTGGGCGCAGGACAATCGGAACGGCCGCCACAGCGAAAACGTGGCGCGCATGCGCAAGGCACTGAAAACCTTCCCGAACGACGCGCTGCTGCTCGTGCAGCTGTGCACCTCGCTCGAAAAGCTCGACGGAACGCCGGAGGAAAAACGCACGCATCTGAAGGAGTCCATCGCGGTGCAGGAGCAGATCCTGCGCTACGGCGAGGATTCCGAGGTCCGCGGCGCGACGATGTACAACATCTGCTTCGCTTACTGGAAGCTCGGCGAGCGTGAAAAGGCGCTCGCGCAGGCGCGCAAGCTGCCGAATCTCTACAAGGCCCGCGAGAACGCGCTGGTGTATTTCCTGGAGGGCGAGGAAAAGCATGCGGTCGCGAAGGAAGCGCTCACGCCCCTGAGCTGGGTGATCCTGCATCATCTGTGCGCGTTGAGCGACACGGAACACGATCCCGCCCATCGCCGCAGAGCCGCGCAGATCCTGGACCTGCTGAGCGCCTGCGATCCGTCGAACGAGGAAATCCGGTCCATGCGCGCGTCCGTCGACGAATGAAAAATTAAAGCAAGCGTGAATTCTTCTTGACAGCAACAATCCGAATCCATTATACTGAAAGCAGATTCTTGACCGTTCGGAGGGAAAGCGGAATGAAGAAAGCAAAACAGCTCCTGTGCGCGCTTCTGGCGCTGATTCTCTGCGCCGGAATCTGCCTGCCGGCGAGCGCGGATGAATTTGTCGAACCGGAGCCGACCTGGCAGAACTATATCGAATCCGTCACGCCCGTGGGCGACGCGCCGTATATGAAGCTCGAACTCACGCCGAAAGGGTATCAGTTTACCGACGTTGCCATCCCGCGGCAGTATGACGTCGTTTTCAAGGACGGCACGACGAAAACCTATCACGTCTCCAGCCAGCCCTATTTCTTTAATGACGGCTACTGGTTCGGCAGCAAATTTGACGTCGATTGCGGCGACGACACGATCACGCTCTACGCCGACCTTTGTTTCTATGATTCTGACGGCATCTCCATTTATGAAATCGGCCAGTACATACTCACGCCCTATGAGGAGGACGGAGAAACCTATGAGATTTCTTCCTTTCTGACCATCACAGAGCAGGTCGTTGAGCCCGAAATCGACAACGGCAGCCTGTGGGTGCAAATACAGTACTTTTTCTATCGCCTTTACTGGCGCATCCGGTCATTCCTCCATCTTGTGTGATTCGACGCGGCGAAATCACCTGCCTGACCGGCATCCCCTGTTGCATGATTCTTCAAAGAAGGTGGACTTATGAAACGATTGGCGGCCCTGCTCTGCGCGCTCTGCCTGCTGCTGACGGCGGCGCTCCCCTGCGTTTGCGCTGAGGACGCGGAAGAACCCTACAAGGACGTGCTCGTGCTCAAGAGCACGACGTGGATCTCGCATTTCATCCAGGAGCCCTGGCCGCGCGGGGAAATTCGCATCTGCCCGGCGACGCTTGAACAGACGGACGGCACGCGCGAAGTCTATTTTGTTACGGTGCGCGGCATCGACTGGACGGCCAAGGGCGCGAACGATTTCGGCGCCTATCTGCTGACCCTCGGCGACAACGACTGCAAGTATTACCGGCATGTCAAAGCGGCGATCGAAACCTATGTGCCGCAGGGCGCGGCGATCGTGATCTACGGGCACAGCCTGGGCGGCATGATCGCGCAGCGGATCCTCTGCGACGAAGAGCTCACGGCCGCGTATGAATTCCTCAACGCGGTCACCTTCGGCTCGCCCTACGTCGTGACGGACAAAGAAAAGCGTGAAGGGACGCTGGTGCGGCTGCAGGATACGGACGACATCGTGCCGAAATTCAGCCTGGCGATCCTGCTTTCCCGCGAGGATTACAACGGCGGGCTGCGGCGCTCCGGCGGCTTCGAGCACGACCTGAGCGGCGCGCACAACGTCAGCTACAAAATGAACAAAACCTGGGGCGATCTGGACGCGCTGGGCGTTCCGGACGGGGGCGCCGTGCTCACGCTCGATCTGGACGGCCTTGTCACGCTGCCGTCATAATTTGAAATTTAATATCTCACGCAGCCCGGAAGCCGCAAGGTCTCCGGGTTGAATTTATTATTTGCGGCAGGAGAATGATTGACAAGCGCGTGAAATCCGTTATAATGAAATCAGAAGCAATCCAAATAAACGGAGGTGCGCCATGGAAGCAAAAGGCATGGACTATCTGCCCGCGGAGTGCCGGATCGCCGCCGACCCGGCCGCCGGAAACGCCGCCGGCATTCTCACAGCGCAGCTGACCGCGCGCGGTTTTTCCGCAAAGGTCGGCACGCCGGCGCAGATATGTCTGCGCGAGGACGCGGCCCTGCCGCGCGACGGCTACGCGATCGAAGCTGACGGCGACTGCCTGACGCTCAAAGCAAGCGGCATGCGCGGCTGGCTCTACGCGATCGGGATGCTGCTGCGGCGCATCGTGCCCTGCAAGGGCGGCGCGCGGATCCTCGGCGATCTCGCGGGCGTCTACACGCCGTACAAGGCGATCCGCGGCCATCAGCTCGGCTACCGGCCCACGCCGAACACCTACGACGCGTGGCGGCTGAGCGATTACCGCAGCTATTATCTGGATCTGATGTTTTTCGGCGTCAACACGATCGAGCACATCCCCTATCAGAGCGGGCATTCCGAGCGCAACCGGCTCATGCAGTATGACGAGGAGACGCTCCTGGTCGAAACGGCGAAAGACATGGACGCGCTCGATCTCGACCTTTCGCTGTGGATCCCGAATGTGACCGCGGAAAC
>JAFZNN010000075.1 GCA_017550895.1 Clostridia bacterium
GCGCGTGCCCGCAGCGCGGCGGCGGCGTCGGCGTCGCCCGCCGCTTCGGCCAGCACGGCGGCCGCGGCGTCCTCCCAGGCGTATTCCAGCGTTTTGGAAACGGAATAACGCGCGGTCAGATCGTCCGGCAGATAGCCGTATTCTTTATAAAGGCCGATGCCCTCGCGGCCCTTTTCGGTCTCCGACGCCGTCGTCACGGCGGCATAGGCTTCCTCGAGGTCGAACGGCACGCCCTTCAGATAGCTTTCCGCAAAGAGAATATTTGCCGGATTGCCGAACATCGAGCCGGATTCTCCGCCGCCCTGCGGCCAGCGGGGCAGCAGACCGCCCTGCGCCGCCATGCAGAGCAGGCTTTCAAGGCAGTCCTGCTGGATTTCCGGCGCGATCAGCGTATAGAGCGCGTGGACGTTGCGCACGGTGTCCCAGAGCGAGAGGTCGGTGCGGTAGGTGAAGCCCGCCGCCGTGTGCGCCTCGCCGTCGAAGCCGAGATAATCGCCGTTGACGTCGGTGAAATCGGTCGGCATGAGCATCGCGTGGTAAAGCGCGGTGTAGAAGATCGTTTTGGTTTCATCGTCCGCGTCGATCGCGATCGCGCCCAGTCGCGCGTCCCACTGCGCCTGCGTCGCTTGCAGCACCTCGTCGAAGGAAGCGTCGCCGACCTCCGCGAGCAGGTTCTCCTTCGCGTTTTCCGCGCTGACAAAGCTCAGCCCCATGCGCAGGGTGACCGGCTTGCCTTTGCAGCCGTCGAACTGCAGCAGCAGGCCGGCATCCTCGCCCGCAGCCGCAGCGGTATCCGGCAGATCGCCGGCGGCGGTGTGCGCGGTCAGGGCGGCGCCCGTATCCCATTCCGCATAGAGATAGGCCGGCAGCCCGCCGTAGCGGCCGGAAAAGACGCCGAAGAGCGTCACCTGCGCGGTCAGGCTTCGCGCGGCGGGATCCGCGGTGATCGCCGCGTTTTCCGTGCGTCCGCCGCTCAGGCACGCGGCCGCGTCCAGATAAAGGCCGGCGGCTTTTTCCGTGCGGAAGGTGCAGCGCAGCAGCCCGGCGTGGGCGGTGGCCGTCATTTCGCACCGCACGGCAGCCCCGGGCAGATCGACCGCGTAATAGCCGGGGGTCGCGGTTTCGTTTTGATGGGAAAAGGCGAGCGCGGCCGGCTGCGGTTTGCAGCCGCGTCCTGCGGCGGGCGTGACGCGGAACATGCCGTAATCCCGCGCGCCGGTGCCGGAAAGCCGGCTGAGGCTGAAGCCGAGCAGGTGCCGGTGCTCATAATAATAGCCGGAGGTGTTCGTTTTGATTTTCGCAAGGCCGCCGACGGCGCAGGTGTCCGGCCCGAGCCGCACGCAGCCGAAGGGCGCGGCAACCGCCGGGCTGAGCATTCCGCACATCCAGGGAATGCCGCCGGTGCCGATGAAGGGATCCGCAAATTGCGAAACGCCGGCCGATTCCGGCTTCGTGACCTCGCCGCCGCCCGTGCCGCCGGTCATCAGCGCGCCGAACAGCAGCTCCGCGGCGACAAAGAGCGCAACGGCCGCGCGAAGGATTCGCAGCATACGCAAGACCTCCTGTCTGCTTGATAGCTTCAGTCTAGCATATTTGTGCGAAAGATGCAACAAAAACTGCCGGACGGATTGTATCTTTTTCCGCCGTATGCTATAATAATGCCCGAGGACTTGCCGCCGGCGTTTCGCCGGCGCAGGGGGGGAGGAAACCGCGAATGGAAACGAACCGTCGATGGATCACGCGGGATCAGACGTTTTACCGCACGCTCGCGGCGCTGGCCGTGCCGGTCGCGCTGCAGAATCTGATCACCTTCGCGGTCAATTTCGCCGACAACCTGATGGTCGGCGCGCTGGGGGACGCCGCGATCTCCGGCGTCTATCTCGGCAACCAGATCCAGACGCTGCTGCAGCTGTTCTCCGGCGGCGTGGAGGGCGCGATCCTGATCCTCGCCGCGCAGTACTGGGGGAAGCAGGATGTGCGCAGCATCAAGCGCATCATCGCCATCGGCGTGCATTTTTCCCTTGCGTTCGGGCTGCTGCTTTCCCTGATCTGCCTGCTGTTCCCGACCCGGGTCCTCCGTTTATTCACGCAGGATCCCGCCGTGATCGCCGAGGGCGCGCAGTATCTGCGGATCGTCTGCCTGTCCTATGCCTTCTTCTGCGTCACGCAGGCGCTGATCGCAGCGATGCGCAGCGTCGAGGTGGCGCGCATCGGCATGGCAGTCTCCGCGATCTCGCTGGTGTTCAATATCAGTCTGAATTATGTTCTGATTTTCGGCAAGCTCGGTCTGCCCGCGCTGGGCGTGCGCGGCGCGGCGGCGGCAACGCTGATTGCCCGCGTGATCGAAACGGCGATCATGCTGTTCTACGTGCTGCGCATGGATCAGCGTCTGCGCCTGCGTCCGCGGGAGCTGCTGCAGTCCGATCCGCTCCTGCGCCGCGATTTCATCCGCTACGGGCTGCCGATCGTCGGCGGCCAGATCATCTGGGGCGTCAATATGATGGGCAACTCCATGATCCTCGGGCGCTTCGGCGCGGCGGTGACGGCTGCGGCAAGCATTGCGAATTCCATGAATACGCTCGCCTATGTGGCGATGAACGGCATGGCCTCCGCCGTGGGGGTGATCACAGGCAAGGCCGTCGGCGCGGGACGCACGGAGCAGGTGAAGGAATACGCGCGCACAACGCAGCTGCTGTTCCTCGGCCTCGGCCTGCTGACCGGCGGCATGATCGCGCTGCTGAAAGGGCCCTTCATCCGGCTTTACGGCGGCGTGACGCCGGAGGCGGCCGGCTTTGCCCGGCAGTTCTGCACGGTGCTGTCCGTGACCATCATCGGTACCTGCTACCAGGCCGCCTGCCTGTTCGGGCTGGTGAAATCCGGCGGCGACATCGGCTTTGTCTTCAAAAACGACGCGATCTTCGTGCTGCTGATCGTGCTGCCCTCGGCACTGCTGGCCGCGCACTTCGGCGCGCCGCCCTGGGTGGTGTTCGCCTGCCTGAAATGCGATCAGATCCTCAAATGCTTTGTGGCGGCGGTGAAGATCAACCGCTTCAACTGGATGAAAAATCTGACCCGCACCGCGCAGGAATAACGCGCGGAAGGGAAAAACCGACAGTTTCCGCATTTTGTCTGTTTTCAAATTTCCGAAAGATGGTATAATTAAATGCAGACAATAATGTTGAATTTTAGACAAATTGAGGAACTGTTATGCAGGATAAAATTTCCGTTGTGACCGGCGCGCGCGGCTACGTCGGCTATGCGCTGGTCAATGAGCTTGCCGCCCGCGGCGAAAGGATTCGTCTGTTTCTGCGCCATGATTCCCATGAGCTGGATCATTTCGGCTGCGAAAAAGTCTTCGGCGATATCAATGAGCCGGAAAAGCTGCGCGCCGCGTTTGCCGGCGCGGATACGGTCTATCATGTGGCGGGGCTGATCGACATCACCGGCACCAAGGACGACCTGGTCTGGAAGGTGAATTATGAAGGCACAAAGCAGGTGACGGACGCCTGCAAGGCCTGCGGGGTGAAGAATCTCGTGTTCGTGTCCTCCGTGGATGCGGTGCCTGCCGCGCCCGGCCACGCGCTGATGACGGAGCCGGAGCGGTTCGACCCCGACGCCGTGCCGGACGCCTACGCCAAATCCAAGGCGGCGGCCAGCCAGTATGTGCTCGACGCCTCCGACGACACGCTGAAAACCTGCGTCGTGATGCCTTCCTGCTGCATCGGTCCGGATGATATTTACGGCAAAAACAGCGTCTGCACGATGATCCGGCTGTATGACCGCGGCCTGTTTCCCTGTTCCCTGGGCTTCGGCGCTTATAATTTCATCGATGTGCGGGACGTGGCCAAGGGCATGATCGCGGCGGCGGAGCGCGGCAGGGGCGGCGAATGCTACTTCCTGAGCGGGGAGCGCATGACGATCGACCGCTTCATCTCGACGCTCGCCAAAATCAACGGCAAGCGCGCGCCGCGGATCCGCCTGAGCAAGCGCTTTCTGCTGACGATGCTGCCGGTGATCCGGCTGCTGTTCCGGCTGCTGAAGATCCCGCCGATCCTGACCGCGTTCTCGATCGAAAAGATCTGCGAAAACTGCCACTTCAGCAATGAAAAGGCAAAAGAAGAGCTGGGCTTCGCGCCCCTGACCGCAACCCAATCGCTCACCGATACCGTCGCCTGGCTGAAGGCCAACCCGATCGACAAGGACAAAGAATCCAAAAAGAAAAAATAAGATTCATACAATAATATTAGATGCGTTGAGGCCCGCGCTTTTTGCGCGGGCCTCGCTGTATTCTGCGATTCAGATGGTGCCGGTGACGGCCAGGGTCGCCAGGCCGGGCGTGATGCTCCACGCGCCGGTGTCGGCATCCTGCGCATAGGCGGCGGCAGGGACGGTGAGCACTCCGGCGACCGTCTCAAACAGACCGCTGTCTTCATCATAGGTGTAATCGGTCGCGGCGGTCATGGGCGTGCCGTTGAGCATGGCGGTGAGCGCGGAGAGCACGGGATCGAACTGATCCGTAAGCACGGCGTTGTCCGCGGCGGTGGCGGGCTGACTGCCGTAGTTGCAGATTTCAAAGGTGTAGGTGACCTGCCCGCGTTCGGTCACGGGATTCGGATCGATCGACTTGGTGATCGCGAGGGTCACGCCGTCTGCGGCGGTGATCTCCGCCGTCGCCGTCATCGGGGCGGTCATCCCGTCCCCGTCCACGGTCGCGGTGTTGGTCACGGCGGCCTGCGCGCCGAGCGGCGCATAGCTGTTGACGGTCACAGCATACGCGATCACGACGCTGCCGCCGGCCGGCACGTTGACGCCGGTCACCGTCAGCGGATCCGTTTCCTGCACGGCGGGGCCGGTCGTCGGAACGCCGTCGGCGAGCACGGTCAGCGTGCCGTCGACATAGGTCAGGGGCACGACCGTGCCCGTACCGAAGGCGTAAGCGCCCAGATCGTCGGTGACGGTCAGCCCCGTGAACGCCGTATCGCCGGTATTCTGAATGCTGATCAGATAGGTGATCTCCTCACCGTGGACGTAGGTGTCCTTGACCGGCGTTTTCGTCACCTGCAGCGCCGTGCGCAGCGTGCCGCGCACGAGGTTGGACGTGGTGACGGTCTTGTTATAGGAAAGCGTTGCCTGATTATAGAAAGGTTGCAAGCGTTTGGTTCCTCCTTTCCGGGAGCATGCGGAGGGCGCCTGCGGGCCGGAGCGGCGGCGGGAATCGCGCGCCCTCCAGTGTCAGTGTATGCGGACAACGCCGGGATGTGTCTGCGACAAAGAAAAAGCAGCGCCCGTCGGTGAACGGACGCTGTGCAGGATTTATTTTTGATATTGTTCATCGAGCCAGCGCAGATAGGCGTCCGGCCAGCCGTCGGCCAGCGGCGTATCCTGCGCAAGTCCCAGACCGTGGCGGCCTTCGGGATAGATCAGCAGCTCGCAGGAAAGCTTGCGCCGGATCAGCGCGTCGGCCAGCCGCAGCGCGCAGGCGACCGGAACGGCGTCGTCGGTTGCGGTGTGCCAGATGAAGAAGGCGGGCGCGTCGTCGCGCAGCATGTTTTCTGCGGAAAAGGCTGCGGCGCGCGCGTCGGTATTCTCCGCGCCCAGGAAATTCTCGCGCGTGCCCATGTGCGTGATGGCGCTGTCCAGGCTGGAAACGGAGTAGCAGGGGGCGGCGGTGCTGATGCGGCAGGAGGTGCGGTCGATCGCATCGCCCTCCGGCAGACCGTCGTCAAACAGCAGCGCGGACATGCAGCAGAGGTGGCCGCCGGCAGAGAAGCCGATCGTGCCGATCCGGTCGGGGTCGATGCCCCAGTCCGCCGCGTGATACCGCACGGCGCGCACGGCCCGCTGCGCATCGAGCACCGGCGCCGGATAGGCGTAGGGCGCGACGCGGTAATGCACGACCGCCGCGGCATAGCCGTGGCCGTTGACAAGCTCCGCGATCGGATAGCCTTCGTTCCACAGGCTGACCATTGCGTAGGCGCCGCCCGGAAAAATCACAATGCAGGGCGCGGGCGCGTTGCCCGGCGCGGGAAAGATTTCCATGAACGGCTGAAACTCGCCGTTGGCCGGATCAAAGCCCGGCGCGTCGCCATCCCATAACAGATACTTGATCATAATGCTCCCCTTATTTCGTTTTTTCTGCGTTTTCGCGCTTCATGGTCAGAGAGATCCGTTTTTTCACCGGATCGACCTGCAGCACCCAGACCGTAATCACGTCGCCGACGCTGAGAATTTCGGAGGGATGCTTGATATAACGGTTCGTGATCTGCGAAATATGCACCAGACCGTCCTGATGCACGCCGATATCCACGAACGCGCCGAAATCGATCACGTTGCGCACCGTGCCCTGCAGTTCCATGCCGGGTTTGAGATCCTTGAGATCCATCACGTCCGTGCGCAGCAGCGGGGGCGGCAGCGCCTCCCGCGGGTCGCGGCCCGGTCGGATCAGTTCCTTGATGATGTCCTGCAGCGTCGGTTCGCCGATGCCGAGCTGTTCCGCAAGCGCCGGCGCGCCGGCGGCCTGCACGCGCGCCGAGATCTCCGCGATCGCGGGCGTGCCGATCTGCTGCGGCGTGAACTGCAGCATCTGCAGCAGCGCTTTTGCGGCGGCGTAGCTCTCCGGATGCACGCCGGTATTGTCCAGCGGTTCCCGGCTTTCCGCCACGCGCAAAAAGCCCGCGCATTGCTCAAAGGCTTTCGCGCCGAGTTTGGGTACCTTTTTCAGCGCGGCGCGGCTGAGGTATTCGCCGTTTTCCTCCCGGTAGGTCACGATGTTTTTCGCCACGGCGGCGTTGATGCCGGCCACGCGCGAGAGTAGCGGGACGGAGGCGGTGTTCAGATCGACGCCGACCGCGTTGACCGCGTCCTCCACCACGCCGTCCAGCGCGGCGAGCAGCGCCTTTTGCGGCATATCATGCTGATACTGTCCCACGCCGATGGAGCGCGGGTCGATCTTGACCAGTTCGGCCAGCGGATCCTGCAGCCTGCGCGCGATCGAAACCGCGCTGCGCAGGGAAACGTCATACTGCGGGAATTCCTCGGCGGCCAGCTTCGAGGCGGAGTAAACGGAAGCGCCTGCCTCGCTGACGACCATATAGGTCACGCCGCAGTCCAGCTCCCGGAGCACCTCGGCGGCAAACTGCTCGGTTTCCTTCGTCGCCGTGCCGTTGCCGATGGAGAGGCAGTCCGCGTGATGCACGCGGATCATGCGCTTGAGCGTATCTTTTGCCTGCGCGCGCTGCGCGGCGGAATGCGTGAGATAGAGCACGCCCGTGTCCAGCACCTTGCCCGTGCGGTCCACCACGGCCATCTTGCAGCCGGTGCGGTAGCCGGGATCCAGACCGATCACGGTTTTGCCCTTCAGCGGCGGCTGCATGAGCAGCTGCTTTGTATTCTGCGCAAAGACCTTGATCGCGCCCTCGCAGGCCGTTTCCGTCAGCTGATTGCGGATCTCACGCTCCACGGAGGGCTTGATCAGCCGGTCGTAGGCGTCCGCGCCCGCCGCGCGCACGGCTTCGGTGCAAGGCGCTTCCCGCGGCGAGAGCGTCGCGCGCGTGATCACATTGGCGGCCTTCACCGGGTCGAGCGTGACGGTCACCTTCAGGAAGTTTTCGCGTTCTCCGCGGTCGATCGCCAGCACCCGGTGGCCGGCCATACGGCTGACGGGCTCCTGATAATCATAATATAATGTATAGACGCTTTCCGCCTCCGGGTCGGCCGCTTTGACCGTCACAACGCCGGAAACGGTGAACAGGTTGCGCAGGCGCTTGCGGATCTCCGCGTTGTCCGCGATGGTCTCCGCGATGATGTCCAGCGCGCCCTGCAGCGCGTCCTCCGCCGTAGCGACGCCTTTTTCTTCATTGATGTATGCGGCCGCCAGCGTCAGCGGCGGGTCGCTGCCCGGCGTCTGCGCGTAAATCGCGTCCGCCAGGGGCTCGAGCCCTTTCTCTTTGGCAACCGAGGCGCGCGTCTTGCGCTTCGGGCGGAAGGGGCGGTAAAGATCTTCAATCTCCGCGAGCGTTGCCGCGTGGTCCAGCGCCGCGGAAAGCGCGTCGGTCAGCTTGTCCTGCCCCGCGATCAGGCCGCGCACTTCTTCGCGCCGCTTCTCAAGATTGCGCAGGTAGTCGAGCCGCTCGGCCAGCGCGCGCAGCGTCTGATCATCCAGCGTGCCGTGCGCCTCTTTGCGGTAGCGCGCGATGAACGGGATCGTGTTGCCGTCGTCGATCAGGCCGACGGTGTTCTTGACCTGCCAGAGCTGCAGGTGGAATTCAGTTGCGAGTGCTTGTATAATATCCATATTGCCTCATGCTTCGTCGTATTTTTTGATCTGCCGGATATCCTTGCCCAGGAACAGCAGAGAAACATAGCTGCCGATGATGCGGGAGGTGATGCGCTGGGAATATTTCGCCTCCAGTTCCGTTTCGGTCAGATTGGTGCTGATGATGACCGGCTTCTGCCGGTTGATGCGCGTGTTGATAAGATTGTAGACCGCCGCCACTGTGAAGGAGGTGGAAAACTCCGAGCCGAGATCGTCAATGATCAGCAGGTCGCAGTCCAGCAGCTCCTGCGCGCGCTCGCCGCTGCCGCCGCCGAATTTCTCCCGTTCCAGCGCGGAGAGCAGATTCTGCGCGGAATCGTAGATGACGGAATAGCCCTGCGCCGTGACGGTGTTCGCGATCGCGAGGGAAAGATGCGTCTTGCCCAGCCCCGTCGCGCCGTGCATATAGAGGCTTTCGGAGTCCGGACCGAAGTCCTCCGCGTAGGAGCGGCAGTAGTCGAGGATCTCCGCCATCCGTTTGCGCGGGGAAACGCCGAGCTGCGCATCCACGGGCAGGGGATAGTAGTCCAGACTAAAGGTGTCGAAGGTGCAGTGCGCGCTGGGCGCGACCGATTCGAGCGCCTGTCTGGACAGCTCGGCCAGCAGCGTCTTGCGGCAGTCGCAGGCAAAGCCGCCGACAAAGCCCGTATCCTCACAGCGCTTGCAGGTATAGGGCGTTTCCAGATAATCCGCCGGGAAGCCGCCCTTCACGAGCAGCTCGCGGATGCAGCTCTGCACGGTCTGATTCATCTGAGAGAGCTGCGCAATGTAGCTCTCGCCGTCCTTGCCCATGGAGAGCGCCTTGACCACCGCGAGGCCCGTTTCGGCCAGCTGCGCTTCATATGCCGCGATCTCCGGGAGCTTTTCCGTTGCGGTCAGGTGATGCGCCTGCTGCAGCCGCTGCGCCTTCCGGCGGCGCTCCGCGAGGATCTGCGTTGCTTTTGAACGTGTGGAATTGCTGTAGCTCATGCGTCCGTCTTCCTTTTCTTTTTATATAGCAGGCTGCCGTGCAGGGATTGATTCCGGAATGCGTCGATGTCGTAGGAGGCGGCCTGCGGCGCGGTCTGCCCGGCCGTCTGCTGCGCGGCATGCCGCGCCTGCGCCGCGGCTTCCACCGCCTCGGGGGTCGACAGCCCCTCGTTGTGCCAGCGCTGCAGGATCTTGTCCATATACGAGAAACTGAGCTTGCCGGTGCGCTCCGCCATCTCTTCATAAGCGCGCAGGATCATCGCTTCATCGAAGCCCCATTCGGACTGCCACAGGCGCAGGAATTCCGCCTGCTTTGCCGTCGGACGCGGATTCTTCAGCCCTGCGGCGCGCGCAATGCCGCTCCACAGGCTGTTGGCGCTGCGCAGCGCTTCGATCTGCTCCGCCGCGCGCTCGAGCGTATCGATTTCCCGCTCGCCCCAGTCGGCGCCGACGGATGCGAGATAGGAGTAGTTCGTTTTGCCCACGGAGACGCAGTATTCGATCAGCATGAACAGCACCTCGGTCGGCAGACCGTAGTGGTCATGCAGGTCCAGCAGGGTGCATAGGCCGTTGTAGCCGATCGTTTTGCCGAGCATGCGCTGTGCTTCGCGCACGAGCTCCGCGAGCTCCGGCGCTTCCTCGAGCCGGGCGGCGATCTCCGCGGAGGAGGGCTTTTCCGGCTTCGGCAGCGCATGCCGCTGCGGGGCGGGCTTCGGCGCAGGTGCCGCGGGGGCGGGGGCCTCCGGCGCGGCCTGCATCAGCGCAGGCGCGGCGCCGTCGGTCAGCAGCACGCCGGTCAGCACCCAGTATTGCAGATAATCGTCGGCGTCTGCCGGGTCGATCTTCAGCGA
>JAFZNN010000076.1 GCA_017550895.1 Clostridia bacterium
GCCGACCTGATTGCCGTCCTTATCCAGCACGGGCTCGTTGTTTTCGTCATAGAGATAGGTGGGAGAATGGTTGATGCCGGGCAGCACGATCACGGGATCGTGGCCGCAGTCGCATCTGCTGCTCTGCGCCGAAGCCGAGACGGCTGCACCCGATATCAGCATCGCCGGGCAGAGCAAAAGGCTGATCCATCGCTGAAGTCGTTTCATGAAAACGCACACTCCTTCTCCGCCTGTTTTCCATACAGGCAATCACAGATAATAGAATTATAACATGAAATTCATATGAATTCAACAATTTTGCGCGTTTTTTCGCGGCAGTTTCGTGACTTTTCCTGATTTCCCCCGCACGCGCGGCGGCTTTTTTCGCTTTCGACACTTGCGAAACCGCGCCGCATATGATATAATAATCTCACTAACCGAAAGGAGCACGTCCCGTGAAGCTGCAAGAATCCGGTGAAATGTATCTGGAAACCATTCTGATTCTCTCCCGCACGCATGAATTCGTGCGTTCGATCGATATCTGCGACTATATGGATTTTTCCAAGCCGAGCGTGAGCCGCGCCATGGGCCTGCTGCGCACCGGCGGCTTTGTCGTCATGGGCGACGACGGCCATATCACCCTGACCGACGCAGGCCGCGAAATCGCGGAGAAAATCTATGAACGCCACACGGTGCTGACCGCCGCGCTCGTGCATCTGGGCGTGGAGGCCGACGTCGCCGCGCGGGACGCGTGCAAGATCGAGCACGATCTGAGCGACGAAACCTTCGAGGCGATCAAGAAGCACATGGCAGAGCTCGGGTAATCCGAACAACGGAATCCGCTGGCAGGGGTCGTTCCATCCGGAGCGGCCCCTGTTGACATCCATGGTGTTTTGTGCTATCATTGAGTTGCATCTTTTCAGGGAAAGCGCGGTGCAATTCCGCCGCAACCGCCATTGCCGTCATAGCCGGAATGCCTGACTGCATGCAGTGAATCCACCGCCTTCGGGCAACGGGAGGGCGCGTCACATTTCAACGGTTTCGCAGGGTTCTGCTGCGGGGCCCTGTTTGTGCGTGCCGTCCTTTCCGGAAGGCACGTTATTTTTTGTTTCAGAAAGGATGATCCGTATGAAAACCACCATGAAAAAAGCGCTTGCCGCGCTGCTCGCTCTCGTGATGCTCTGCGGCGCAATGCCCTTCGCCTTTGCCGCGGAGGACGACGTCACCGTCGCGCTGCTTTTCAGCCACGGCGACAAGTTCTGCCTGATCCCTGAATTCACGGTTGCCGACGGCGCCGCGGAAGCCTATGGCTACACGGTGGCCGAGACCGATCTGACCGGCGCGCCCGTCAACGGCGTCACGGTGCTGGACGCGCTCGTCACGCTGCATAAAGAGCTTTATGGCGACGCGTTTACCGCGGAAACCGCTGAAAACTACCTTGTGGTGGCGCCCGATACCGGCTACATCACCAAAATCGACGGCGTTGCGACCATCAACGTCAGTTTCACGGTCAATGACGCGTTCGTGCATGACGACGAGATCAGCGAATGGGGCACCTACACCGGCTTCTCCTGCAACGAGACCGTTTTGAAGGACGGCGACAAGCTGAACGTATTCTTCTATCAGGACAGCTACGCGATGGATCTCTATCCGCTCATTGAGGCGCCGGAAAAAGTCGATCCGGGCGAGGAATTCACCGTCAGCGCCACGGGCTACTTCATCGGCTGGTACGGCTACTCGCCGGCGGACACGATCGCGGAAATGATCGAGCCGCTTTCGGATGCCGAAGTCGTGCTGTTCTCGGACGATCTGAAGACCGTGACGACGCTGGGCACGCTGGATGACACAGGCGCACTGACAATCAGCTTCGAGGAAGCCGGTACCTACTGGGTCGGCGTGCGCGGCGAGGAAGCCGGCGAATCCGGCGCGCCCGCGATCCTGAACGCCGTGTGCGTGCAGGTGGGCACGGACGAACCGCCCGTCGACGAGCAGCCCTCCCTCTTCCAGCGCGTGATCAACGCGGTCAAGGACGCCGTGCAGAAGGTTATCGATTTCTTCCGCTCGGTTTTTGACACGATCGCGGGATTATTTAAATAATGATGAAACACAAACTGCTTGCGCTGCTGCTTACGCTGTGCTGCCTGCTTTCGGCGGGCAGCGCGGCTGCCGGCGCAGCTGAATCATCCGCGCGCCTGCCGACCGACCCGGCGCACACGGTGCTGCGCTGGTCGCTGCAGCTGGGCAAATCCTACGCGGACGCGCCGAGCGTACCGGCCTACGCGGACGGCTGTATTTTTCTCACCAGCCGCACGTCCCTTTATAAAATCGACGCCGCCACCGGCGAGATCCTGCAAACCGCAGCCACCGCGGCGAAAAACGGCTACGCCACGAAGCCCGTCTGCCTCGCGGACGGCAAGGTGTTCTGCCCGCTGGAGGACGGCACCGTGCAGGCCTTTGACGCCGCGACGCTCGCGCCGCTCTGGACGCTTTCTGCCGAACACGGCGGCCAGCCCGTGACCGAGATCACCTATGCGGACGGCCGCATTTACACCGGTTTCTGGAACGACATTGCCGAAGACGCCGATTTCATCTGCGCAAACGCCGCCGACGGCACGCTGCTCTGGTCGGTCACCCGCACGGGCGGCTACTACGGCAGCGGCGCCGTGGTTGAAAACGGCTGCGTGTATTTCGGCGGCGACAACGGCAACGCCGACGAAACAGCGCCGGGGCGTTTTGAATGCCGCGACGCCGTGACCGGCAAACTGCTGGACAGCATGGAGATCGCCGGCAACCTGCGCTGTAAACCCGCACTCGCGGCGCACACGCTCTATTTCCCGACGAAGGCCGGCCTGCTTTATAAAGTCGAGCTGACCCGCAGCGGCACGTTTTATCAGACGCAGACGCTTAATCTCGGCGGGGCCTCCACGGCAACGCCCGTCCTTGCGAACGGCAGCCTTTATCTCGGCGTGCAGACGTCCGGCTACCGGGGCGTCGCCGCCGTCATCGACGCGGAAGCGCTCAAGCTGCGCTACACCGTGGAAACGCCGGGCTACCCGGCCTGCGCGGCGCTGGCGGTTCCCGGAGAAGATGCGACCGCGGTCTATCTGACCTGCAACACGCCGCCGGGCGGGATCGCCCTGTTCACAGACAGCGCGAACGCCGCGTCCGCGGCCTGCGTCACGCTGTTCACGCCCCCGGAGGGCGCGCGCAACTATTGCCTGAGCACGATCGCCGCGAGCGAGGACGGCACGCTTTTCTATAAAAACGACAGCGGCTATGTGTTTGCCGTTGCCGCCGGCGATCCGGAGCCCGAACCGGAACCGGACGCGCCGACGCTGTGGCAGCGGATCGTCGCATGGTTCCGCGGCATCTTCTCCGCCCTGCGCCGTCTGTTCGGCGGGCGGTCTGCAAACGGATGAAATGAAAACTGCTTTTTTACGCTGCCATCCCGCAGTCAACCTTGTCTATTTTCTGGCCGTCGCCGTGCTGGGTCTGCTGTTTCTGCACCCGGCCTTTCTGGCCGTGTCCCTGACGGCGGCGCTCTCCTACTGCCTGCTGCTTGAGGGCCGGCGCGGCGTCGGACGCATTGCCGCCCTGCTGCCGCTGCAGGCGGCGGTGATGCTGCTCAACACCGGCTTTGCCCACTACGGCGTCACGCCGCTTTACACCCTGCCCGGCGGCAACCGCATCACACTCGAGGCGATCGTGTTCGGCGCCGTGATGGGCGTCGTCGTGATCACGATGCTGCTGTGGTTCCGCTGCTTTTCGCTGGTGGTCACGGAGGACCGCTTTTTCTGCGTGCTGGGCAGGGGCTTTCCTTATCTCTCCCTGCTGCTGCTTTTGATTCTGCGGTTTCTGCCGCTGCTGCAGCAGCGCCTGCGCGCGGCGTCGGAGGCGAACCGGGCGCTCGGCGCTCAGCAGCCGCCGTCCCGTCTGCGGGTCGCGGCCGCCGCACTCTCCGGCACGGTCGGCTACACGCTCGAGCACGCCGTGGATACCGCGGACGTCATGCGATCGCGCGGCTTCGGCCTGCGCGGCCGGCGCAGCTACGCGCGCTTTCGCTTCCGCACGCCGGACGCCCTGCTGCTGTGCGCCATCCTGCTCGGCTTTGCCGCCGTGCTCTGCGCGCGGCTGTGCGGCGTTGCCGACGCCGGCTACAATCCCGTGATTTCTGTCGCGCCGCTCACAGCGGCCGGCATTCTCGCATTGACCGCTTACGCGCTGCTCTGCTTCATTCCGCAGCTTTGCGGCCTTGTCGCCGCGCTGCGCTGGCAGCAAGGAGGTGCCGTATGAACCGAATGATTCCCCTGCTTCTGCTCGTCTGCCTGCTGGTCTGCACGGCCTGCGGCGCATCGAAGCAGATCGCGCCGGCAGCGACGTCTGCCGCCCGCACTTCCGGCGCCCTGACTGAAAGCGCAACGACGGCAAACCGCACGGTCGCCGCGTCCTCCCTGCAAACGGCGACGGCAACCACGCTTTTGCAGCCGACGACAGCCGGCCTGACGACCGCCGCTTCAACGGCGCTTTCCGCGACGGCGGCGCACACGACCGCGCCGCTCACCACGCTGACGCTTACGACCGTGCTGACAGGCACGACGGCGCCGACCACGCGCCGCGTTTACACCACCACCCCCTTCACCACCACGGCGAAGATCCGCACAACGACGACCCGTCCGGCGGAAACGACCGC
>JAFZNN010000077.1 GCA_017550895.1 Clostridia bacterium
ATGCATCAGCGGCTCGCCGCCGGTGATCGCGACGCCGTCGAGCACGCCGCGCCGCCGCTCCAGATAGGCCAGGATCTCCGCCTCCCCCACCGTCGGCGCCGCTTCCGGATGCAGCACCAGATCGGCATTGTGGCAGAAGGGGCAGCGCAGATCGCAGCCGCCGGTGAAGAGCGTGCAGGCGGTCTTGCCCGGGAAATCGAGCAGCGTCAGTTTCTGAAAGCCGTGAAACTCCATGATTGGTTCCTTTCGATCAAACGATTTTAATAATAGAGCTTGCGGATCACCCGTTCCGCTTCGGCGCGGCGCATGCCCGCGCGCATCTCGCCGGAATAAATCAGCCGCAGCAGCACCCAGTCCACCTCGTCCGGCTCGTTCGTCCAGGAGCCGTACTGATAAACGACGCTGTCCTCGCGCTCCGTGCTGTCGTTGGAGAAGCCGATGGAGTTGATCACTTCCTCGGTCAGCACGGATTTGCGCACCGAATCGCTCATATCCTCCCAGTAGCAGATGGTGGCGTCCGTGATATGGTTCGCGCCGTTATAATAAAAGGTCGTCGCGCCGTCGGCGTTGTCGTCCGGCACGGAATCGTACATCCGGTCGTGGAATTCCTTCCGATTGCAGAAATACATATCCATATTGGCGAATTCCGCGATCATCACGCGCCGCGCGCCGGGGAAGCCCTCGAGCTTGTTGAGCTGATCGAACACGTGGGCGAGCCAGTCGGCGTCCTCCTGCGTGAAGGAACCGTGCAGGCAGTAGCGGATCTCGCCCTCCCAGCGCATCACGCAGCTGGGATCCTCGTCGTTCGGATATTCCGAGCTGAGCGCGACCTCGTCAAAGAAGCGGATGATGTCGTCCGTCGAATAGCCGGGCAGATACAGCGGGGAATGCTGCCCGGGGGCCGTGGATTTCTCCGTCGCCGACGTCGCGTCGGTTTTTGAGGACGATGCCGTCGTGCGCGCCGCGGTCGTCGGCTTTGTCGCGGACGTCGTCGTGGGCACCTCGGTGGAGCGCTGCAGCGTGCGCATGGTCAGCGCCGCCCGCGTTGCGGACGCCGCAACGGTCGTCGCAGCCGTCGTCGCCGTCGTTGCCGTCGGCTCCGCCTCCTGCCCGCAGGCCGCCGCCGTCAGCAGCAGCGCAGCCATCAGCACCGGCACGAGGATTCGTTTCAAGCAATCACCGCCTTCCGTCCGTCATCATCCGCGCCGATCGGGGCGCAAATAATCCCGCAAAAGGAGCCGCCCATAAGGACGGCTCTTTTCATCCGTTCAAAGCATTCCGCAAGGCAATTATGCCTGCGCTTCCTCCGCTTTTTCTTCCTTCGGCTTGTGGAACAGGATCTTATCCACCGGGAAATACAGGAAGAACTGCACGGCGGAGCAGATCATCGTCGCCGCGTTGGAGGCGAGGTCGCCGCCCATCCAGCCTTTGCTGATAAACAGGTGCTGCAGCGTCGGATTCAGCCACGCGGAGAAGCAGATCAGCGCGATGGTGAAAACGATGTAGATCGGCAGCGTGACCGCAACATTCGCGCCGGAATTGAAGGTCTTTTCTCTGTTGACAAAGAAGGCGACGATCTGCGCGGCGATGTTGGCGGTGTTGGAGGAAATGAAATAACCCAGACCGCCGGCAACAACCAGACCGTCCTTCAGATTCACGGGATACTCAAAGACCCACCACTTGAAATCGGTCGGGAACTGCGCAACGATCTGCGGAACGTGGTTCAGGATATTGAGCAGCGCAAACTGCACGATCATCGCAAGCAGGCTGACAAAAATGAACTTGACAAACTGCCAGATCGTTTTGACGCCGCTGCCTTTATCGGCTGCCGCCTGATCGATCTGATTCAATTTTCCCATATCCGTTACCTCTTTTCTTTTAGTAGATAGAAATATTTTACCATACTTCCCGCGGCTTTTCAAGTCAAATTTGCGCCGAAATAATTGTGCAACATTACAAAACCGTTTTGTCCCGCGCTGCATAAACTGATAACGACGAAGCCGTCCCGCCCGGGCGCGGCTTCGAGATGCAACCCGGAAAGGATGAAACGGTTGATGAATGAATACCAGACCTGTCGCCGCCGGCAGACCCTGCCGCGCAGCGAACCGCTGCCCGGCGCGCTCACGCCGCTGCCCGCGAATTTCACGGCGGGCATGGCGTATGTGCCGATGCAGACGGACAGCACGCTCTATGAAGATCCCAAGGCGCTCGAGGCCGGCACGGTGTTCCCCGTGCTCCACAAGCCGTTCACGGGGAAGTGCTGCAAATGAACAAACGTGAAACCGCGCTGCGGCGTCTGAGCGCCGCGCAATTTGCGGCGTGGGATCTGCACCTTTATCTCGACACCCACCCGTGGGATACGCAGGCCATGGAGGCCTTCCGGCAGGCGACCATGCGCGCGAAACGGCTCCGCGCGGAGTTTGAGGAGCATTTTGCGCCCCTGACGGCCGCCGCCTGCACCGCAAACGAATGGATCAAAACGCCCTGGCCGTGGGATGAACAGGAGTGTGAGCGCTGATGTTTGTCTATGAGAAAAAACTGCAGTACCCGGTCAAAATCCGCAACACGAATCCGAAATACGCCCAGATCATTCTGACGCAGTACGGCGGTGCCTACTCCTAATAGATATAATCCCCGCCGGACCCTCCGGCGGGGATTCTTCATTCACTCCGCGCCCAACCCGAGCAGGCCCAGCACTGCCTCGATCAGGATCGCCAGGATCAGGCCGCCGGTCGTCATCCAATAGTGCACCATCACGCGCACCTCACGGCCGGATCAGCGTGCCGGCCTTCAGCTTCGCGAGCATCTTGCGGTTCTGCGTCGGCAGTCCGACATACTTCTCGATCCCGTTGACCGCCGCGATCTTGCGCCGGTAAGATAAGCTCGACTGTGCGCCGATGGCTTCCAGCGCGTCCACGATCGACGTGCTGGATCCTGTGTAGCGCTTGAAATAGGTCGCGCCCGGCACCGGCTGCGCGCCGATCGGACGCAGCACGCCCAGGAATGCCGCGTAGTTGTGATCCTGCCGATGCATCTCGATGCCGTACCAGTTCATATCCCAACTAATGAAGCGATGCGTATCCCCCTCGCCGGTGGCGATGGCCACATGCCCGTGACCGCACCCGACGCCGCTGCCCCACACGCAGATGTCGCCGCGCTGCGGCACCAGCTCCGGCGTGTTCGCGATCCGGACGAATGCCTTGCAAAAGCGCTCCGGCATTTGGCTGTAGTTTTCATAAAGCATCCGTGCGCTGCCGCCGAAGCTGAAGGGCGTGATCTCGAAGCAGTCCTTCAGATACAGCTTGATCAGATCCACGCACTGCGCGCCGGCCGCGCCGTCCGCGTCGATGGCCGTGCCGAGGTACTTCTTGACGAAGGCGTCGAGCGTCATGCCCGCGCCGCCGCGATCGCCGTCGCGTTCCATATTCATGATCGCAGCGATCCCCGCCGCAATGGCCGTTGCCAGCATGCCGGTGACCGCCGCCTTCAGCTCGGCGGAATCCGCAGTCCACGGCAACAGCGCAAGGTTGGATGCCAGAATGCCGACCGCCACCTGCAGGAAGGTGCGCAGCATGCGCCGGATCGTCTCCTTCGTGATCTTCATTTCGTCAGCTCCTTCTCATATATTTTTTTCAGTGCCTCATATTGTGCCTTGACCGCTCCGTTGCCGCCGGCGGCCACATACTTCTCACCGGCAGAAAGCCGTTCTTCGATCGGCATCTCCGTTGCGACAAATGTCAGCCGCAGAATGTTGAGATAGTTCTCGCCGCTGTGTTTGACCAGCTCTTCGATCTGTTTATTGAAGCGTAAGAGCGGCTGTACGATCATCTTAATCATTCCCCATATCACCAGCGCCGCGCCTATCAGCTCGGCAGCATGGATTATGGTCTCGCGCGTGATGGTCATCCCCTCGCCCCCTTAGAGTCCGTTGATCAGCAGCTGCCGGAGCGACGCGCCGGCATAGGTCGTAACCGCCAGCCTGCCTTCCGCCATGCGGAACACATAGACGGTCTGATCGTTCACCTGCACGTCGTGCTTCTTGTAATCCTGATCGTACACCTGGATGGTCTTGGCGCGATCCGCCACATAGGCCAGCGCCTCACTGTTGCCGTCGATCACGTTCGGCAGCTGCGAATCGATCAGTGATTCGTAGCCTGGCTGCGGGATCGTCGCGGTCCCGTCGTCGATGATCACGAGCACGCGCATGCCGTCCTGCAGATAGAGCGCCGTCATCGCCGCGCGGTCGTGATCGGTGAATGTCGTCTTGATGTTCATGATGTATATCTCCTTTCATTATTGAATTCCATTAATAAGCAGCTGTCGCAGATCATCGCCTGCAATCGGGTTGAAGTATAGTGCATTATTGCTGTTCAAGCCTATGAGGTACAGCATGCCTGCATAGAGCGTTCGATATTTGTCTTCATAATATTCATCATAATAGTGCCATGGATGATCCTGATCATATTCACGTGCCGGCACGAAGATAAACGCCTGTTTGGCATAGTCGATCACGTCCATGTTGTATGTTTCGAATAGACCCCATAGCTCCTCTTCCGTCATGCTCCCGTCATCGATCAGCACGCCAATATTCGGATCCTGGTTGAAGATCGATGCAACCATCAGCGACGTCATGTGTTGCGCGTTCAGCGCCGCTTCATTGACCGTCAGCTTTCCGTATGTGTCAGCCTTCACAGAGTTGCCGCTGTCCACCTTCACCCCACCGAGCGCGGACGCCGTGGCCGCCGGCAGCGTATAGCTCTCCGGCGTCTGCAGCGTGTAGCCGCCCTGGTCGTTCGCCGTCGGCACCTTGCCCGCGTCGCTGTTGGTGACCGCCGGCAGCCGGTCCGCACCGGGCAGCCAGGCCGCGGCTGTCGTATTCCAGCGCAGCAGGTTGTTGGTTCCCGAGCCGCCGGGCAGCACGCTCTCCGGACTGACGCCCGCCTGCGCCGCGTTCTTCATCGCGATGCGGCCGGTCATGTTCTTCGCCATCAGTGCCATGGTCGCCTGCGTCGGGTGCGTGCCGTCCGGGTACACCGTGTCGATGTTGTACATATTCACAATCCCGCGCGCTGGATCCTCGAAGACCTCCACGAAGTTATAATCGCAGATCGTCTTGATCGCGTCGTGTAGATCATGCAGAGAGTATTTGCCGGTCGTGCGCCCGTTATCGCCTTCCCAGCCCCACTGCGTCGATGCATCGCCGTAGGTGCCCTTCTTACGCATGCACGGTATAATCACGAAGACCTTGATTGACGGCTTGGCCGTGTAGATGGCATTCAGCGTATACTTCAGCATGCCGCAGACGGTGTCGGTCCCGGTGTCCGCCGTCGTGCCCAACGGTTCATTGTATGCCCAATCGTTGGAGCCCAGGGAGATATATACGCTGTCAAATTCAGTGAAGTCCGTCGCATCGATCAGATCTTTGAAGACGGTGCCGTCTGATGCCGTGCGCAGAAAGCCCATGCCGCCGTGCGCCATGTTTGTCACGGTCACACCGTTATTTTGCAGCGCGACCGTCAGATATGCCTTCGCCGGATTGGTCACCGCGTCGCTCGTCGACGTCTCGTGCGTCGTGCCGGCCTCGATCGATGCGCCGAGAATGCAGGCCTTGACCGGATCGTTCAGCTGCGGGAAGTAATCATTGACTGCCTTGTCGGTGATGCGCTGCGCCGCATCGACCAGCGGATGGTCGTCGTAAAACATGAAGCCGCCGACCGGGCGCTGATCACCGGAAGTCGTCATAGCCATGATGACGATATACTGACAATCGGTCGGTACGATGAAAGTATCTGTTTTGCCGGCTGAGATGACATTCTGTGCCGGTTCGCCGCTGCAGAGAGATACCGCGTCACCACTTGACAGGCCGGCAATAGATGCCGTCAGGAACGAAACGATCGCTGCATATGTGCCCGCCGTCACTGTCACCGCGCCGTAGCCGCTGTTGACCAGCTCGATCGATG
>JAFZNN010000078.1 GCA_017550895.1 Clostridia bacterium
ATCCGCTTCTGGCTCGATCTGGGCGTGGACGGCTTCCGCGAGGACGTGATCACCTTCATCTCCAAGAAGGAGGGGCTGCCGACCGGCTTCCCGATCCCCGTGGCCTGCGGCATGGAGCATTATAAATGCGGCCCGCATCTGGACGAATACCTGGCCGAATTCCGCAAGGTGACCGATGACTACGACTGCATGACCGTCGGCGAAGCGCCGATGATGACGCCGAAGCTCGCCCTGCGTTTCATCCGCGAAGGGCGCGGGCAGGTGCTGAATATGATGTTCAATTTCCAGCACATGGAAGCGGACTGCTTCATGATCAGCTGGATCCCGATGCGCTTCAATCTGCGCAAGCTGAAAGCGGCCTATGACCGCTGGCAGCATCAGCTTTACGGCATCGCTTGGAACGCAAATTACGTTGAAAACCACGATCAGCCCCGCGTGATCAGCCGCTACGGCAGTGAAAAATATCGCGTGGAGAGCGGCAAAATGCTGGCCACGATGTATATCTGCCAGAGCGGCACGCCCTTCATTTATCAGGGGCAGGAAATCGGCATGACCAATATCAAGCTGGATTCCGTGGATGATTATGTGGATATCCAGACAAAGGATACCTACAAGCTCTACCGCAAGCTCGGCCTGCCGCACAAGGCCGTGATGAAGATCACGAACCGCGCCTCGCGCGACAACGGCCGCACGCCCGTGCAGTGGTCGGCGCAAGCAAACGCCGGCTTCACCACGGCAGAGACCCCGTGGTTCTCGGTCAACCCGAACTACACGCAGATCAACGTCGCCGCGGCGGAGGCCGACCCGGATTCCATCCTCAATTATTACCGCAAGCTGCTGAAATTCCGCAAGGAAAACGAAATCTGCATCTACGGCGATTTCAAGCAGCATTACAAACGCAGCGGCAAGCTCTTCGTCTATGAGCGCAATTATCAGGGGCAGCGCATGCTGGTCGTCAATTCCTTTACGGAAAAGCCGGTCTATTTTGAAGCGCCGAAGGGCTTCGAGCTTTCCAAGGGCGAGCTGGCGCTCTCCAACTATCCGGTCGCGGATCACAGCATCAATTCCTTCATGACCCGGCCCTACGAAACCCGCGTGTATCTGTTTAAATAAGAAAAACAGCAGCGCAGCCGGTTCGCGACTGCGCTGGTTTTTCGCTGTGTTACTATGCGTTGCTTGCGCAACGCGGAGCGGATGGGATAGAATGGATCTGCCGAAAGGAGGCAGAAACAATGCTGAATGAAAATCTGAAACGCCTGCGCGCCGAAAAGGGCTACACGCAGGAAACGCTGGCCGCAAAGCTCCATGTGGTGCGCCAGACCGTGAGTAAATGGGAAAAAGGCTTGTCGGTGCCGGACGCCGAGATGCTCGTGTGCATCGCCGATACGCTGGAAGTCAGCGTCAACGAGCTGCTCGGGGCTCAGCTTCCGCAGGAAGAGAATCAGCGCAATGAGATCGCGGAGCAGCTGTCGAGGATCAATGAGCAGCTGGTCGTCAAGAACCGCCGGGCGCGGCGCTTCTGGAAGGGGCTGGGCATCGCTGCCGGCGCGCTTGTGCTGGGCTTTGTGCTGACGGTTGCCGCGATGGTGACGCTGCGCGCAAGGGTCAGAGCCGACCATGCGCCCGCAGGCGAAATCTCCTGGAATTGCACGTTGGAGGGCGTTTCCATGGGCTGGGGCGTCACATTTGACCGGAATTATCAGGTGGTTGAAGCGGGCGGCGATGAATGGATCGCGGATCACGTCGATTTCACCAATTGCAGATATATGCATCAGGTGCAGGCGCGCCTG
>JAFZNN010000079.1 GCA_017550895.1 Clostridia bacterium
GCCACGCCCTGCGGCGCCAGCTGTTCATAGAGGAAATCGGCGATCTGCGCGGTCAGGCGCTCCTGCAGCTGCGGGCGCTTGGCATAGCAGTCCACGATCCGCGCCAGCTTTGAGAGCCCGATCACCTTGCCGTTCTGCGGGATATAGGCGATGTGCGCCTTGCCCATGAACGGGATCAGATGGTGCTCGCACATCGACTACAGCGGGATATCCCGCACGACCACCATTTCCTCATTGCCCTGTTCGTCAAAAAACTTCAGATGCCGGGTCGGGTCGTCCTCCAGCCCGGCAAAGATTTCCTCATACATGCGCGCCACGCGGGCCGGCGTTTCCTCCAGCCCCGGACGGTCGGGATCCTCGCCGATCGCAAGCAGGATCTCGCGCACGGCGTTTTCGATTCGGTTTCGGTCCATCCTCATTCCTCCGATCGCAGCTGGAATGTGAGCATCCGCAGCTCGTCATCTTTATAATACAGCAGGGACTTCGGGGAAAACGACTCCCCCGCCTGTTCGCACGCCGTCTCCAGCACCGCGTAGATGCGCTGCTCCTGCGCGAGCTGCCTGGCGGCCGTCTGATAGGCTTTCGCGGTTGCAAACCGCAGCTGGATCCGGTCCTCGCCGCGCGTGAGCGCGCCGGCGATCAACTTCGCAAGCCGCGCCTCCTCTTCCCTGCCGTAGGTTTCAAAATAGGTGCCGGTCCTGACATAATAGTTTTCCTTCATCTGCGTGCAGCCGAAGTCATAGGAGAATTCGCTGTGCGTCCCGCTGATGGCTTCGTCGCTCAGATTGAAGTACGCGTAGATGCGCACCTCTTTGCCGTCCGGACCGACGGGATCGTCCCAGGTGCAGTCCAGATGATAAAAATCACCGTTGACGTTGACCGCATTCCACATATGCGCGCCGCTGCGGTCGTCGCTGTTTTTCGCCTGCCCGCTGACCAGACCGTTTTCGATCCCGGCCGCGTCGAGCAGAAGCTTTGCCGCCTTGGAATAGCCCTCGCAGGCAGCAACGCCGTTGATCAGCGCGCCGTAAGCCGAGGAATAGGTCAGATCACCGTCCTCGATCTCATAGCTGCAGTGCCGGACCACATAATCGTGGATCTCCAGCTCCGTCTGCCACGGATCGTCCGGCGCGCTCAGCCCGTTGATCACCTTGGTTTTCACCGCGTCCAGCGCCTGCTTCTGCGCCTCGTATTCCGACGGCTCGATGATATATCTGATCGCGCAGTAGGTGCCGATCGGGCGGGAGATCAGCGTGCATTTCCGCCCGACAAAAAACAGATCGGGATTATCGTAAAGCAGTGCGGAGAAGACGTGATCGAGCTGCGTGCCGTCGATGGCGGGCACGCGGATCTCCTCCGGCATATCGTAAACTTCCTGCAGGATCCGGTTGTAGACATGCTGCTCCACGGTTTCGAGTTTGCGATAATAGAATTTATACGGGCTGCCGATCTCCGTGAGCTCTTCCGCCGGGATTTTCGAGAGCCGCGCAGGCGATTCCGTCAGGTATTCCCCCGTCAGCAGCCCCGTGACCGAGGCGGCATAGACCGCCAGCAGAATCACCACCAGCAGCAGAATGATCCGGCCGCGTTTTTTTCTTTTTCTTTTCTTCGTCATGAACGCTTCTCCTGAAACGCCTTCAGATCCGGCGCTGCCACGCTTTCCGCAAAGCCCTCCTGCGTGAGCAGCACGATCGCCCGTTCATCGGAGGAGAAATCGACGATGCTCAGATCCGTCTGCAGCGTGCCCATCATTTTGGAAAAAATGCGGCTGCGCTTCTCGGTATTTTGCGCGCGGAAGACGCCTTCGCAGATATCCAGCATCGCCTGCGTCAGCTGCGCGCGCCCTTCGGCGCCGTTGCGGGAAAGATACTGAAAATATTTATAGAGCGAATCGCCCTTGAGCGTCTGGCTGCCCTTTACCAGCACCAGCGTGAGCGTATCGCTGCGGTAGTTGATCTGCGCCGGGACGTCCACGGTCAGACCGCCCATATAATTGACCATATTGATCAGGCCGGTTTCATACGCGCCGACATATCGGTCGATCGGCGTGCCGAGCATGGCCTGCACCGCGTCCCGCAGCGCCCGGGCGCCGCCGGCAGCAAAGGTGTCGTCCAGCGTGCTCCCCTTGCCGCCCATGGCGACGGGCGTTTCCGGCGCGAGCGCAAGCGCGGTCAGCCGGCGGGCGGGCATCTCGCAGCGCACCAGCCAGAGCGCCTGCAGCCGGCCCGTGTCCTTTCCCGCGTACCAGAGCAGGAAGGTCTTTTCGCCCGCGGGCGCCGTCCCCTCCGTCATCTCTGCCGCCGTCTGCGTCTCGGTCTGTTCCTCGCCGCCGA
>JAFZNN010000005.1 GCA_017550895.1 Clostridia bacterium
CGCGGAAAGAATACCCGGCTCTGCTGAGCGTATTCGCGGCGGCAGAGTCCGGATTCGCGTATTTCTGGCAGGGGCAATTGGCGAAGGCGTAATTGCCAATGCTGTTCAGGCCGTCCGGGATTGTGATGCTCGTAAGGCTGGTGCAATTCTCGAAAGCATACGATTCGATGCTGGTCACACTGTCCGGGAGCGTTATGCTCGCCAGACTGCTGCAATTATAGAAAAGCTGAACGCAGATGGTGGTTACGCCGTCCGGGATTGTGACGCTCGTCAGACCGCTGCAATTGCAGAAAGCATTGTTGCCGATGCTGGTCACGCTTTCCGGAATCGTTACGCTCGCCAGGCTGGTGCAATTATAGAAAGCCTGATAGCCGATGCTTTCCACGCCGTCCGGGATCGTAATGCTTGTCAGGCTGGAGCAGTTTTTGAAGGCATAGTTGCTGATGCTCGTCACGTTGTCGGGTATCGTTACGCTTATCAAACTGGTGCAATTCTCGAAGGGGCTGTAGTCCATGTCTGTCACGCTGTTGGGAATGTCGACGCTGGTCAGACTGGAGCAGCCAAAGAATGCATAATAGCCAAAGCTGGTCACGCCGTCCGGAATCGTGACGCTCGTCAGGCTGATGCAATCCCGGAAAGCGGAATCACCGATGCTGGTTACGCCGTCTGGAATAACCAGCGAAACCCTATCTTTATCAACGGTGCTTATTTCCAGCCCGGTGATCGTATCGTCTGAATAGATATATCGCAGATTGTATGGATCGCCCGGCGCGCGGAAGGAATACCCGGCCTTGCCGAGCGCTTTCGCGGCGTCGCTGTCCATGTTCGCGTATCTCAGGCAGCCGCAGTTCTTGAAAGAAGAGCTGCCGACGCTGGTCACGCCGTCCGGGATCGTGACGCTGGCCAGGCTGGAGCAATTCTCGAAGGCATAATCGCCGATGGCGGTCACGTCGTCCGGAATCGTGACGCTTGTCAGGCCGGTACAGTTCTTGAACATAAAAGCGCTGATGCTGGTCACGCCGTCCGGGAACGCGAGGCTTTCCAGGCCGCTGCATCTCTCGAAAGCGTATTCGTCGAGGAAGGTCACGCTGTCCGGAAGCGTTATGCCCGTCAGGCCGCTGCAATTGTAGAAAGCGAAACGGCCGATGGTGGTCAGGCTGTCCGGGAGCGTTATGCTCGTCATGTCGGTGAAATCCCGGAAAGCGTCATTGCCGATAGACGTGACGGGCATCCCGAGAATCTCCGCGGGCATCGTCAGCTCAGTTTCCGAGCCCGTATACCCCGTGATGGTGACGCTGCTGCCGTCAATGGTATACTGCCAGTCTCTGATCAGCGCGAATTCTTCCGTTGTCATCGCCCGGATAGCCGTAACGCGGAATCCATAGCTGGTGTTGCTGCCATCTGATGTGAGCCGCAGGGTGAAGCTGTCGCCCGGCAGTATAAACATCGCGTTGGAGAGCTGGGTGCCCGTGTAGCGGGTCTCGTTCCCCTCCGAATCGGTGATGTACAGGTAATCGTAATTGCTTTCAAACGAGGTGTCGCTCGAGAATGTCACGATCAGCGCCGCGGCCGGCGTGTGATGGGTATAGGTGTATGTCTCATCCACGTAGTTGTCATACGGGTGCGCCGATTCCGGCAGGGGAACGCTCGGCTCCTCGGTCGGCTCTTCGGTTGGTTCCTCGGTCGGCTCCTCGGTCGGTTCCTCCGTCGGCTCTTCGGTTGGCTCTTCGGTTGGCTCTTCGGTCGGCTCCTCAGTCGGTTCCACTGTTGGCTCCTCAGTCGGCTCCTCGGTCGGTTCAACAGGCGGATCCACATAAATACGGTTCGCGTTTTTCAGGGGCGAATTATTATCGGCAATGCTGATCTGCGCCCACTGTTCGGCGGTGCCGACATAGTAGACGGTAGTCAGTTTTGAACAGTGATAGAACGCGCCGTTGCCGATGCTTGTCACGCTGTTCGGAATCGTAACGGTCGTTAGGCTGACTTCATCGAAGAGAAAATTGCCAATTTTGGTGATGCCATCCTCGATGTTAACATTATTCACCGACTTGTTTCTGAAAGGAGAGCGTAACCATGCGTAATCTTTTGTACTCCCGGTTCCTGAGAGCGTCAGCGTCCCCTCGTCGTCCAGAACCCACGTTACGTTATCGCCGCACGTTCCGCTCTCCGCCGCCATCGCCGCCTCCGCGAAAACCGCGAGCAGCGCCAGCGCCGCCGCCAGAACCACAGCCAGCCGCCAAATACGCTTCATGCCTCTTCACTCCCTCTTTTATTTTCCATTCATTGCATGTATTATACTACGCGATTCCTTCCATTGCAACATTTCGCGAAATAAAAACACAAGGTGTGAATCAGCGCAGCCTCACGACGCCCGTCACCACGTTGTCGCCCGCCACCAGCACGAAGGGCTGGCCCTTGCCCGCGCGCATCTCGATGCGCAGCTGCTCGGTGCTTACGGGCGTGGCGGTTCCGTCCTTCTGGATAATGGTGAAATCGAAGGGCTCCTTCACCTTGAACGCCGCGGCGATCTGCCGGCCGTTGGAGCCGTTCTTCTGCAGGGTGATGCCGTGCACGCCCTTGCCCGCGCGCGCCTGCGGCTCGAAATCGGCCATGAGCGAGCGCTTCAAATAGCCCTGGTCGGTGACGAGGATGAGCTCGCCCTCGTCGCCGCCTTCGATGGAGGCGATGATCTCGTCGCCTTCGCCCACCAGCATGCCCTTCACGCCCGCGCTCACGCGGCCGATGGCGGCGATCTCGCCGATGGGGAAGTGGATCACCATGCCAAGCCGCGTCACAAGCATGAGGCTCTCCATCTCCGCCCCGATGGGCATCACGGCCAGCAGGGCGTCGTCCTTCCTGAGGTTGGTCGCGGCGAATTTGGTCTTGCGCACGTTGTATTCGGCGAACGCCGTGCGCTTGATCATGCCTTTCTTCGTTACGAACATCAGATCGCCCGGCCAGTCGCCGCCGGGGGCCATGCAGAACAGGGCCGAAACGGTCTCGCCGCTCTCAAGGCCCTGCAAAAGCCCGCCCAGCGGCATGCCGCGATCCTTCAGGCGGCATTCGGGCACCTGGCCCACGGTGAGCGGGTAGCAGTTGCCCAGGTTGGTGAAGAAGAGCAGACGCCGGTCGGTTTCCGTGTTGAACAGATACGCGGGTGGCTCTGGATTCGCCTCGGCGGCCAGCTGCTTCTCGTAATTCTTCGGCAGCATCCGCTTGAGGAAGCCGCCGTGCGTGAGAAGGACCGCCGCCTCGTCCGCAACGGGCGCTTCGGGCTCGACGACCATCTCCGCGGCCTGCGCGTCTTCGATGGCGGTGCGGCGCGGGTCGGCGTAGCGCTCTTTGATTTCGAGCAGCTCCTTGCGGATCACGTCCATCAACTTCTTCTCGCTTTTCAGAATGCCCTGCAGCCGCGCGATGAGCTTCTGCACCTCGGCGTATTCGTTGCGCAGGGAGAGGATTTCGAGGTTCGTGAGGCGCTGCAGGCGCATGTCCAGGATGGCCTGCGCCTGGATCTCGGTGAGCACGAAGGCGTTCATCAGGGCCGCGCGGGCCTCCTTGGGCGTCTTGCTGGCGCGGATGAGGCGGATGACCTCGTCCAGGTTGTCTTCTGCGATGATGAGGCCCTCGAGGATGTGCGCGCGGTTCAGCGCCTGATCCAGATCGTACTTCGTGCGGCGGGTGACCACGTTCTTCTGGTGCTCGATGAACCAGCCGATCATGGCCTTCAACCCCAGCTGCATGGGCTTGCCGCCCGCGATGCACACCATGTTCACGCCGTAGGTTATCTGCAGGTCGGAGTATTTGTAGAGGTACGCCAGCACCTTCTGCGGGTCGACATCGCGCTTCAATTCGATCACGGCGCGCAGGCCGGTTCGGTCGGACTCGTCGCGGATGTCGTAGATGCCGGTGAGGATGCCCTTCTTCTCCTCGCTGAGCCGCAGGATCTTCTCCAGCATGGCGGCCTTGGGCACCTGATAGGGCACCTCGGTGATGGC
>JAFZNN010000080.1 GCA_017550895.1 Clostridia bacterium
ACCGCACCAGCAGCAGCAGCGGCATCGGCATGGCCCTGCTCGACCTGCTGCTCGAAACCAACGACTTCGAGCATCTCAGCAGGGTGCACGAGCTGATGAAGGAGAACGGGTATCCGGTGATGTGATCCCAATCGAAAAACGGATCAGGCGATATGTCTGATCCGTTTCATTTTTTGGCTGAAATGACGGCTTTGCATCACGCGACGAACCGGGAGCAGGAGCTCACGCCGGCTCGCCCGTCTCGCTGACGATGCGGCCCCTGGCCATGCAGAACGTCACGCGCAGCCTGTCGTCGAGCAGCAGCAGGTCGGCGTCGCAGCCGGCGGCGACGCGGCCCTTCTTCGCCGCGCCGATGCGCCGCGCGGGGGTGTCGGTCGCCATGCGCACGGCGTCGCACAGCGGAACGCCCACCTTCGCCAGCGTGCGCACCAGGCGGCTCATGGTCGCCACGCTGCCCGCGAACGCTGTGCGGCTGGGCAGCTTCATCACGCCGTCCTCGTAGACGCAGGCCTGGCCGTTGCGCTGCACGTAGGTGACGCCCTCCTCCTGATGCGAGGCGGCGAACTCCAGGCCGTCCGTAACGGCGTACATCTTTTCCGCGCCCTTGCAGCGGTAGATCAGCCGCAGCAGCGCCGGCGGCAGGTGACAGCCGTCCGCGATCACCTGCACCGTGAGGCGCTCCATCTCGAGGCCCGCCTCAACCACGCCCGCGACACGGAAGGCGTTTTTGCGCACCACGCCGGAGCAGCCCGAATACAGGTGCGTGACGTCCGAAAAGCCCGTGAGCGCCGCGCGCGCCACCGTGTCGTAATCCGCGTCGCTGTGGGCCACACTGGCCACAACGCCCAGATCGGAGAGCCTGCGGCCCAGTTCCAGCGCCCCGTCCAGCTCGGGGGCGACGCCCATCATCCTGAGGGACGGACATTCCTCGATCAGCGCGCGCAGATCGACCTTCGAGGGGATCAGAAGCGCATCCGTACTCTGCGCGCCGCCCTGCGCGGGCGACAGGCAGGGCCCCTCCTGGTGCACGCCCAGAATGGTGGAGAGGCAGCTTTCGTCCTTCATGGCCCGGCTTACGGCGTCGCCCGCCCGGATCATGTCCGGAAGCGGCATGCTCAGCGTGGTGGGCAGGATGGAGGTCGTGCCGTACAGCGCGTGGGCGTTCGCCATGGCGGTTATGGCTTCCGGCGTGCCTTCCATGACGCTGCGGCCCCCGCCGCCATGCACGTGCAGGTCGATGTAGCCCGGCGCGAGGATCTGGCCGCCCGCGTCGATCACCCGCGCGCCGGCGGGCGCGTCGAGGTGGTCGAAGACGCCCTCGATGACGCCGCCGCGCACCAGCACGGCCGCGTCGCGCAGTTCATACGGCGTGCATACGCGCGCGTTGACAAACAGTATGTCCATGGATGTAGCCTCCTTCGAGTGTGTTTCTTTGGCCCGCGGAAACACATGCTGTTATCGTTACGCCACCATCTGGCCGTTCACAACCTGGAACGTCGCGCCGTTGTACTCAACGGGGCCGGTGTAGCCCGTGGCGAGCTCGCCGTTGGTCACGTAGAACCAAGCGCCGTCATACTGTACAAGGCCCGTGTAATCCGCAACCTGACCGGCGGCCACATAGTACCACAGGCCGGTGTTCGGATCCTGGATCAGCCCGTTGACCTCGCGCAGGATGCGGCCCGCGGCGATCATGAACCGGCCGCCGTCGTACTCCACGATGCCCACGCGGGCGGTGTTCAGCTTGCCGTTTTCGAGGTAGAACCACTCGCCGCCGTACTCGGCCAGGCCGCTGTACTGCAGCTGCGCCTGTCCGTTCGCGCAGAAATACCAGTCGGCGGGGTTGTTCGGGTCGTTGACAAGGCCGTTGGCGTCGGTCACCACGTCGCCCTGGTAGACGTAGAACAGTCCGCCCTCGTATTCCGCGAAGCCATAGAAGTCGACGGGGAACAGGTGCTCCGGCTCCGGCTCCGCGACCGCCGGGAAGGTGTAGTAGAAGCCGATGGACGGATGGGTATACTGATAGAAACTCACGTCTTTTCCGTTGATCGTGGCCGTCGTTATGACGCCGTTGGTCGTGTCAAAGAAGATGAAGCCGTCTTCGCAGGTCAAGTGAACGTATACCCTGTACTCGTGGCCCGCGATGAACGTTTCGGTGGCCGCCAGGGTCTCGCCGGTGGTCATGTCGCGCCAGGACACGCCGTCCTTCCACCAGTCGTTGGTGTAGTCCTGCCTGTGGCAGCCCGCGGTGTTCACGGTCACGTCGTAGCTTGGCGTCTGGCCGGCGACGGGCGCGGTCACGCCGGTGATGGCCACAGATTCGATCAGCGTCGCCGGGGTTTCCGCCTCAGGCAGCTTGGGGAAGAATACATAAAGATAGAGGGTAGAGGGGTTCCATTTGTCCGTTTCAGCCGCGTTGCCGTCGATCGTGCCTGCCGTCGCGACGCTGCCGTCCGCGTTATAGAAAGTGTAGCCGCTTTCGCTGACCATGGAAACGACCACGCTGTACTCATGGCCCGCTAAGAACGTGTCGGTGGGCCTCAAGAACGTATGGGTAGTTTTATCGGCCCATTTCACGCCATCCTTCCAGTAGTCGCTGGAGGTGTCGACATTGTAGTCTTCCTTTTGGCAACCCGTGCCGCTCACGGTCACGTCGAAGTCTGGCGTCGCGCCCACCACGGGCGCGTCAACGTCGGTGATGGTTACGGATTCGATCAGCGCCGCCGGGGCCGCCGCCTCGGGCAGCGCGGGGAAGGTATACATGAAGAGGAGGAGAGTGGCGTTGTATCTGTCCGTTTCAGCCGCATTGCCGTTGATCGTGCCCGCCGTCGCGGCGCTGCCGTCCGCGTTATAGAAGGTGTAGCCGTCTTCGCTGATCATGTAAACGTCCACCCTGTACGCGTGACCCGCGATGAACGTATCCGTCGTCTTTATGGCCTTGCTGGCCGTCAGGTCGTACCAGGCCACGCCGTCCTTTATCCACTCGTTGCTGTAGTCTCTCTTATAGCAGCCCGTGGCGCTCACGGTCACGTCGCAGTCCGGCGTCGCGCCGGCCACGGGCGCGTCCACGCCGGTGATGGTCACGGATTCGATCAGCGCCGACGGGACCGCCACCTTGGGGAAGGTGTACATGAAGCTGACATAGGCG
>JAFZNN010000081.1 GCA_017550895.1 Clostridia bacterium
AAGATGGCTGATGTGGCGGTGCTTGTTGTTTTCCTGATACTCCTGCATCGCCCATTCGCACAGCGCGCCGCTCTCGTCGAACTGATAGTCCGGCAGCAGGGCAGCGAGCGCCTCCCAGTCTGCGATCCGTTCCTCATAGCCCGGCGCTTTGACCGCGTTTTCGATCGCGATCGTCATGCGCAGGCCGTCCTTCGCCGCGGAGATATCCATCGTCGCGTTTGCCGTGATCGGCGAATTGTAGCCCAGCGGCGCGTTTTCGGGGGAATAGGAGGGGATGATCAGGTATTTTTCGCCCGGATTTAATGCGGTCTTGCCCGCTTCATAGCGCGCCTTGCCGTCGGCGTCCGTGAAATATTCCGGCGTGACGAGCTGCGCCCAGAAATTCGCCTGCTTGGTCAGCAGCGGCAGGAGAATGTCTTTTTCCAGGTCGAGCTGTTCGCCATTATAGTCGATCTGCCGGTTGCCGTAGCACTGCCAGTATTCAAAGATCGGCAGCAGCATCCAGCTCGCGCCGGCGTTCCAGTATTCAAACGGATAAGGCTTGTAGTATTCCACCATCATCGCGCGGTCGCCGTCGGTGTTCACGGGCACCTGAATGGCATCCGTCATGCCGTAGGTTTTCGCGGCGTTTTCCTCCCAGTCGGGGATCTGCTTGAGCACGAACCGGATGTAGCCCTCGCCCGCGTCGCGCATATTGCCCGTGTTCATGCCGGAGGCCTGCAGGTTGACGTTCGCATCCATCGTATAGATGCCGCGCCAGGCGGGGTTCCATTCGCCGGTCCACATGCCGTACAGGCGCGGGAACGACTGCCCAGCGCAGCAGATCTGCACATAGCGGCCCTGATTGTAGGCCCGCTCCACCATGGCGGGCAGCAGAGAATCGCTCTGCTGCTGCATTTTGATCAGGTGCTCGTTCGCAACCTGTTCCTGCAGGCTGTCGCCCAGATCGAACCGGACGGCGTTGAACAGCGCGGACTGCAGCGCGGCGTGGGGCCGCAGCGCCGCGTCATAATCGAACGCGCCGTTGACCGTGTAGCGCGCTGCAACGGCGGCGGTGTCCGCCTTGAGCGTGTCGAGCAGGGGATAGGAATCGGCGGCGGCGAACGCCCCGAAGTCGCCCATCTCATGCGTGCGGTCGGATTTGGCGATCAGATAGACGGCGGCGGCGTCCGTGATGCGGATGGCGGGATTTTTCTCCGCCGCCACGTTTTCGGAATCGTTGGATTCCGCATGCACGATGCGCTCCTTTTTGCCGCCCTCGACGAGCACCCGGATGCAGCCGCAGTAACCGCCGCGGCGCAGCTCGCTGTTTTCATAATCGGGATAGTGCGCGATCAGCGCGATGCAGTCCGCGTTTTCATCCACCAGCTTTTTATAGCGCAGATTCTGGCAGTCGCCGCCGAAGCCGCGCATGGAATACAGATCGTCCAGCGAAAGCGTCAGATCGATCTTCGCGCCGATGCTGGACGCGGCAATCTTCGTGATCGTCACGTTGTCCGCGCGGGAGGAGAAGGTCGTGCGCGCCCAGGTGCCGTTCAGATCGGTATACTGCACGCCGACCTCGGCCGTTTCAAAATCCGTCCAGCGGATATAGTTGTGATACAGATGCTTCCGGCTCTCCATGCGCAGCACGGGGCCGGGGTGGAAGGAGTAGAAGAAGGAGGGCACGCGGCCGTTGATATCCCAGCTGTCGTCAAACTGAATCACCGACTGCCGCGCCTGCTCCAGCTCGCCTGTCACCTCGTCCGGCGTTGCGCGCGGATCGTTGGAGGGCAGGATGAAGTTGATATTCTGATAAATAAGCGTGTCACCGTAGGGCGCGCCCGCGCACACGGCGCCGTTTTCGCCGTTGCCCGTGACCATCCCTTCGCTCCAGCTCAGGCGGTCCTTGTCGTTGTTTGCATACGGCACGAGCGCCGTGTAAGCCGTCGCGAAGGATTTTGTGTGGTTGTTCCGGATCATGTCGACATTCCCCGCTCTCAAAAGATCTCCGATGCTGCCGAAAAAGCTGCCGCCCGTGATCAGGCACAGCAGGATCGCGGTCAGAATCCGCAAGTGCGCAAGCGGATGCGCGATCTGCGCGGGCAGCGGGCTCCACGCCGTGATTCGTTTCATAGGTCGCCTCCGTCAATTCTGCTTTTGAAATATTATAGCATCTTTTTTTTCGGGATTCAACTGCGATTTTGCGGCGGCGCCCGTCGGGCAGACGGCGCGGAAAGCCGGAAAGAACGGTGAATTTGCGGTTGAAAAACCGTGATTGATATGATAAAATGGGATCAATGTCAAAACAGACAAAGGAGGGGCTGCATGGATCCGGTGAAATTCTATCTGGTGACGGATACCCACTATTTCAAAAACAGCCTGGGCGCCTACGGCAGGGAATATGAGGAATTCATGGATTCCGAGCAGAAATGCTTTGCCGAAACGCAGGCGATCAACGAGGCCGTGTTCGACTGGCTGACCACGGCGGATGAAGCCGACACAATTCTGATTGCCGGCGATCTGTCTTTCTGGGGAGAGAAGGAAAGCCATGAGGCGTTCACGAAGCTGCTGCGGGACTGCAAGGAAAAAAGCGGCAAACGCATCTTCGTGGTGACCGCCGGCCACGATTTCAACGACAAGCCGTTCTGCTTCAATGAAAACGGCCGCGGCACGGTCGAGGGCACGAAATTCACGGAGCTTTACGATTACTACAAGGACTTCGGCTACGACGACGCGATCGCGTTCAACCGGGAGCATCTGTCCTATGTCGCCGCGCTGTCCGACGACGTGCGGCTGCTGGTGATCTGCAACGACATCGACGGCGAGAAGCACATCGCCTATGACGACGCCTTCCTCGGCTGGATCGAGGCGCAGGCGAAGCAGGCGCAGTCGGACGGCAAGATGATGATCGCCATGGAGCATTATCCCGTGCTGGCCGGCCAGCCGATTCTTTCCGTCGTGGGGGACGCCCGTCAGGCCGAGGCGCAGAAGCTGATCGACACACTCGCCGACAACGGCGTGCATCTGATCTTTACCGGCCACATGCACAATCAGAGCGTCAACGTGGTCGAAACGGCGAAAGGCAACAAGTTCTTTGACGTTTGCACCGGCTCAGCCATCGGCTGCCCCGCCTTCCTGCGGCACGTCACGATCACCGACGCGGATACCGTGGAAATCAAGAGCATTCCGATCCCCGAGTTTGACTGGGATAAAAAAGGACAGACCGGCGAGGAATATCTCAAGGCGCAGTTTGACCGGCTGCTGCGCACGGTCATTGACGGCATGGCCAACAATCCGGACGTCTTTTTCAGAAAAACGCATGTGAAAAGAACGCCCGCCACGCTGAAGATCATTCCCGCGATCGGCAAGCGGCTCGCGAAGCTCACGCTCTGCGGGGCCGGCCGTATGCTGATGATCAAGGTGGATCCGAGCATCAAAAAAGAGCTGGTCACCGATTTTGCGGTCGATCTCGTGCGCGCCGTCTTTGAAGGCAATCAGCCCTATGTGGAAGGCACGCCCCGCGGCGATTTCCTGCTCAGGGCGTTCAGACGGATGCGTCCGTTTGTCAAAACGCTCAAGGGCTCCCAGGGCGAAACGCTCGACTTTTATGAAACCATGAAACACACGGTCGGAAACTACGGCATCGACGACTACAACGCCGTGCTCAAGCTTTCTTAAACTGATGGACAGGAGGATCAGACTATGAGTACTTCCGCAACCGCAAGACCCGCAAACGCTTTGCCGCCTGAGCAGCAGAAGAACGTGACGAAATTCGAATACGTCTGCCTGATGCTCGCGCGCATCGGCGGCATGTTCGGCACAACGCTGACCGGCACGCTCGCCGCCGCCTTCCTCCATGAGCTGTATTACGGCCCGGTCGGCGTCGACTCGGATCAGATCGCCAAGATCCTTGCCGTGCAGACCACGCTCACGACGGTCGCCGGCATTCTCATCGGCCTGATCGCCGGCGTCATCGTGCAGAAATGGAAGACCCGCTGGGGCCGGTACCGTCACTGGTACATCATCTGCCTTGTGCCGATCTTCACGCTGACCGTGCTGTTCTTCTATGTGCCCAAGACCTGGTCCGCGGCTGTGATTGCCGGCAATCAGGCGGGCGCGACGGAAGCGGTGAAGGCCGCGGCGTCGGTCGCGCTGCGCAAAATGACGCTGTTCCGCTACGGCATTGCCCTGTGCCAGACGATCTTCAACGCCTTCAACAACTTCGGCCAGAATGTCTCGCAGGTGATTTCGCCCAATCCCAAGGAGAAAAAGACCGTCGCCACGGTCTGGCAGCTCTCCTATTACATCGGTTACGGCGGAGCGTATCTCGGCACCTTCGTCTACGGCCTGTTCAGCGACGACAAGAATAAAATGTACATGACCCTCGCGATCGTCGCGGCCATCGTGACGGCGTTCGGCAACCTGATGTGCGGCCTGTTCTGCCAGGAGCGTATCGAGCTGCCGAAGAAGGAGAAGGTCAAGGTCTCAAAAGCGCTGTTCTCTTTGTTCCAATACAGGAATTACCGCGCCTATCAGTATATGAGCTGGGTCAACAACTTCGCGGCGCTCGGCAAATTCTCCACTTATCTCGCCGCGATCACCGTCGGCTCCTCCAAGAACCTGCTGCTGACGATTCCCACCGCTGCGGGCACCGTGGTCGGCAACGTGCTCACCGCGAAGCTCTCTCAGAAGCATGAGCCGACAAAGCTGCTGAAATTCTGCGGCCCGTATTCGATGATTTCCGCGGGCATTCTGTTCCTGATCTGCTTTGCCGAGGCAAAAATGGGCCTGATGTTCTTCACGGGCTGGAACAGCATTTTCTTCTATGTGTTCTATTTCCTGTTCGGCGTCGGCATCGGCATCCAGGAGCTGTCCAACTCCCACTTTGTCGTGGAGTATTACGACTATCTGGAATGGCAGACCGGCGAGCGCATGGAAGCGATCCAGGGCATCGTGCCCGGCTGGATCAACACCGCCATCAACTACCTCAAGGAGCTGGCGATCCCCTTCATGATCGCCTGGGTCGGCTATCAGTCCTCCGCGGAGGGCAACCTGGTCGAAACGATGCAGAAGGAGCCCACCTATCTCAAAACCTGCCTGTGGCTGCTCGCGTTCCTGCTGTTCGGTTATGCGTTCGCGAATCTGTTTAAGGCGATCATCCTCAAAACGCTCTACAACGTGGAGGGTGATACGAAGCAGCAGATGTATAAGGATCTCGAGGAGATCCGCGCCGCGCGGCACGCGGAGAATCTGGGCGCGGCCGTGAGCGACGTCGAGGAAACGCCGGAGCTCAGCTGACCTTTTTGCAGATAAAGCGCAATTGAATCGGAACCCCGGAGGAATGCAGGTCATTGCTCCGGGGTTTTCGGCGTTTCCGGCGGCGTGTTTTCGCAAAATCCGGTTGTAATTCCGACGGAATATGGTATAATGAAGCCGAAATAAGAATCACGGTTCGGGAGGAAGAAAGAATGCAAAAAGACTATTGCGGCTTGCCCATGCGGTTTGCCCACACGGGCGTGACCCAGTTCGCGCCGGAGAATTCGCTCGAGGCCTTTCAGAAGGCGGCGGAGCTCGGCTGCGAGGGCATCGAGCTGGATATTCAGCGCAGCGGCGACGGCGAGATCATCGTCACCCACAACGGCACGATGGGCTACATGACCTTCGAGCGGCACAGGGACCGGCTGCTGGATCTGACTGCCGATGAAATCAAACAATTCGAGATTCCCTATCGCAACGCGCTCAAGCTCAAGTATCCCCCCGATCCGTGGACGGAGCACGACGGCGGACGGCGCATGATCACGCCGCCGGATTACAGAGAGGATCGCGTCACGCACCTGATCACTATGCCGGAATTCGACGCCTGGCTCGCGACGGTGGATTACGAGCTCAACGTGGAGGTCGAGTTCAAGTGCAAGGGCATGTGCCCGCGCATGGATGAGATCCTCGCCGCCTCGCCCAATGTTTCCAGATATATTCTGTTCTCCGGCGATTGGGAAGTGCTTGAGGAAATGCAGGCGCATTACCGCGAGAAAGGCAAGCCCGCGGGACTGCGGCTGGGCGCGAATATCCGCTTTATCAACGAGCGGACCATGGCGTTTGTCCGCAGCGCCGACCTGTGGGAAGTGGGCCTGAACAACGAAGCCTTCACCAAAGCGGACGTCGAGATGTTCGAAGCCATGGGCATCAAGGTGTTCTCCAACCTCGGGGATTATCCCGCGTGGTGGGCGCAGATCTGCGCCATGGGCGTCACGGGCTTCAAGACGAATTATCCGGACGCCTATACGGAATGGTGGCGCGCGCAGCAGAAAGCGTGACGCCGCCGGATGCGGTCAATCAAGGAGGAAGTACGATGAAAAAAACAATGAAAGCGCTCCTTTCGCTGCTGCTTTGCGCCGCGATCCTGTCGGGCGCCGTGCTGTTCGCCGCCGCGGACGACAGCCTTGTCACCGCGCCGCTGCGGTTCAATGAAGACGGCAGCTTCAAGATCCTGCATATCACCGACACGCACCTGCACGACGACAACGCGGCACAGAGCGTGCGCCTGATCGCTATGGCCTGCGACGTCGAGCAGCCGGATCTGGTGATGCTGACCGGCGACCTCGCCCCGGAGGATACCTATGCGCATACGGCGCAGCTTGTTGACGCGCTGATGTCGGTCTTTGACAGCAGGGGGATTCCCGTGGCCGTGACCTTCGGCAACCACGATTCCGAAAACGGCGTTTACACACGGGAAGAGATGATGGCGCTTTACAACAGCTATCCCTGCTCGATTTCGATCGACGACGGCGCGGCCTTGACCGGCTGCGGCACCTATCTTGTGCCGCTGTATGCCGCAAAGAGCGACGAGCTGAAATTCAATCTCTGGGTCTTCGATTCCGGCGATTATGACGCGGAAGGGCATTACGCGAATGTGGCCGAGGATCAGGTCGCGTGGTATGCCGCGCAGTCGGAAGCGGCGGAGCGCCGGAGCGGCAAAAAGATCTGTTCGCTTGTGTTCCAGCATATCATTGTGCCCGAGATCTACGACGCGCTCGAGGAGAAGGATTACTGGACGGCCTTTTCTTATAAGCGGATCTATCACGACGGGGAATATTACCGTTTTTCAAAAGCGTTCACGAATTACGGCATGCTCCACGAGATGCCCTGCCCGGGCTATTATAACCACGGCCAGTTCGCGGCGATGGTCGGGCGCGGGGACGTGCTCGCGATGTTCACCGGCCACGACCATACCAACGCCTTCGGCGTAAAGTATCAGGGGATTGATATCGTCAATTCCCTGTCGACCAGATACAACGGCGACGCGTTCTCCACGCAGTACGGCTACCGCGTGATCGAGCTGGATGAAGCCGCGCCGGATCGGTATGAAACGCGCGTGGTCCGCTGGTTCGATTTCGTGAATTCGGCGCAGGTCAGAGCGCTTGAGAAAACAGGGGAGGACGGCAGCCTGCTTTCGGAGATCCGCTTCCTCGGCGCGCTTCAGAAGTTCTTCCAGAGCTTCGCCGTCGTCTTCGTGCAGGCCGTCACCGGCCGCACCGTCAGATATCCGGACTGAGCGCGGGTCCGCGCATAGCCGCGGCCGTTTCCGGCATCGCGCCGTCAGGCGGGAGTCCGTATTTTGTCAATATTGTCAACTTTTTCAAAAAAGGAAAAATACAACCTGTAAATAATAACAAGAATGGTGTTTTTTAACCAAAATTATTGACATCTTTTGCATGCTGTGTTATGATAACTGTTAGTTCCAGCTTACTGCAGAACGATGCCGTTTCTGGAGGCAAAATCACGCAAACCGGCGCCTGCCTTTGCGGGAAGCCGGATTGCTTCGGAGGAGGCCGGCGGATGCTCGATCGGGAACAAATCAATTCCTTGACGGCGATCGCGCGGCATCTCCTTTATCAGGAGCAGACCCCCGTGCCCGCGGCGGATGTCGCAGACCTGCGGCAGCTGTTTTATCTGCACGGCATGCAGAGCATGATCGACTGCTCCGAGGATCCCGCGCTCGCCGCTTTCCGCAAGCCGGAAAACGCGTTCGGGCATCTTCTTTATCAGCGGTCCCTCGATCAGACGCTCGTGCAGCTGTTTGAGGAAATGCGCAGCCGTGAGATCAAAGCGGCCGTGCTCAAGGGCGCAGTCATCAACGAATGCTATCCGCCCGCCGTCGTGCGCACGAGCGGGGATATCGATCTGTTTGTGCCCGGCAGGCAGCGGGAAGCCTTCAACCGGATGATGGAGGAGCTTGAGATCCCGATGGACAGGGACATGGATCACGGTCAGTGCGGCGTGGATACTTACGCGTCCGCCGCCGGGGTTCTGGTGGAAGCGCACTACCTCTATTTTCAGCGTATGAGCGCCCGGCAGCGCAAAATCCTGCGCGCGGCGGGCTGCTTTTCGGAGGATGCGGTCGTGCCGTCTGCGGACGGGCGATACTGCACGCTCCGGCCGGAGATGCATCTGCTTTATCTGATTTATCACGCGGGCAAGCATCTGATGGTGCATACCATCACATTTCGCATGCTCATGGATCTGACCGCGTTTGTGAACCGCTACGCGCCCGAGATCGACGCCGCCGCGTTCCGCCGGATGATCCGCAAGCTGCGCTTCACCCGCATCTGCAACGCGCTGATGTGCTTTTGCATGAAGCATCTGGGCATGCGGAAGGATTTCTGGAAGAAGACCGGCTGCAGCATGGAATTCTTCCTGCGGCTCATGCTCAATTCCGGCAAGGAGCTCTACTGGGAGCAGTTTATCCGGCGTATGCCCATCGACTGGAAATTCTATCCGAATATCTGTATAGAGCGGGACGGCGAATATCTTCATCAATATCGCTATCTGCCGAAGATGGCGCTGAAAAACAAATATTACTTTACCACCTTCGTTGCCTGGTGGGCGCTGCGTCTGCTCTGGCACTGTGAAGTGGATTTCAGCGGAGAAGTGGCATGAAAGACGATGCATCCATTACCGTTGCGCTGATCGCCGAAGGGCACGCCGTTCGACTCACGCCGCAGGGTGTGAGCATGCGGCCGCTGCTGGACGGCAAAACGGACAGTGTGGTGGTCGGCCCGCTGCAGGGCGATCCGAAGCCGGGCGACCTGGTGCTGTTCCGCGAGGCGGGCGGCCTGCTGGCCGTGCATCGGGTGCTGTGTGTGCGCGGCGAAAGCGGCGCGTGTGATCTGCTCGGGGACGGCAATATCACGCCGGAGCGGGATGTGCCGCTGCGCAATGTATTCGGCCGCGTGGAGCGCATCTGCCGCAGGGGGCGGGAATTCTCCGTGCGCCATCCGTTTTACCGCATCTACGTTTTGATTTGGATGCACACCAGACGTTATCGCAAAAAGCTGCTTCGGCTGCTTGCAAAATAGTTTTTTATTAAATTTACCATATTGAAAGGGGTAATTCACATGCAGAAGTTTGAAACTCCCGTGATCGTTGCGATCAACGCGCTCGAGAGCGAGCAGGTCTTTGCCAAGCACTCCGGCAACAACAGCAACAATGGCCGCTGGGGCGACGGCAATGAAAACAGCAACAACCACGGCCAGGGTCACGGCGACTGGCACGACGATGGCGTCGGCGGCCACCACGGCAACAATCCCTGATCGGAGGAGGCGCTTTAAATGAAGAAGTTTGAAACGCCCGTGATCCTTGCGATCAACACGCTCGAGAGCGAGCAGGTGTTTGCCAAGAAGTCCGGCAACAACGGCAACGGGAATGGCAACGGCCACAACAACGGCAATGGCAACGGCAACGGCAATGCCAACGGCCACGGCAACGGTAACGGCCACGGCAACGGCCACAACAAGCCCTGACGCTTTCCTTTGCCCTGCGTCTCGCCGCTCGGCGGCAAAACGGGACCCCGCAACGGGTCCCTTTCTTTTATTTCTTGAAGTTTTACGGAGGCACACGCATGAAACTGAAGTCATCCTATCAACTCGAACAGATCGCCGGACAGCCCGTGCTTCTGCCGCAGGGCCGGGCCGTGATTGACGGCGGCATGGTCTATCGGCTGAATGAAACCGGCGCGTGGGTGCTCGAAGCGCTGCGCACCGAGCCGGACGAAGCGACGCTGCTGCAGATGGCGGCGGCGCGCTTCCTGCCCGAAAACGCCGAGGAGCAGGCGACGCTGGATGCGCAGATCCGTGCCTTCTGTGATACGCTGCGCGCGCTGCAGCTGCTTGAGGACTGAACGATGCAGGTGATCGATGCGGTCGGGCTGCGGCTCGGCCTGGATCTGCCGGCGGCGTGGATCGATCCCGCCTTTCGCCCGTTTTTCTGTGAGGGAAAGCCGGATGCGATCGTGCGCTTCGGCGACCCGGACGTGCTGGAGCGGACCGGCGGCGAGACCTATGAGATGGAAGAGATCGTGACGGTCTGGCCGGATGCGGTGCGCATGCGGTATCGGGAACCGGGGATCGTGCCGGGCACGATGCTGCGCCTGGATCGCCCCGTGCCGGAGATCATCGCGGCCGTGCACAGCGCCGCGCCCGAACCGTTCACACTCATGGACGCTGTCAAGGGCAGCGTTTACTGGCTGCTGCAGATGCGGGGCGTCTATGTGCTGCACAGCGCTTCCGTCCTGCTCGACGGGCGCGTCTACGCGTTCAGCGCGCTGAGCGGCACGGGCAAAACCACGCACGCCGCCTTGTGGCGCAAGGTGTTTGCGGCGGAGGATTTCAACGGCGATCAGCTGGCGATCCGCGCCGGCGAATGCCCGGTGACGGCCTACGGTCTGCCCTGGTGCGGCAGTTCCGGCGTCGCACACACAGGCGCGTTCCCGCTGGGGGGCGTGTTCTTTCTGGAGCGCGGCGACGAGAACCGCGCGCAGCCGGTGGAGGGGCTGGAAAAGCTGGTGCTGCTTTCCCAGCGCATGGTGGCGGATCATTTCACGCCCGGCGCGCTGGTGCGCACAATGAACGACCTTGCGCCGACCGCGCAGGCGCTGCCCTGCGCCCGGCTGCGCTGCCGGATGGATGACGATGCAGCCCGCGTGGCTGTGGACTATGCACGCCGCTGGATGCGGCAGGGAGAGAGAAACGATGGGAAGACGAATTCGTGATGCGTTCCGGGTGCTGGTAGAGCATCTCCACCTGCTTTCCTGGGTGACGCAGGTGGTCAAGCGGTTCCGGCTTTACCTTGCGGGCATCATCGCCCTGAATGTCGTGCAGATGCTCATGGGCGTCTTTTTCTCCGTTTACGTCAAGGATCTGATCGACAGCAAAGAGCTCGTGGAGGATGTTACCAACAGATTCATTCTGTATGCGATCCTGCTCACGGCCTGGTCGATCGCCTGGGGATTTCTGGATTACATCACGTCGATGTATTATGTGAAGATCACCTTCAGCGTGCGCAAAAAAGTCTATGAGGCGGTGCTGAAGGCGCAGATGCTCAAGATGAGCAGCCTGTCCGTGGGCGATCTGAATACGCGCATTTCCGGCGATTCCGCCGAGGTTGCCAATTTTGCCTGCGAGACTTTTCCGGCGCTGGTCGGGGCGGTGCTGCAGCTGATCTTCGCTGCGTTCATCGTGTTTTTTGTCAACCGGCAGATTCTGCTGATCCTGCTGGCGGGCGGCCTGATTTCCGCGGTGACTATGCTGTTTATGCGTCTGCGGATGCAGCCGCTGCAGGAGGATCTGCGCCAGGCCAGCGTGGATGAATCCTCGTTTCAGACCGAGCTTTGCACCAATCTGCGCCTGGTCAAGGGCCTGTGCAGAGAGGACGCGCAGTCCGCGAAGCTCGAGCGGCTCCATTTCAACAAAGTCGACGCGCTGCGCAGAAAGAACCGCTTTTCCTATACGACCGGTACCGCGATGGACGTGTTTTTCAACGCGGGCTATCTGCTGGTCTTCGGCTGGTCGCTGATGAATCTGCACAAGGGCGCCGTTACCTACGGCACGCTTTCGATGCTGATCGCGCTCGAGGGTTATATTCAGGGGCCGGTCTCCCGCTTTGCCTCCGCGCTGCCGACCTTCGTGCGCACGCTCGTTTCGGCCGGCAAGCTCGACGAGGTGATGCAGTTCGGCGAAGACGAGGAATCGGAAGCGGCGGAGCCGCCGGACGGGGATGCGTTCCGCATTGTGGCGCGGAATCTGTCCTATGCCTATCCCACCCGTGAAACGCCGGTGTTCACCGACTTTCACTGTGATATTCTGCCGGGCGAGATTGCGGTCATCGTCGGCCCGTCGGGCGGCGGAAAAACCACGCTGCTGCATTTGCTGATGCATCTGCTCACGCCGCAGACCGGCAGCATCGAATTCATTGCGCCTTCCGGCGAAAAACTGCCCGCCAGCCGTTCCGTCCGCCGCCGCATGGGCTATGTGCCCCAGGGGAACACACTGTTCAGCGGCACCATTCTGGAGAATGTCTGCTTCGGCGTCGATCAGGCGGATGAGGAGCAGGCGCGGGAGGCTCTGCGCCTTGCGGACGCGCTGGAATTCGTGGAAGCCATGCCCAAGGGCATTCATTCGCGCATCGGCGAGCGCAACGCGGGCCTGTCCGCCGGTCAGGCGCAGCGCATTTCCATTGCCCGCGCGCTGATGATGCACCCCGCCGTGCTGATTCTGGACGAGGCGACCTCCGCGCTGGATCATGAATCGGAAAAGCGGATTCTGACCTCGATCGCCGAAGTGCCGCACCATCCCACCGTCCTGTGCGTGACGCACCGGCACGCGGCGCTCAAATATGCCGACCAGATCATCCGCGTGACGCCCGACGGCTTTGAATACAGCAGATAACCGGCGGTTTCCCCGGATGTTTTACAACTGAATGGCAATGCTTCTCAGCCGGACGCTTTCATCGCTTGCGATCTGAAAGCCCGGCTTTTTTGTATCCGGAGATCCGCGCGGCGACGGGCGCTCCGCGGCGGAAAAGATCGACCGGATCCGCATTTTATAGTTTTAAAGAATGAATCTGTCAACTTTTTATTTAAAAAGATTGAAAAAAAGAAGTTATACTGGTATAATTATCATGGATGATTCTTTGGGTTTTTGATTTCCCGGCAAAACGCCGACGGAAAGGAGCGGCAGGAACGCGATGAAACAGTTGTTCAGCGACACCTGGGTTCAGATGGACCGGGGCGTGCGGATCTTTCTGCTCGCGGGCAGGGAGCGCGCGCTGGTGATCGACACCGGCATGACGGGTCTTGACGTCCGCGCGCTGGCTGCGGCGCAGACCGATCTGCCTTTTCAGCTTCTGAACACGCATGCGGACCGGGATCATATCGCCTCGAACGCGCAGTTTCCGTCGTTTTATATGCATCCGGCCGAAGCGGCGTTCTATCACAATGTGCAGCACGGGGGCGGGCGGATCCTCCCGGTTTTCGACGGCGATGTGATCGATCTGGGCGAGCGGGAGCTGGAGATCCTCCACCTGCCCGGGCACACGCCGGGCAGCATCACCGTGCTCGATCGCCGAAACCGCTGCCTCATCGGCGGCGATCCGATCCAGGCGGACGGCGACATCTATATGTTCGGGCCGCAGAGAGATTTTGAAGCCTACATTGCCAGTCTCCGTCGGCTGTCACGGCGGGAGGATTTCGACGTGATTTATCCCTCGCACGCGGCGGAACAGGTGCACCGCAACGTGATCGCGCCGCTGATCGACGGCGCCGAGCGGATCCTTGCCGGCAAGATCCGGGGAACGGAGGAAGAGCGGCACGGTCAGAGGATCCGCGTGTGCGACGTCGGCGTTTCGCGCTTCCTGTGCCCGGCGGATCCGGCCTGAGAAGAGACCTGAAAAGGAGGAAATGAGATGAAATACCGTACCATGGGGAAGCTGGGCGTGCAGGCCTCGGCTTTCGGCCTGGGCTGCATGCGCTTCAACGGCGCGGCGTCCGGTGACAGCACGATTGACGAGCAGAAGGCGATCGCGCTGATCCGGCAAGCCATCGACGGCGGCGTCAACTATCTGGACACCGCCTACGTTTACCTGGACAAAACCTCTGAAATCGTGGTGGGCAAGGCGCTGCGGGACGGCTACCGCGAAAAGGTCACCATCGCCACCAAGATGCCGCTCGGCGCGGTCCGGGATCGCGCGAGTATGGAGGCGCTGCTGGCCGAGGAGCTCGGAAAACTGCAGACCGACCACATCGATTTTTATCTGATGCACGGGCTGAACAGAAAAGAATGGGAATCCTTCAAGGCCATCGGCGCGCCGGCGTTTTTTGACGATATGAAACGGGAGGGGAAGATCCGCTTCAAGTGCTTCTCCTTCCACGGCCCGTATGAGGATTTCGAATATATTCTGAACGATTACGACTGGGATATGGTGCAGATCCAGTACAACTTCATGGATATCGACCATCAGGCCGGCGAAAAAGGCCTGAAGCTGGCGGCGGAGAAGGGGATCCCCGTCGTCATCATGGAGGGGCTGCTCGGCGGCAGGCTTTCCCGCGCGCCGGAAAATGTGCAGGCCCTTTATGACGCCTTCCCGGTGCAGCGCGCCGCGGTGGAGTGGGCGTTCCGCTGGCTGTGCAACCATCCTGAGGTCTCCGTCGTGCTCTCCGGCTGCAACGAACCGGAGCAGATCGCGGAGAATCTGCGCATTTTTGACTGCGCGGAAGCGGGCTGCATGGATGCGCAGGAGCTGCAGCTGATCGAAAACGTGCGGCAGGCCTATCTCGACCGCACAAAGATCGGCTGCACCGGCTGCAGATACTGCATGCCCTGCCCGAACGACGTGAATATCGCGGGGATTTTCTCCGCGTGGAATAACTGTTCGCTCTATTGCGCGGATCCCGCGCAGGATTGGGGCCTGAACCGGATCAAAGAGAACGCGAACGGCGCGGATCAGTGCGTGGGCTGCGGCGCCTGCGAGGCCGCGTGCCCGCAGAATCTGCCGATCATTGAGAAACTGGCGCAGGCCTGGAGCGAGATCGGCTGAACGGTGCCCTTCCCAAGCCCCGCTTTTGAAGCCGGAGTCGGATGCAAAACAAAAAAGACGGTGAAAAAATGAGCAGAAAGAAAAAAGAAAAAAACAAAGCGCGGCCGTTGATGGTCAAAAAATATGACAAGATGCTGCTCGGCGGAACACTGACGATGATGGTCGTATCCGTTCTTCTGGTTTCGGATTCCGTCATAGCCGGCCTGTTCGTCGGGTCGGACGGCGCGGCGGGCATCACGCTCGTGACGCCGCTGTATTCCGTTTCCGCTTTCTTCGGCTCCGTTTTTTCGCTCGGTGTGCCGATTCGCTATTCCCTTGAGATGGGCAGTTTCAGGAAGAAAGACGCGGATCGGGTGTTCGGCGTCGGGCTGCTGCTTTCGATCGTGGTCGGCCTGCTGCTATTCTCGTTCGCGAGTCTGTTCGGCGACC
>JAFZNN010000082.1 GCA_017550895.1 Clostridia bacterium
GACCGCTTTCTGCAGGCGTTCCACCCCTCGGCGCAGGTGCTCGCGCAGGCGCGCGGCTATCTTTCCTGGATGCGCTTCACCATGCTCCTGATGCCGCTCGATATGCTGATGGCGGAAATGGTCTACAGTGACGGCGACGAAGGCGTTTCCATTGCGGCAAACCTGGTGCAGGGGATCGGCAATCTGGCGGCGTCCCTGCTGCTCGTGCGGTTCATGGGCATTCAGGGCATCGGCCTTGCCTCCTGCCTGTTCACGTTCCTGTCGCTCGCGGTCCTTTTTGCGCACCTGCTCAGAAAGGGCAATTCCCTCCGGCTGAATCTGTATTTCTCCGGCAAAATGCTCGTGAGCATCGTTCGATACAGCGTCATCGACGCGAGTACTTATCTGTATTTAGGCGCGGGAAACGCCGTGCTGAACTGGTTTGTCTGTACCCGGTTCGGCACGGAGTATCTGATCCTTGTTTCGGTCGTGACGCTGTGCCGCGAATTCCAGCTGGTATTTGACGGCATCGGGGAGGCGATCACGCCGATCATCAGCGTGTATCTCGGCGAGGACTGTTTCCCCGGGATCCGCACGATCTACAACAGAGCCAGAAAAACCGCTTTTGCGGAGGGGATCATTCTGACGGTGCTCCTGCAGCTGGTCGCGCCGGCCGTGCCTGTGCTGCTCGGCATCGGCGACGTTGCCGTTGCGGCCTATGCCGTGGCCGGACTCAGGATCCTCTCGCTGGGGTCTGCGTTCGTCAGCCTGCTTTATCTGTCCGCGTCTTACTATCTTCTGCTGGACAGGATCGCGCTCGGCGTTGTGATCAGCGCCTTCCGCGACGTGCTGTTCTCTGTGCCGCTTGCTTTGGCGCTGGGTCACTTTTTCGGCATTTACGGTATGTTTGCCGGCCTTGCAGCCGCGTCGCTTGCGGCCTGGCTTGCCTCCCACGCGTTCCTGCGCCTTCGCTACGGCGCGGATGCGCCGATGCTGCTCAAGAGCCGGGAGCAGGGCAAGGAGGCGCTGCTTTACAGCTTTGACGTGGATGCCGACGCCATCGTCAACACCCGCGATCAGGTCGGCGAGGCGCTGGAGGCGCGCGGCTTTGACGTCAAAACCGTGTATCGCGCGATGCTGCTGTTTGAAGAAATGTTCATGCTGGTGTATGAAAAAAACAGCGGCGAGCGTGTGCAGGCGGAATGCGCGATCCTGATTGAAGACAACGTCATTCGCATCGTCACAAGGGATACGGGCAAAAAGTTTGATCTGGCAAGCGCGGATATGGCGATCGATTCGCTGCGCGCGTATGTGATTTCGAGCGTTTCCAATCAGGTCGCCTCGCAAAAGCAGCACCTGGTGACCATGAGCTTCAACCGGAATATGTTCGAACTGACCGGCAAGCGGACGGCGCCGTCTGATTGACGCTTGCGCCGCCTGAATCAAGCCGGCATTTTCCGAATTTGGAAAGAGAGGAGACCGGATCCATGAAAAAACTGATTGCTTTCCTGCTTTGCATGAGCATCCTCGGTTTGTGCGCCTGCCCGGCTGCCGCGGCGCCCGCGCAGGGGACGGCCTATTATATCGACGCGATCGACGGCAGCGATGAAACGGGCAACGGCCTTTCGCCGCAGACGGCATGGAAAACGGTGCCGGTTACCGAATGCACCCTGCAGGCGGGGGATCGCGTGCTGTTCCGACGGGGCGGCGTGTATCCCTGCACCCTGACCGTCAGCGGCAGCAGCGGCACGGCGGATGCGCCGATTCTGATTTCCGCATACGGCGAAGGGGCGGATCCGCTTCTGACGACGGATGCGCCCGCGGAAGTGCTGCGCCTGTTCGACTGCTCTTATGTGACGGTGTGCGATCTGGAGATCACCGCGCCGAACGGCGGCGGCATCTGGATCGACACGCTGCACACGCCGAGCGTCGGGATCACGCTGGAGCGGCTGAAGATCCACAACATTCAGAATTACAAGGTGGATTGCCGCGACAATCTTTCCGCCGGCGCAGCGGGCGCGCGCGCCTGCGTCATGGTCAAGGGGCTGCCCGCCCGCTCGCTCTATCCGGTGGACGGCTTCACGCTCCGGGACTGCGAGCTGTATGACTGCGGCAACGGCGTCAGCCTTTGGGGCGCATACGACCAGAGCAAGGGCAGCCCGTGGGAGGAGGATGAATTCAGCGAGCTCGGCCCGGTTTATAATAAAGACGCGCTGATTACGGACACGTATTTCCATGATATGGACGCCGAAGCGGTCATTCTGGGCATCTGCGACGGCGCGCTGATGACGCATTGCCGTGCGATCGACTGCTGCCAGGGCGAGGGCGTGGATGAAAACGGAAAGGTTCTGTATTACACAGCCGCCGCCTGGTTCTGGGGCAGCGAAAACAGCACGATCGAATACTGTGAGATCGCCGGGCAAAAGAACGTCGGCGACGGCATGACCGTGGATTTTGATTCGCAGAGCAATCACTGCACCTATCAGTATATCTATTCGCATGACAATATGCGC
>JAFZNN010000083.1 GCA_017550895.1 Clostridia bacterium
CATGCTGAAAAGTCCCCACTGCGTCCTCCGGAAGGGGCCCGCGTCCCTGGGCGTGGGCAACTACGTTGTCGGCGTCACTGAGGAAGACGGCAGCGGCGGAGAACGCATTGTGGAAGCGCTCGTCATGATGGATTCGCATCATTCCGCCTGCAATGAAGAACAGGTCGCCTGGTTTGCCTGGGCGGCTGCGGGCGTCAACCGGCTCAGCGGCGGCCAGGCCGAGATCACGACGATGCTGCACATCCCGCTTGCGCAGTATCAGTACGGCTGCGATGAAAAATGGGACAGCGCAGAGAACGCGTGGAAACCGGACAGCGGCGCGGTCGGCACCTACGGTGAGAAGATCTGCTGCGCGCGGGACGCGGACGGGAATCCGGTGGACAACGGCCTGTTTGACGCAATCAAGAATGCGGGCGGCAGCTATGTCTTCTGCGGTCATGAGCACCTGAATAACTTTTCCTTCCTTTATGACGGCGTTCGCCTGACCTACATGATGAAGATCGGGCCGGCCTCCGGCTTCTCCCCGCTGCTCAACGGCGGCACAAAGATCGTCGTCGGCGATCGCGGCATCCTCCGCTTTTCCGACGAAGCCGTCCTGCGCACGGTGCTTTCGGTAGAAGATCCGCTGAATCAGAACTAGGATCGCATTACAAGGACGCCTGCCGGACAGCCCTTTTCAGGGCAAACACAAACAAAGCGCCCGCCCGCGTCGCAAGACGCGGGCGGGCAACAAGGGCCTTCGGCCCCGGAGCGAACCACCCGTTTGACGGGTGGTTTTGGTTTTATAATGACAAACTCTTCTCAACGCTGAACCTGAAAATGTTGAGCGTTCAATAATGGTTTCAATTGAGACTGTGATAGGTGATCAGTACTTTTGCTTTTTTTGAAAAAGTATCGCCCTCTTCGAAATCGCTTTTGCCTGCGATTGACACCTCTTTGACTTTTCCGTTTCTTACGCGCGTGATAGTGTTTAAATCGTTCAAAGGAATGGCCCTGACATTCTCAAAGCCGGCACTCTCAAAGAGGATAATTGTACTGTTGTAGTTCTCTCCTTCACATTCACACATGCTCTCCGTAATACAAATCGCATCGGGAGACTGTTTTTGCTTTTCATTCTCTTTCTCTTTCTCTCTTTTCTCCGCTTTCTCTTTATCGCTGACAGTTGTAGCAATGATAATCCCGGCAATAACAGCAACAGATGCCGGAGCAAAACCAGCTATAGATAATAACAATCCTACAGCGATAAGAATTCCCGCCAAGAAATAACTCCGTATTTTTCTTTTATACTGTTTGCTTTCTTCTTTACTTTCCAGTTCTTTCATCCGAAGCATGGTCTCTGCTTCGGTTTGCTTGATGCTGGCCTCATCCACATAATGATAAGTGTGAATGTTTTCATCCTGGAGAAGAATCTTGCTTCCGCAGTAAGAACAAAAAGCCTGATCTCTGTTTTCTTCAATGATCAGATCGGCTCCGCATGCCGGACATTGATATGATACAAGTTTCATTGCCATAATCTGCTCCTTAATAAAATTGTTCAAGGGATGCCGCAATACTGCTTCTTGCAGACAACGCGTAAGGGGACGTTTTTACTTTCCGCACCCGTACATCCAGTTCAGTCTGCCGTAGGGGGCGCTGTCGCCCTTTGTGTAGAACGACATGAGATCGCCGTCGATGTAGTTGTCCGCCCATTTGAAGCTGAAGGACGCGTTCTTGCCGAGCCCGAGCAGGCTTTTGGAAACGCTGAGCATCAGCCGGTTGCCCTCGAAGCGGATCTCCGCGGCGCCGACGGTCTGCCGGCGGTCCCCGTCGATGGCCTCCACGGCTGTTTTGCCGCCGACGGGGGCGGTGCGGTTGATGACGAAATCATAGCCCGTTTTGCCGCTCGTGTTGAGAAACAGCGTCATCCATGCGCTGTCCGTCGCGGGGGAAAGCGCAGCGGCCGTGTCCACATAGAAATACAGGTTCTGCGCATCCTCGGCGACCTTGGCATTGACAATGTCGTTTCTGCCGGAGGCGTCCGTGTAGTGTGTGTCGCCGAAGCCGCGGGAATTCCGGTCAAACGTGTCGTTTTCGTAGTCCTTGTAGACGGCGGTGATGCGGCTGTCCGCCCACTGGTCAAACGCGCCGCCGACGTCGATTGTAACCTGATTGCCGGTGAAAACCGCGCTGACGGACCGCTTGAATTTGCCGATGTAGCTGACAAGCTGCATGTAGTAATTATCGCCCAGACGGCCCGCCGAGGGTTCCACGTCGCGCGAATACTCCTCGTCGCAGTTGTCAATAAATGCAATCGGCTCTCCGGGCTCGTTCAGGCGCATCGCCGTCCATTCGTTGAAGCCCGTCACAAAGACGATATCCGGGTCGAGCTTGATCGCGTAGTCCCATTGCTCGGCAAAGTTGTAGCCCCACAGCACGGCGTCCTGCGCCGGATCTTTCTTCCCGTTGTGCCAGCTGCGCCCGTGATCCTTTCGCCCGTACCACGCGGAGGCGCTGAACCGGCAGGAATCGCAGTGCTGCGCCACGGAGACGTTCATGATGCTTTCATCCTGCAGGGAGTTTTTATAGTAGCCGCCGACCGTGTGCAGCGTGGTGCCGAATTCCATCCAGGGGAAGCCGTCGCTGTGTTTGGAATCGGTCGGCCACTGCACGGCCTTGATCCGGAAGTAGTCCTTTACCTCGGGGCGCAGATTGGCGTCGTCCGCGTTGCCCACGATCATCGGCCTGCCGTTCATCCGGAACCACAGATCGTCGATTTTCGGATATCTTTCCTTCAACGCGGCGTTGCCGTAAAATGTATCATAAAGGAGATTGAGCATCCGGCCGGAATCCGAATTTGTGTAGAAGGCGAGCTTCGGCACGTTTTTGCCCTGCAGATAGTAGCCGTACCACACGTCGATCAGTTCCGCCGCCCGCTCAAGATACGGCACGGCGTTGGTCGTGTCAAACACGATGAAATCCACGCCGGCGTCTGTGAGCATCTGGCAGTGACGGCTCACGACCCAGCGATCCGACTGAAAATAATAGCCGAACAGCGGCTCGCCCCAATGGTGCCAGACGGCATAGCCGCCGCCGCCCGCCGCCTCCCAGCGCTCGACCGAGGTGTAGGCAAGCGGATCGTTCTGCATGATTTTTGTCACGTCATAGGGGCCGCTTTGCGAATGCTCGCCGTTCCAGAGAAAATAGAAGACGCCCACCTTCTTTTTGCTTTCCCCGGCGGAGACCGCCTGCCGGCCGAGCGCGTCTGTCGCGGTCATCGAGCCGGTGTCGGGTACGGTTGTTCTCTGCACCGGCCCGTAAACGGGGAACACGGTGCGGAAGATCAGAACAAAAACCAACCAGATATAGGTCAGGAACTGCACCATAACGACGCTCCTTTTTGCAAGAAATGCTCGCGCGCAGCAGGGTTTCCCCTTCGCGCAAAAATCCGTTTATCAAGGTCATTATACCATTGTTTGTATTGTGATTCAACCGCATTTTTTCGCCGGATGCGCCGCGGCAAGAGAAAGAATCAAAAAACAGCTTTTCATTTGCGCCCGCGTGTGCTACAATGAATGCGGCGGCCGGCCGTTTGCCGCGCCGCGAGAAATCAACGATCGGAACGGCGGCATCCTCCGCTTTTCCGACGAAGCGATCCTGCGCACGGTGCTTTCGGCAGAGTCGCCTTTGCGCCAGGACGATGACAGAAATGAAAGGAGGAGCCCGCACATGAAAAAGACCCTGCTTTTCGACCCCGCCGTGTTTGCCGTCGGAACGACCTATCAGATTCTGGCCCGCGTCGGGTCGGACTGCACCTTCAGCGTCGAGATCGACGGCGTGCGGTTCCATGACCATTTCAACGGCGTGCTGCGCACGCAGACGCGCGTTCACCGCGCAACGGTGCCGCAGGCAGCGCTGGACCGTGCCGGAAAGTACGCCGTGATCGTGCGTCCGGTGCTGGAGCGGCGCGCTTACCGCAGCTGCCTGCTGCCGGAGGAGCGTTTCGAATTCGCGTTTCGTCCGCTTCCCGCGGGGGAATGCAATCTGTTTCAGATTGCCGACACGCACGGCAGGGCGCAGCACGCGATCCGATCGGCCGAACAGTGCGGCGCGGCGATCGATCTGCTGGTGCTCAACGGCGACGTCATTGACGCCGCAGACAAAAGCGGGGATTTTGACACGATCTTTCGTCTGGCGCAGGGCGTCACGCACGGAAGCCTGCCGGTGATCTGCACGCGCGGCAACCACGATCTGCGCGGCAAGGCGGCGGAAAGAATGGGCGATTTCATCCCAACGGAGAACGGCCGAACCTATTATACCCTGCGGCTGGGCGATCTGTGGGCGCTGGTGCTTGACACCGGTGAAGACAAACCGGACGATCATCCGGAATACGGCGGCGTCAACTGCTGCCATGCTTTCCGGGAGGAACAGACGGCGTTTCTGCGGCAGGTGATCGCAAACGCCGCGACGGAATACGCCGCGCCGGATGTGCGGCAAAAGCTCGTGATCGTCCACAATCCGTTCACCCATCTCGACCATGCGCCGTTTGATATCGAACCCGAGCTCTTTCGGGAATGGACGGGGCTGCTGCGCGAATACGTGCGGCCGCATCTGATCCTGACCGGGCACTACCACGACTGCTTTGTGAGCACCCCCGGCGACGCCTTCGACACCTTCGGGCAGCCCTGCCCCGTCGTCGTCGGCGCGAAGCCGGAAAGGGAGAGCGGCTTTACCGGCTGTCTGATCAGGCTGGGAAGCGGCGATCCGGCGGTCCGGTTCTGCCGCGGATGAATTTTCAGCCGCCCGGTTTAAAAAAGTTGTTCTGTGACGCAATCGCGTTTTCTCCCCGCCGGATGCGCTGCGGCAAGAGCAAGGATCAAAAAACCGCTTTTCATTTGCGCCCGGGTGTGCTACAATGAATGCGGCGGCCGGCCGTTTGCCGCGCCGCGAGGAATCAACGATTGAAACGGAGGCATGCACAATGAAATTCGCACCGCTGATGAAAGGCCTCTGGGCGCTGCTGCTCAGTCTGGTTCTGATGCTGCCCGCCGGGAGCTTTCCGCGCGTTCCCCATGAGAAGGAGCTGACGCTCGTGTGGAGCGATGAATTTGACGGCGACTGCCTGGACACGGCCAAATGGCGGGGCCATTACACCGCCGCGGAGGCGACCGTGCGCCGCGGCAGCTACTGGAGCACGGAAATGGCGCAGGTCAAAGACGGCATGCTGCATATCCAGACGCAGTATCTGCCGGAGGGCCTGAACGGAAACGGCAAGCCCGGCTGGTACACCTGCGGGATCGATACCAACGGGCTGTATGCGCAGACCTTCGGCTACTTCGAGGTGCGCTGCATCCTGCCCAAGGGCTGCGGCATGTGGAGCGCCTTCTGGATGCTCTCAAACAGCATGGGCCAGGTGGGCAACGGCGGCGAGGATGGTGCGGAGATCGACATTTTTGAATCGCCGTTTTACGGCGAACGCTTCAGCCGCCGCGTTTCCAGCAACATTCACATCGACGGCTACGGCGCGGATCTCAAAAGCAGCCACGTGTGCGAATCCTATCTTCTGCTGAACGATCCCTATGAAACCTTCAACACCTACGGGCTGGAATGGAATGAAAGCGAGTATATTTTTTATGTGAACGGGATCGAAATGGGCCGCTCCTCCTTCGGCGGCACGGCGAAGGTGCCGGAATACCTGATCCTCTCCGTTGAGG
>JAFZNN010000084.1 GCA_017550895.1 Clostridia bacterium
GCCCACGCCCGCCTCGCGCAGGCCGCGCAGCAGCGCCCGGCTGCCGCCGTAGGCGTCCAGCAGGCGCTTGTCGGCCTCCTGATTCGGATTGTCGGTGAGTACGCCCAGGGGCAGGGATGTTCCAATCATGGCGCTTGGGTTTCTCCTGTGTGTATTATCGGCTTTCGTATAAGCGCGCGGGTCGGCCGCGCCAGTCCGGCATTGCGCGGCGGCTCGGCATTGGCAGCGACGGGGGAGCTTGCTCCCCCGTCCACATACTGCGGAGCAGTTATTACATCAGCCCGCGATACAGCGCCTTGATCTCCTCCACGCTGGTGTCGCGCGGGTTGCCAGGGCGGCAGGCGTCGGCGAACGCGGATTCAGACAGGAACTGCACGTCCTCGTCCTTCAGGATGCCCTTCAGGTCGGCGGGGATGCCCACGTCGGCGGAGAGCTGCTTCACGGCGGCGATGGTGGCGGAGGCGGCCTGCTCGTCGTCCATCATGTCGATGCCGGGCACGCACATGGCCTTGCCGATGGCGCGGTAGCGCTTGCCGGCCACGGGCGCGTTGTATTCAAGGCCGGTGGGCAGGATGATGGCGCAGGCGACGCCGTGGGGCGTGTCATAGAGGGCGGACAGGCCGTGCGCCATGCTGTGCACGATGCCCAGGCCCACGTTGGAGAAGCCCATGCCGGCGATATACTGGCCCAGCGCCATGCCTTCGCGGCCTTCGGGGGTGTTGTTGACCGCGCCGCGCAGGTTCGCGGCGATCAGGCGGATGGCTTCGAGGTGGAACATGTCGGAGATGGCGCAGGCGCCCTTAGTGATGTAGCCCTCGATGGCGTGGGTGAGCGCGTCCATGCCGGTGGCGGCGGTGAGGCCCTTGGGCATGGTGCTCATCATGTCGGGATCAACAACGGCGATCTCGGGGATGTCGTTGGTGTCCACGCACACGAACTTGCGCTTCTTCTCGACGTCGGTGATGACGTAGTTGATGGTGACCTCGGCCGCGGTGCCGGCGGTGGTGGGCACGGCGATGGTGAACACGGCGTGCTTCTTCGTGGGCGCGACGCCTTCCAGCGAGCGCACGTCGGCGAACTCGGGGTTGTTCGCGATGATGCCGATGGCCTTGGAGGTGTCCATGGCGGAGCCGCCGCCGATGGCCACGATGCAGTCCGCGCCGCTCTTTTCAAACGCGGCCACGCCGGTCTGCACGTTCTCGATGGTGGGGTTGGCCTTGATGTTGGAGTAGATTTCATAGGCGAAGCCGGCCGCGTCGAACAGTGCGGTGACCTTGCCGGTCACGCCGAACTTGAGCAGGTCGGGATCGGTGCAGACGAAGGCTTTTTTATAGCCGCGTGCGGTGAGCTCGGGCAGGATGTTTTCGATGGCGCCCTTGCCGTGATAGGAGATGGTGTTCAGAACGATGCGATTGGCCATGGGAATACGCTTCCTTTCAACAATGGATTACGGTTAGCCTTTCCGAACGAGCGGAAATCATGAGCCCTCCCGTTTACGTTTCAATATTAAAGCATGGCGCGGCAGCTTGTCAAGCGCATTTATGGAAAACCCCGCCGCGCGATGAGGCGCGGCGGGGAGGGAGGGAGGGTGGGATGGTTATACAACGCCAAACTCAGCGATGAGGTGGCGCTGCTCTTCGGACGGGCCGCCGTAGACACACCAGCGGCTGACCGATGGCTCGTTCGGGCTTTCCATGGTGATGGAGAGCAGATAATGGGTTTCATTGTCCGCGTTCGTCACCTCCAGCACCTTCGCGTCGCGCCAGCCCATAAGGCCCATGCCGGCGATATCGGGGGTGATGCGGATGGACCAGGGGCTTATCGACTGCACGTTCATGGAAAACTCGAATTCGCAGTACAGCGCGCCGCGGGTACGCAGGACAACGGCGCTGTGCACGGTGAGAATATCGTTCGACCACTGGCCGTTGGTGGAGCTGTTCAGCGGCTCGGAGCTGACGTAGAAATTCTCGCAGTTCGGGTCGAGCAATTCGATGCCCCAGGCTCGCGGCTCGCCGGTGCACAGATATGTGTTGTGGCCGGACACCAGGCCGGTGTCCTCAAGGGCCGCGCTCATCGCGCCGTCGTAGCTTGGTTCCGCCTGCACGGCTTGCCCGACGCAGATGGGGCAAGGCTCCTGGCCCATGGCCTGCGCATCGGCGGCGGAGACCGGTACGGCGTTCTTCATGCCGGAGCAGGTTTCGTCGGCGTGGTAGAAATGGCCGTCCTCCCTGTGCCAGTAGACGGCGTTCATCGCGTCGGTTTCCGGCGCGGGATCGATGGCGGGGGTTTCGGTCACACCCGGCGAAAGCGGCTGCAGCGTCTCGTCCGGCTTGTCGCCCAGTATACCGGAGACGGCGAAGGCCACCGCGGCCAGCACGGTCACGCAGAGTATACACGCAAACGCGAATGATAACGTCATTTTTTTCTTCACGGGTTGTTCCTCCTTTTCTTCAATGGCAAGGAGA
>JAFZNN010000085.1 GCA_017550895.1 Clostridia bacterium
AAATCGGATCTCTTTGCCGTTTTCTGATACGAATTCTCCAAAATGCATTGAAAAAGAAGAAAGCCTTTGATATACTAGACTAAGCTGTAACGTATATTTTATTTAAATATTTAAAATTGGATCAGTGCTTTCAAAAAATGGAGACGATACGACTCTCGGCCATCCGTTTGATGATATGTTTTAAACAGGTTTTTACAGCGCAGGATTGCGCAGGGAGGGGCAGAAAATGTCAATGCATAACTTTTATCTGGTTCTGAAAACGCTGTTTGCCGGCTTGTATACCGTTTTGGCCGCGTTTGGGTCGGCGGTTGGCGGCGGAGATTTTGCGCCCTCACAGCCGGTGGAAGCCGGTGATCCTTCCACCTTTCTTCAGGCTGACGCCATTGACGCCGGGATCGATATTTACACGCCCAGAGTTGAGGGCGGCGGATATCGCTACGGCCCCTCAATGATCCTCAATACCGACGGCAGCCTTGATCTCTGGTGCGCAACGGACGGGCCGGGCGACATTTCCGATATGGTCAGTTATGCCCGCCTATATGACGCAGGCAAACGCAGCAGCACGGAGCGTTTGGCCTTAAAGCCGACTGCGGGCGGGTATGACGATTTATCAACATGCGACCCGGGCGTGATCAAGTTCGGCGGATATTATTATATCGGCTACACGACGACGCGCGATAAGCGAGGCTTGGATAATGACGTCTGCATTGCCCGCAGCAAATCGCCCGACGGCCCATTTGAAAAATGGACGGGAAGCGGCTGGGGCGTCGAGCCGTGGCCAATGATCGAATATACGGACAACCCCGACAATTGGGGCGCCGGAGAGCCGTCGTTTGTGCTGATGGGAGAAAAGCTCTATATCTACTACAGCTGGAATACGTCCACAACGGCAACGCATCTTGCCATTGCGGATGCTTCCGACGAAATCTGGCCCGCTACCCTGCAATACATGGGCGAGGTCATTCCAGCAAAGCAGCGCGGCGATTCCACGGCCGTCAAGTATGCCGATGCATTCGGACGTTTCATCGCCGTTTTCACGGAAAAGCGCTTTTCGGAAGACAGCTATGTCGCAGTCTGGGAATCCTTTGACGGGCTGCATTTCCGTCAGAGCAGCATAATCAAGGCCAACACCGCCCGATACCTCCACAACTGCGGGATTTCCGGCAGAGCGGACGGCCATATCGGTGCGGGAGATCCCGTGTATCTCGGTTATGCTTACGGAACCTGGGGCTCGGCCGGCTGGTCCACGAGGCTGCATGAGATCCGGCTGTCGCTGGCTGATGCGCCAATGACGGATGATACTGCGCAGGAGAATGTTGCCATGCCGGTTGTGCAGCGCCCCGTGCGAGTCATCCCGGATATTCTGACCGTGAAGGCAGCAAATCAGGTCTACAGCATTTCCGAACCGACGTTTGTTTGGATTACGGCATATGACAACGACGGCTATGTGTTTCCCGTGCTCTTCGGAACGCGGTTTTACGGCTATGACAGATCCGTGATCACGATCGTCGGCGGGCGGATATATCCCGTCGGCGCGGGATCGACGCGGGTGTACCTCAACTGGCACGGGATGACCGGCGACTTTTTGGTCAATGTTGTGCCCAAAGTCTGATCTGTGATGATTTGTTGAGGTGAATTCACTAAAAGGCAATACCTTTCATTCTGATACTTGCTGTGCTATTATCGGCGTGCATAATGCCGGTTTCAGGCAGAGAATAATAAACACATTTGGAGGGTTTACTTATGAAAACAATGAAAACCATCGTCACGATAATGCTTGCGATTTCACTTAGCCTTTGTTTGTTCGGTTGCGGCGGCAAGACGTCTTCCGGCGATGAAACCACAGCATCTGTGACCGATCATTCCGAAACTGCGGCTGTCACAACAGCGGCGTATGCACTGGATTATCTGGTACTGGTCAACAAGCAGCACAAGCTGCCGGATGATTGGGAAGCCAACGTGCGGTTGGAGGATTCCGTCAATCGCTACGGCGAAACCTATCAGGTCGAAACGACCGCACTGAAAGCTTTTTATGAGCTTCAGAAGGATCTGCTTGAGAATGACGGCGTCATCATCGAGCTCGACAGCACTTACCGTTCAGTCAAGCGCCAGCAGGAAATCTGGGATGAATTCGAGGCGGAAAAGGGGCTGGAATACGCACAGAAGTACGTTGCCGTGCCCGGTTATTCGGAGCATCACACCGGCCTTGCGATCGATATCTGCATTGAGAAGGACGGCGTGCAGATCTACGACAACGATGAAATGATTGCCGAGCGGGAAATCTTTGCGGTCATTCACTCAAAGCTCGCGGATCACGGCTTTATTCTGCGTTATCCGGAAGGCAAGGACGATATCACGGGCTACTCCTATGAGCCTTGGCATTTCAGATATGTCGGCGTTGACGCTGCGAAAGAGATTGCTGCGCAGGGTCTGACACTTGAGGAGTATCTGAACGCCGTGCCCGAAGCGGCGACATGACCGCACGCTTGGATCACGCCGATGAAATGATCGGTCCGTATGCCCGAGGTGAACGTAACAAATGAAAAAAACTCATTTCAATCCTGCTCGCAGCCGTGACTATGGCACTGTGCGTTACTGTTCCGGCATTGTCGGAGGATGCAAAAGACAAAACGGGTATAGAAGAATCAAAAAAATGTGATTGTAATTGAGAGCATCAAGCATTTTTGTATCGTATCAAAGGAAGGGATATGTATGCAGCAGCTTTTGCAAAAAATAACGGCGGCATTTCTTTCCCTGCTTACCCTGTTCGGACTGTTGGTGACGCCTTCACGGCCTGTTGTGGATGACCCTGCGCCCGTCAATATTCCTCAGCCAGATTATGCCGCGCTTGCCGCCGAAGAGGCGGACTGGCTCTGGAAACAGCAGCTGCCGAACGGCGCGATCGCTTTTCATTATCAGGAGAACGGCGAGGTGACCGTGAACCCTTATTTTTCCGCGTTTGCCGCCATCGCGCTGACAGCCTATGACGGCTCGCCCGAGGCGGGCACGAAGATCAAGCGGTTTATTGAGTGGTATTTTGCGCATCTGAATACAGGAAACGACAATCTCATCCCCGGCACGATTTATGATTACACGATCACCATGCAAAACGGCGAAATCGTTTCCGAGGAATCCACCGGCAAATATGACTCCACCGATTCCTACAGCGCGTTTTTCCTGCGCCTGCTTTGGGATTACGCCGCGCGATACGGCGACGTCCCGCTGCTCAGAGCGCACGCCGGCGAAATCAAAACGCTGCTGAACGTCATCTACTCCACAAGGGTGTTCGGCTACACCTTTGCCAAGCCCTCAGACCTGCATCTTTATCTGATGGATAACTGCGAGGTCTATGCCGGCGTTTGCGCGGCCGAGAAAATCGGCAACGCCATCGGTGACGCCGATTTGCAGAAGAAAGCCGCCAAAGCCGCGAATGTTTACCGCACGCGGTTTATGAAAGACTGGTACCGTGACGGCAGGTTTACCTATCAGAAAGTGATTTTCGGGCCGTTCGGACTGCTTGATTATGACCCGCTTTTCTCCTGGGATCATTTTTACCCTGACGCCGCCGCGCAGGTTTACCCGGTGCTCTGGGATCTGGTTACACCCGACAGCGCCGAGGCAAAGCTGGTCTATGAGAATTTCTGCAACAGCTGGAAATGGGAATCCATGGAACACATCCGCAGCGGTGTGGAGGTGTTTTATTGGGGCGCGCTTGCGCTCGCGGGCGCGAAAATGGGCGACACCGAACGGGTCAACTCCTATCTTTATTATTTCGGTCAGCGCGTGAATCCGGAACGCGCTTATCCGCTCTACTGCTTCGATTCCGCGATGGTGCTGATGACGCTGATCACAATGATGAACGCGCAGCGTTGAGGCTTTTATTACAGAAAAAATTATGAATAAACATTTCCTGTTTAACTAAGCAACAAAACCGCTTATGATTCCGACATACATCATTTATTATGAAAGGTCAGATGCATATGAGATTTAAATCCGTTTTGTCATGGATCCTTGTTTTTGCGCTTGTGTTCGCGACGGCGCTGCCCGCGTTTGCCGCGGCGCCGCAGGCCGCGTCCGCTGCGGCAGCGGCGCAAGACGATACCGAGCGCTTCGGCGCGGATATCCTGTCGTTTTTTCAGAATCTGTTTTCAAAAATCAGATCCTGGTTCGCGCAGATCAAGTACCGCAGCGAAATAAAAAAAGAAAAGGTGTCGAATACGATGAATCAAAACGCGATCCATATGCTCAGATCCGTCACCGATACCATCGGCGACAGCTTTATCATCACCACGGAGGACGGCAAGGTCATCGTGATCGACGGCGGCCACAAAACCGAAGCGGATTATTTTGTGGAATACCTGAAGGCCGTGACCGGGCAGAAAAAGCCGCACATCGACGCGTGGTTCCTCTCTCATCCCCACGACGACCACTGCGAGGTGTTTCTGGAAATCGTCGAGCACCGTAGCCGGGCAGTGACCTTTGATAAGGTCTATGCGAATTTCCCGGAGGATCCCGCGTTTTATGACAGTTATGACAGCTGGGCGGTCACGATCGTTTCCGATTACAACCGCCTGCTGCCGACGTTTGCGGATCGGGCGGTGAGCCTGACTGAGGGCGACGTGTTCCGCATCGGCGCGGCAAAATTTACGGTGTTTTATACGTTCAATTCTGAATGGAAGAGCTGCAACGAGGCATCCGCAATCATGCGCATGGATCTCGGCGGAACGAGCGTCATGTTCACCGGCGATGCCGGCGTCAATGCCGGGAACTACGTGGTGGAAAAATACGGCGACAGCGGCCAGCTCGACTGCGATTACTGCAAGATGGCGCATCACGGGCAGGACGGCGTGGACCGCAATTTCTATGAAGCCGTGTCGCCCGAGGTCTGCCTGTGGCCGACGCCCACGTGGGTGTATGAGAATACGAACGGCAATCTGAAAACGCTTGAAGTGCGCGCGTGGATGGAAGAACTCGGCGTTAAGAAGCATTATAAATCCTTTGAGGGCTCGGTCGTCATCGGCATGAAGCCGCGCATTGTCACGACCACGGACGTATTTGAGGAGGGCTATGACGCGGCGACGGCCGTCGACCGGCTGGCGGCGCTGGGCTATGACGGCATTGATATGGGCTTTGATTACTGGGTGTTCGACGGCTCGCCCTTCCTTGCCGATGATTATCTTGATTGGGCCAAGGGTTTGAAAGCGCGCGCGGACGCCGCCGGGATCGTTTACACTCACGCGCATGCGCCGGGCGAGGCAGACAGCGAATATCTCGGCCGTTCCATCGAAGCGACGGCCGCCCTCGGCGCGAGATACCTTGTTGTGCACCCCATTTTCCGCGACAGCGCCGGCAACGAAATCAAGAGCAAGGCGGCGTTCATCCGGACAAACGCGAAGGCGATCAAGAAGTGGCTGCCGAAGGCGCAAGAATGCGGCGTCGTGCTGCTTTCGGAAAACATCCTCTGGGGCGCGTCTTCGGATCCCCGCATCATCGCTGAGCTGGTTGAAGCCGTGGATTCCGACTGGTTCGGCTGGTGCTTTGACGTCGGCCACGCATGGTGCTGCGGCTACGCGCCCGACGTGCTGAAGGCATGCGCGGTTGCGCCGATGTCCCTGCATATTCAGGATAACGACGGCAGCGGCGACCAGCACCTGATCCCCGGCGACGGCACGATCGACTGGACGCTGTTCACGAAAACGCTGCGGGAGATCGGCTATCTCGGCGACTGCGTGATGGAGGCGCATCACCAAAGCCTGGAAGCGCCCGACGCGGAACGCGACGCGATCCTTGCCCGCCTGCTTGAAACGGCGCAAACGATCCGCGCGGACATGCGCTAAAAAAACACTGCTTTTTACCGCAGCGGCGTTCGCGGCTTTGTTCGGTAAAAACAGATCGGAATATTCAGGAGTAAAACTATGAACAGAATCCATTTATATCGATTCATCTCCACCCTGCTGGTGATCTGCATGCTCTTCCTCTGCGTCGGATGTCAGAAAGAAGCCCCCAAGGCTTCCGATGATCCGAAAGCTTTGGAAAAAACCGTTGAGGAGATCGCGGTCGATTACGGCACCTACGGCGCAGAGGCAGATAACAGAATCCAGACGCTGTTGAAGCAGCTTTCTGATGCAGATCAAAGCGCCGGCGCGCGCTGGACCGAAATCATGGAGATCTGGACGTCTCCGGCGCTCGGAACGCCGCTGCATTATGACGTTCTGCCCGACGGCCTGCCGGAAACGGACGAGCTTTGCATCATTGTGCTGGGCTTTCAGCTTAATCCCGACGGGACGATGAAGGAGGAGCTGATCGAGCGTCTGACCGTCGCGTTGAACAGCGCGAAGAAATATCCCAATGCATATATCGTTTGCACGGGCGGCGGCACGGCAGCGGAGAATCCATCCGCATCTGAGGCCGGCGAAATGGCAAAGTGGCTTGCGGCGCAGGGAATCGCGCAGGATCGCATCATCGTGGAGGACAACTCCATTACGACCGCGCAGAACGCGATCTTCACCTATGACATTCTGACCTCGCTCTATCCGTCGGTAAAGAAACTGGCGATCGTGTCCAGCGACTACCACATCGCGACCGGGGAACTGCTTTTCAAAGCCGAAGCGATCCTCAGAGCCAACGCGCTCGGCAACGAGAAGCTCGAAGTGATCTCCAACGCGGCGTGGAAGGCCCCGTCCGGTTCGCTCTCCGCGATGTTTCAGGCCGGCGCGCTGATCGAACTGTTCGGGGACGTCGAAACAGCGTTCGAGATTTATTACGATAATTATGATATCCACGGTCTGCCGCCGCTGCATTGAATCATGCACAGAAGGAGATTTATTAATATGAAAAAGCTTTTGGCAATATTCCTGTCTTTGACATTTTTGATGACGGTCTGCGTCGCGGCCTCGGCAGACGCGCAGGATGAGACTACTTTCGGCGCGTACAAGCACGTGTATATCATCGGCGTCGACGGCGCGGGAACATTCTTTGAAAACGACTATATGACCAATTTCCATCGCATATTTGAAAACGGCGCGGTAAAATACGGCGCGCGCACGGAAACCAAAACCGACAGCGGCCCGAACTGGACCAGCATTCTCACCGGCGTTTCCTATTTTAAGCACGGCGCGGAAAACGGCGTTGTCGGCGGCGAGCAGAAACGCGTGTTCAAGAGATATCCGTCAATTTTCAGCTATGTTCACAATGCGATGCCCGAGACGGAGCTGGCTTCCATCAACAACTGGGGCGCGATCAATATCGGGATCGTGGAGGATGATATCGGGGTCACAAAAATCAGCATCGGACCCGACGACGCGACAGTTGACGCGATCGTCAATTATTTCAACGAAGGGCACTCCCCTGCGCTCTTCTTTACGCAGCTCGACGAGGTTGACGCAGCCGGGCACGCGCACGGAAGCGCGTCGGCCGAATATGAAGAAGCCATGAAAGCGGCGGATGAAAGAATCGGCATCATCTATGACTGCCTTGAAGAAAAAGGTCTGCTGGAAGACGGACTTTTCATCGTAACGGCCGACCACGGCCACAAAGAGACCGGCGGCCACGGCAGATTTTCGAAAATCGAATCTTATTCCACAATCGCCGTTGCCGGAAAGACGGTTGTTTCCGGCGGCGAAATGGATAAGGACGTCAAACTGCGCGATGTTGCGGCAATCTCCCTGTATGCGCTCGGCGTGGAGAGTGACGAATGGAGCTTTACCGCGCGCGTTCCCGGCAATCTTTTTCAGGATGTCAAAGGAAAGATGCGTCCCTATTACAGAGATATCATCGATCTGATCTGCGGAGAAATCATGTGGATTTATACAAATCTCGGCCATCCGTTTGACGAGTATTTTTAATGAACAAGCCGCCTTTGACGGGAGCATCGTTTTCCGTCCGAAAAGACGAACAGATAGACTATCACAATGCATTCTGCTGACGGCGCTTCCGGGCTTTCAAAAGGAGACCATCATGAAAGAGGCAAAATGGATCTGGTATCCGGGCGATTTTGAGCACTATCATCATATGCTGCTGTCCTTTCGGCGGCAGGAAAAAGGCTGCGATTATCCCTGCGTTTGGCCCGTCTGCCGGCCCGAGGTCAGCGTGCGGTTTCTGAAATCTTTCGTTGCGGAGCAAGGCGGCGTGTTTACAGCCGTTACCCGCGGCAGGGGCATGGTGCGCCTCGACGGCGCGCTCCAGCCCGTCAACGAACCGATCACGGTCTCGCCCGGCCCGCATGAGATCGCGGTGGAGCTCTTTGATCTGCAGGCGTTTCCGTCGCTCTTGATCAAATCCGAGCTTCTGAACACAGATGAAAGCTGGCTTGCCGAACGCTATGACGCGCAGCCGGTGCCGGCGGCCTGCGAGCCCGCGTTTCTTTCCGCCGCGGAGGATCCCGCCGTGTTTCCGTTTTGCCGCCGCGAAATTGCGCCGGTCACGATCGAGCGCACGGCGGACGGTCTGCTTTATGACTTCGGCCGGGAGCAGTTCGGCCCGGTCAGCGTCACGCTGCCGCCCGATACGACCGTGACGCTGGTTTACGGCGAAAGCCGCGAAGAGGCGATGGATCCGGAAAACGCCGTTTTGCGTGAAACGCTGACGACCGGCGACGCGCCCGAGCGGCCTGCGCGCGCCTTCCGCTATCTTTCCGTGCGCAGCGAAAACGCCGAAGCGGTTGCCCTGCAGGCGCAGGAGGAGTATCTGCCGATCGAGGATCGGGCGACGTTCTCCGCTGATCCCGAACTGAACAAGATCTGGGCGCTTTGCTTGCGCACCTTTCATCTGAATACGCGGGAATTCTTTCTTGACGGCATCAAGCGCGACCGCTGGGTCTGGTCGGGCGACGCATATCAATCATTCATGATTGCGCGGTATCTTTATAACGATCCGTCGGTCACCGAGCGCACGATCGTCGCCCTGCTCGGCAAGCCGCCCTATCGCCGGCATGTCAATACAATCAATGATTATACGGCGTTTCTTATCATCGCGCTGCAGGAGCATTACGCGGCGAGCGGCCGCAAGGCGTTCGTTCAGTCGGTCTGGGAAAACGTCAAAGCGCTGTACGCGTTTCTTGTATCCCGGCTGGATGAAAACGGCTATGTTGTGCGGCGCGCGGGCGACTGGATCTTTGTTGACTGGGGCGAGCTTGACAAGACGGATCCCGTCTGCTTCGAGCAGATTGTGCTCTGGAAGGCGCATCTCGCCATGGCGGCGCTCTCACAGATGATGGGCGAGCCGAATGATTATTCTGCACGCGCGGATGCGCTGCGTGAACGGATCCTGCGGGATTTCTGGGATGAAGAAAAGGGCGCATTCATCGATTCCTTCACCTCCGGCAGACGGTTCGTCACCCGCCAGACCAATATTTTTGCGATCCTGTACGGGCTTGTGCAGGGCGAAAAAAAGCAGCGCGTCATCAAAAACGCACTGCTGAATCCCGATCTCCCGGCGATCACCACGCCGTATTTCAAGCTTTACGAACTGATGGCGCTGTGTGAGATCGGCGCAGTCGCCGCAGCGCAGGACTATATCGCTTCTTACTGGGGCGGCATGCTGCGCGCAGGCGCAACCGCCGTGTGGGAGGCCTATGATCCGACGCAGACCGGCGCAGCGCACTACGCCATGTACGGCGCGCCGTTCGGCAAATCGCTTTGCCATGCGTGGGGAAGCGGGCCGATCCTGCTGCTTTGCCGCTATGTGGCCGGCGTCGTACCGATAGCTGTCGGCGGCAGTTCTTTCCGCGTGGCGCCGAATCCGGGCAAATGGCGGTCGTTTTCCGCAACGGTGCCGATCGGCGCCGGAGAAGTCCGGCTGACATATCAAGAACCGACCGTGACCGTCTGCGCCACGGCGCCGGGCGGCGTATTCTTCGACGGCAAAACGGAAACGCCGCTGCAGGCGGGAGAAACATATGAGTTTCAGATTTGAAGCGTTATTCACAGACAGCCGCCCCGCGGAACCGGGCGGCGGTTCGTTTTACAG
>JAFZNN010000086.1 GCA_017550895.1 Clostridia bacterium
GGAAAGAACGCCGATATGCCCATGGCTGAGCGCGTGGATTGGTATCTCAGCGGCTGGCGCGCGGCCAGGTCGGAGGGCGAAAAGCTCGGCCTGACCGTGCTGCAGGGCGCGGAGGCGCGCTGCGCGGACGGCACGGAGGATTATCTGCTGTTCGGCGTTCGTCCGGACGACATCGCCTGGCTGATGGCGCTGCTGGACAGCGGTGTTCCTGAAAAAGAGCTCTATCGCGCGGTGCATGAAACCGGGCGCATCCTGCTCATACAGGCGCATCCGTTCCGCGAGGGGCTGAGGCAGATGCCGCTCGATCAGCTGGATGGCATCGAGGTGTACAACGGGCATCCCGGCCATGAGAGCCACAACGAGCTGGCGCTGGCGCTCGCGTCTCAGGGCGGGCCGGATTTCATCATGACAAGCGGCTCTGACGCGCACCGCACGTTCCACGTCGCCCGCGGCGGCATGCTGGTGGACGAGGACATCCGCACCGAAACGCAGCTGGTCGACTGGCTCAAACGCCATCCCCAAGACCGGCAGTGCCGGCTGACAGGCGCAGAGCCGTTGAGCACCGAATTTCATCGGCCTTGAGGGGCCTCGAAATTCTTCCTTTCAGCGAACAGATTTCTTTATCAGGTCATTCGGCCCGGCCGGCAGAGAGCGCCCGGCCGGGCCTGTCGTTTTCGCTGATACGCTGCTTTTCGGGTTCTGCCCATGAGAAAGACAGACAAACAACGTAATACGTCAGGTGTTTTTTAGGCAAAACCAAAAGATGCGCTCAGGCGAAACGACAGACCCGCCGCTCCGATCTCCGAGTGGCGGGTCGAATAACCTGTTCAAGTAATCTATTCCCTGAGTGGAAGGACTTCGAGCGCGACCATCGCGCGATGAAGTCCGTTTTCAGCGCGCGAAGCGGAGTGGCTTCCGGCACCGCCAGGCGGGTTGATTTATTGGGAAAGTTTGAGTATAATATGAGTATATAGAGGGGAAAGAAGAGAAAGCTGGTGTACGCATGAAAGAGCTGCTGTTGAAGATCCGCGCGCTGCTCAGCCGCCTCATGGCGGGCGGACAGGGCGGGCCGCTGGCCGCGGCCTCGGCCGTGGCGCTGAGCATCCTGGAGGAAGGCGACCTGTTCGCGGGCGGCGAGGCGTTCACGCCCATCGGCGGCGAACTGCCCGGCGTGGCGATCGCGCCGGGCGATCCGATGATGGCCGCGGGCGCGGCGTACGCGCTTCAGCGCCGGAACGAGGGCGGCGTGGTGGTGGCCGCCGCGGAGGACGGCGAGCGGCTCGCCGGGACGATCGCGCTGGCCGTGCAGCTGAACCTGCCGCTGGTGCTGCTGGTAAGCTGCCGCGAAGCCGCGCTGGACGAGCTTTCATCCCGCGTGATGGCCGCGGATATGGAATGCATCCCGGCCGACGGCCGCGGCGTGATGAAGCTCATGCCCGCGCTGCGCCTGGCCGTGGACAAGGCCCGCGAGGGCGACGGACCCACGCTGATCGAGTGCGTATCCGATCAGCCGCTCGACGACGAGGACACGCCGGCCGATCCGCTGGAACGGCTCAGCAGCGTGTTGATCCTGGAAGGCTACGCTATGCCGGAGGAACTGCAATGAGTGTGATGAATTGTGCCGCTGCCATGCAGGCCGTGCTGGACGAGGCATTCGGCCGGATGAGCAGCCTGATCGTGATTCAGATCGGCGATGAGACCGAACCCGCGTCGCTCAGCCGCC
>JAFZNN010000087.1 GCA_017550895.1 Clostridia bacterium
CCAACTGCTTTGCGAACTGCCACGAGCTCGTGCAGGTGGATATCGGCAACGGCATCAAGATGCTTTCGATCAAGGCGTTCTCCCTGTGTGAGAATCTGCGCTACGTCACGCTGCGCGGCGACCCGAATATCATCGATTCCCTGGCGTTCGACGCCTGCCCGCAGGTGGAGCTGCGCGTGAAATCCGATTTCAAAAATATCATTGCGTTTGCCGAGCAGCACAATATCAAATATGTGGTGACAGACGCCGTGACCACGCAGTCGGATCAGGCCGACTGATGCAGACAGCACACGGGCCTGCGGATGGTTTTTGCATCGGCAGGCCTGTTTTTTTGCTGCTTTTGAAAAAAACATGCAAAGGGCGCATGGCTTTTTCGCATCCACAAGATATAGATGAAATTGACGGATCCCGAACGATCAGCGCCGAAATCTGCGGCGAAAACGGCGGCGAACGGCGCAAATTCTGCATTTTTTCCTTATTTCACTAAAAAAATATTGTTGACAAAATTAAAAAAAAATAGTATGATATTCACCGTACAAACACAGCGAGGTAGTTCCATGGGCAGCGATCCGATCGAAAACATGAGCGAAGAAGCCCTGGCGGCGCGTGCCGCACAGGGGGATGACGACGCCATGAGCCGTTTGATCGGGCTGATCACGCCGATCGCCCGCGCGCGCGCGGCGCAGTACGCCGGCCCGCGCATCCCCGATGAGGATCTGACCCAGGAGGGGATGATCGGCTTCGTCAAGGCGGTTTACAGCTTTGACCCGGCCAAGGGCGTGCGCTTTCGCACCTATGCCTACACGCTGATCCAGCATGAGATCCAGACCGCCTATCAGCGCATGGTCAATCAGAAAAACCGTCCGCTGACCGACGCGCTCGGGATGGAGCATGAGCTGCCGAAAGCGGCCGCGCAGGATCCCGCCGCGATCACCGACGCCCGCATGGCCTATGAGCAGGTGCATGCGCTGGCGGCGGACAGGCTCTCCGCGTTTGAACGTCAGGTGCTGGAGCTGCGTCTGAGCGAGGCGCCCCGCGCGGAGATTGCCCGGGCGCTGGGCTGCGACCTCAAGGCGGTGGATAACGCCCTGCAGCGCATCCGCAAAAAGCTGCGCGATTTATTTTAGTTGATTTCGCTTCCTCAGGAAGCGATGCGATACGCCCCCTGTAGTTTAAAAGCAGAACGTTGTATAAACAAAGATGACGGTGCGATCCCGTCCAAGGGCGAAAAAAATTTTTTCAAGCGAGGTTAGAAAAACATGTACGAAGACAAGACTCTCATCTGCAAGGAATGTGGCAACGAATTCGTTTTCACAGCCGGCGAACAGGAATTCTATGCTGAAAAGGGATTCGTCAACGAGCCGCAGCGCTGCAAGGCGTGCCGCGATGCTCGCAAGAACGCTTCCCGCGGTGAGCGCGAGTGGTTTGAGGCTACCTGCGATGCGTGCGGCGGCCCGGCCAGAGTGCCCTTCAAGCCCCGTGAAGATCGTCCGGTTTATTGCAGCGAATGCTTTGCGAAGAAGCAGCAGGAACAGGCGTAAGTCAACACAGAAGAATAACGAGGACACAGGATTTGTGCCCTCGTTTTTTCTTTTATTCCGGATCGAAAACAGCCGCCCTGCCCGACCGGGCAGAGCGGCTGCGGTTGCCGTTTGGCTTATTTGTTTTCGATCAGCGCAGTGATCTCCATTTCTTTCTCATAGGGGACGTAGCCGTCTTCCCACGGGAAAACATATTTCAGACCCAGCTCGTCGCGCACGGCGTTGATCTCGCCCTGCACGGATTCGTTGATGGGCACGCCGCTCGGCTCGCGGCTCTTCCAGATCTCATATTCCTTCTCGCCTGCGGAGTAGATGCGCTCTGCGCCGGGCATCTTCTTGGAAGCGCGGATGCCGCGGATGATGTCGCCGGCCTTCTTGCGGCAAATTTCTTCGCCGAGGAAGTGATTGGTGTCGATGGCGATGAAGAAGTGGCCCAGATGATAGGGGCGGATGTTGCCTTCTTCGTCCTTGCCGTCCAGATCCTTGCCGTAAACGCCGTCCTGCAGCACGGAGGACAGCAGCTCCACAAACAGCGCGTAGCCGAAGCCCTTGTAGCCGCCGAGCGCTTCGCCGATGCCGCCGAGGGTGGTCAGCGCAGCGGTGCCGCCGCGGATCATCTTGAGCGCCACGCCGGCGTCGCCCTCCACGGGCTTGCCTTCCTGGTCGATCACGGTGCC
>JAFZNN010000088.1 GCA_017550895.1 Clostridia bacterium
CACGCGGGTCTTGATCGAGCCGGCCTGCACCTCGACATTGCCGTTTTTATCCGGGGGCGAGATGACGATGGCCTGCTTGCCGATATCGCGCAGCAGCACGCGGTCGCCCTTGACCAGCGGGCGGGGCAGCACATAGTCTTCGTCGTCCTCCTCCGCGTCCGTCACAGGATCGGCGGCCGCGTCGATCGCATCCACGCCCTTGCGCACAAGCGCCTTGGCGCGGCGGGCCAGCTCCGCGGCGTCCTTCGTCTTCTGCTGTTCCTTTTTCAGCTGTTCGAGCGACTGCAGCAGCGCGTAGGCCTCGCGCTTGGCCTGCTCGGTCACGCGCAGCGCCTGCGCCTTAGCCTTTTCCATCTCCTGCGCACGCAGCTGCGCCATTTCCTCACGCAACGCCGCCGCCTGCGCTTTTTCGGCCTCGGCCGCGTCGGTCAGCGTCTTTGCCTGCGCGTATTCGTGCTCCATTTTACGGCGCGTTTCCTCCAACTGATCGACCACGTTTTCGAATTCGCGGTTTTCCGCCGAAACCAGCGCCTGCGCCCGGTCGATCACCGCGCGGTCAATGCCGAGGCGTTCGCTGATGGCCAGCGCGTTCGACTTGCCCGGCACGCCGATCAGCAGCCGGTAGGTCGGCCGCAGGGTCGCAACGTCGAATTCGCAGCAGCCGTTTTCCACGCGCGGCGTATCGAGCGCATAGGCCTTCAGCTCGGCGTAATGGGTCGTCGCGGCGATCTTCGCGCCCTTCGCGTGGAGCGCCTCGAGGATCGCCATGGCCAGCGCCGCGCCCTCGACGGGATCGGTGCCTGCGCCCAATTCATCGATGAGCACCAGACTGCCGTCATCCGCGACGTCCAGAATACTCTTGATATTCGTCATGTGGGCGGAGAAGGTCGAGAGCGACTGCTCGATCGACTGCTCATCCCCGATATCCGCCAGCACCGTGCGGAAGACCGACAGCTCGCTGCGGTCGCCCGCCGGGATCATCAGGCCGCACATCGCCATGAGCGAAAGCAGCCCGAGCGTTTTGATCGAAACCGTTTTGCCGCCGGTATTCGGTCCGGTGATCACAAGAGTATCGAAATCGCGGCCCAGGTCGATATCGACCGGCACCACGGTCTTCGGATCGATCAGCGGATGGCGCGCCCCGCGCAGATGCAGGATGCCCTGATCGTTGAGGATCGGCGCGCTCGCTTTCAGATGATAGGCATACTGCGCCTTTGCAAAAATCAGATTCAGCTCCACCGCGCAGGCATAGCTGTTTTTGATGCCGTCGGCAAACGACCCGGCCTCGGCGGAAAGCTGCGCAAGGATCCGCTCGATCTCCTCGCGTTCCTTGGACTGCAGCACACGAATCTCGTTATTCGCCTCCACCACGGCCATCGGCTCGATGAAGACGGTGGCGCCGCTCGCGGAGGTGTCATGCACCAGGCCGGGGATCTCGGCGCGGTGCTCGCTTTTGACCGGCACCACATAGCGCCCGTTGCGCTGCGTGATGATGCTCTCCTGCAGATATTTGGAAAGCGAAGACGAACGCGTGAGCTTGTCGAGCTTTTCGCGCACCTTCGCCTCCTGCAGCCGGATGCTGCGGCGAATATCCGCCAGCGCCGGCGAGGCATGGTCGGAGATCTCCTCCTCGGAAAGGATCGCGCTGAAGATCTCGTTTTCCAGATACTGATTCGGCGCAAGCGCGGAAAACAGCGGATCGAGCACGCTCTCAACGCCCGCGTTGGAGTCGCGCCACTGGGTCAGCGCACGGATCGCGCGCAGTACGCCGCCGATATCCAGCAGCTCACGCGGATGCAGCACGCTCCCCGCCGCCGCGCGGCTGAGCGCATTGTTGACGTTTTTCAGCCCGCCGAAGGACGGGCCGCCGAAGCGCGCCAGGAGCCGGTGGGCATCCACGGTCTGATTCAGCAGCGCCTGCGCGAGCGGCAGACTCGTTTCCGGCTGCAGCTGCAGCGCCGCCTCCTTCGCATCCGGGCAGCCGGCGTAGACGGCCAGCTGTTCCAGCACGCGGTCAAATTCCAGTGCGCGCGCGTTTTTTTCAAAAAATTCCATGAATCAAGCTTCTCCCGCTTCCGACAGTCCCTCGGAAATCCCCAGCAGCACGATCCCGACGATGACCGCGGCAACGCAGGCATACTGCGACGCCTTCAGCTTTTCTTTCAGGAAGATGCGGGAGAGGATCACCGAAACGATGCAGTAGGAAGCAATCATCGGTGCGGCGACCAGGGGTTTGGCCGCCATGGCGTAAACATAAAAGATCTGGCCGAATTCCTCCGCGCAGGCGGCGACGCCTTTCGGACGCTCGTGCCTCGCGAACGGATTGTAGGCCTTGCGGGTTTTGATAAGCAGAAAGAGCCACGCGACCACGCCCATGAGCAGGAAGGTCAGCCCGTAGAGCACGAGCACGTCGATCTCGCCGAGTCCCAGCCCGGTTTCCCCGTCCAGGATCACGCCGTCCGCCGCGGTGCCGATCGTATCGAACACGCAGTACAGCAGCGGAAACAGCAGCGCCAGCGCGCCGAAGCGGTATTTCCGCTCCTCCTTGGGCAGCGGCGCCTCCGCGCGGGCCAGACGCTGTTCCACAACGGCGAGCAGGATCACGCCGGCAACAATCAGGACCGTGCCGACCAGATCCATCGCCGAATATTCCTCCAGCACGCTTGTGATCCTGCCGACGGCAAGGAAATACAGACACATGGCCACGGTGGAAAGCGCGCCGGACGCGTTCTGCACGGGGGAAATGATGGAGATCTCCAGATACCGCAGGCCGGCATAGCCGATCACCATGGAGATGATATAGGACAGGGAGGCCGGCGCGTATCGGACTGCATTGACCGCCAGCGCCCTGACGGAAACGCCGCTCTCCGCGAACGGGAGCATCGCGCAGGCGCTCACGCCCATCACAAGGCCGACCCAGACCGCGATCTTCAGATGGGAATAGCGGTCGTCCGCGTCGGTGCCTTTCTTATAAAACAGATCCGCAAATCTCCAGCCAAGGGTTGCAATCAATGCAAACAGAAACCACATGGGGATTCGCTCCTTTCACTAATGTATATTATTATGCCTTAATTGTTTTCTTCCGTATAGACGGCGGCAGTTTCTTCTTCCTCGCCATAACCGCCGTCGTTGCCGCTGTTGTCGCTGCCGCTGTCATCGTCATCATAATTGTTGCGGTTGTAATTGTTGTTGTCATCCTCATCGTCGTCGTCATAATTATAGGTGGCGTAAGGATTCACCGCAGCATACGTCTGATCGGCGATCAGCGTCAGCGGCTGGCCGTTCGCATCGGTCACGCCGGTGTATTCCGTATAGGTCAGCTCCGTCGTTTCCTGCGGCTTCGTGGTGGTTTCTTTCACCTGTGAAACGGTGCCGGATTCCTCCGCCCGCGTCGTCACCGGCACGACCTCCTGGCCGTCCGTCGCCTGGATCGAAGCGACATACATGCCGCCGCTGCGCTCGCGCAGGGTGATCTTCATGTATTTATCCGGCTCGGGCGCGGTGTATACGCCGTCCTCGATCTGCGCCCAGGCGCGGCTGCCGATGTAGCCGACGGTGAGAATCACCGAGCTGCCCTGCTTGTCGATTTCGGTCACATGCGGCGTATAGGCGGATTCCACGCCCGTCACGGGCAGAATATAGCTCTTGAGCGCTGCGTCGTAGGTGATCTCGTATTTGCTCATATCCAGCGAGGCATGCATCGAGGCGATATCGATTTCCGTGCCGAACAGCTTCACAAAGTACTTTTCGATGTCGGCCTGCGGCACGATGATCCCGAAGGTCTCGCCCTGGGAATAGGAATACTGCTCGGTGCCGTCCGTGCTCATAAGCAGCGCCCAGACCGCGCTGTTGAGCAGCTGCGGCACATCCGCCTGCGTCAGATCGTCGAACGGATCCGGGTCGAACATCACGACCGGCTTGAGGAATTCCTCATATTCCCGCTTGAGAGCGGTCTGATCGGTCAGGCGCTTCACGCCGTTGACCGCATAGCTGATCACGGTGGCAAGGCCGATCACGGCCAGCACCGCAGCTAGCAGACCGAGCGGGAACGCCGCCTGGTTTTTCTTTCGTTTCTTTGCCACGTGGGTCCCTCCGTTTTATCTGATCTGGCCGTTGCCGCGGATCAGGTATTTTTCACTGACCATATGGGCGATGCCCAGCGGTCCCCTGGCATGCAGCTTCTGGGTGGAGATGCCGATCTCCGCGCCGAAGCCGAATTCTCCGCCGTCCGTAAAGCGGGTGGAGGCGTTGACATACACGGCAGCGGCATCCACGCCCTGCTGGAAGCGTTCGGCCGTCTGATAATTCTCGGTCACGATCGCCTCGCTGTGCCCCGTGCCGTATTTCCGGATATGCGCGATCGCTTCCTCGACGCTCTCCACGGTTTTGATGCTGATAATATAATCAAGGTATTCCTTGCCCCAATCCGCTTCTTCGGCGGGCAGCGCGTCCTCGAGCAGGTCGCAGACCGCTTCATCGCCGCGCATCTCCACCTGATGCGCGCGCAGCCGCTCCGCAATGGCGGGCAGCGTGCGCTCGAGCGCATCTTTGTGAATGAGCAGGCTCTCGCAGGCGTTGCAGACGGAAACGCGGGAGGCCTTGGCGTTTTCGACGATTGCCGCCGCCATCGCGGTGTCCGCATCCTTGTCTACATACACATGGCAGTTGCCCACACCCGTTTCGATCACGGGCACGGTCGCGTTCTCGATCACGGAACGGATCAGCCCGGCGCCGCCGCGCGGGATCAGCAGATCGATGCAGTCGTTGAGCTTCATGAGCGCCGCGGTATCCTCCCGGGTCGCATCCTCGAGCAGGATCAGGCAATCCGCCTCCAGGCCGCAATCCGTCAGCGCGCTGCGCATGGTTTCGGCGATCGCCTTGTTGGACTGCTGCGCTTCCTTGCCGCCCTTGAGGATCACGGCGTTGCCGGCCTTCAGGCAGATCGCGGCCGCATCCGCGGTAACGTTCGGGCGGGATTCATAGATGACGGCGATCACGCCGATGGGCACGGTCACCTTCTCGATCTTCAGCCCGTTCGGCCGCGTTTCACCCCAGAGCACCCGGCCGACCGGCGTGGGCGCAGCGGCGACCTCGAGGATGCCGTTGGCCATCGCGTCGATGCGCGCTTCGGTCAGGGTCAGACGCTCGATGAGCGATTCATTCAGCCCGTTTTCCTCCGCGGCGCGGATATCCTTGGCGTTCTCGTAAAGAATATAATCCGATTTTTTGCGGATGGCCGCTGCGCAGGCGCGCAGCACCTGATCCGTTTTTGCACTGCCTGCCGCTGCAAGCGAGGTCTGCGCCTGTCTGGCGCGCATGCCGATTTCATGAATCTCCTGCATCGTTCAACCCTTCTTTGCTTTAAATATCGTTCCGATCTGCCGCCCGGCGAGCAGCTTGTAGAGCTCCTCCGGATCGGCGCCGTTCATGACTGCCGTATCAATGCCGTCCTCGGTCGCCAGCTTCGCCGCGTGCAGCTTGGTGAGCATGCCGCCCGTGCCGCGTTCCGTGCCGCTGCCGCCCGCAAGGGCAAGCACGTCGTCGTTGATTTCCGCCACGCTGTGCAGCAGCACGGCGGTTTCATCCGTGCGCGGATCCGCGCTGAACAGGCCGTCGATATCCGACAGGATCACAAGCAGATCCGCCCGCACCAGCCGCGCCACGTGCGCGGAAAGACTGTCGTTGTCGCCGAAAACGATTTCCTCGACCGCCACGCTGTCATTCTCGTTGACGATCGGGATCGCGCCGAATTCAAAGAGCTTGAAAAACGTATTGTGCAGATTCTGCCGCCGCTCCGCATCCTCGAAATCCGCGCGGGTCACCAGCAGCTGACCGGTGACGTTGCCGTATTCGCCGAAAAACTTGTCGTAAAGAAACATCAGCTCGCATTGGCCGACCGTGGCGGCCGCCTGCCGGCCGGGCGTATCCTGCGGGCGCGCGGCAAGGCCGAGCTTGCCCACCCCGACGCCGATCGCGCCGGAGGACACCAGCACGATCTCAATGCCGCTGTTTTTCAGATCACTGAGCACCTGTGCGAGCTTCGAGAGCCGCCGCAGATTGATTTTGCCGGTCTCATAGGTCAGCGTGGAGGTGCCGACCTTCACGACCAGACGCCGGATTTCTTTTGCTTGCATAGATTCTTCCCTCATTTTATTTCGTCAGGCTGCGCCTGCAGCGCTTCTTTCAGTATCGCGCGGTAATCCGCCGCGCTGCGCACTCTGCCGACCGCGCACAGCGAAATGCGGTCAAAGTCGAAGATGCGCCGCGCGACGCTGCAGACTGTTTCCTGCGTGATCGACGCAGAGATTGCCCGATCCTCCGCCCGCGGAAGCAGCCGGCCGTAATCCATCAGATTCTCCGCATGGTACGCCACACGCGAGGAAACGCTTTCTCCGCGCATCTCAAACCGGGTCAGGGCATGCGCGCGGACAATTGCGAATTCCTGCGAGGTGAGCGTCTCCGGCAGAAAGCGCAGCGCCGCAATCGTTTCGGAGATGGCCTGCGGCTCCGCTTCGGCATTCAGGCCCATGCTGATCGTAAACAGCGAGCTGCCGGGGAACCCGTAGTTGCAGCTGTCCACTGAATAAACCAGACCCAGCGCGTCCCGCAGCCGCTGAAACAGCCGCGACGAGGCAGTGCCCGTAAGCAACAGCGAAAGGAAGCCCGCCGCATGATAGCGTTCCAGATCGTCGAAGGCTTCCCCTTCGAAGCCGAGCACCAGCTGATTCTGGGTGAACTCCTTTTCTCTGGTCATCAGAAACGGCGTGTAGACGGCGCGCGGCCGATCCTGCGGCAATGTGCCGCACGGTCTTGCGCCGAAATAGGTTTCGCAAATCGCCGTGACGGCGTCGCGGTCAAAACTGCCGCTGAACGCAACGATCATGCGCTCCGGCGTGTAATAGCAGAGCATGTGCGCGAGCAGCGCCTCGCGCGTCATCGCCTCGATTGTTTCGCGCGTGCCGAGCACGTTTGCGCCGAAGGTGCTGCCGCGCCAGGCGTTTTCAAAAAACAGATCCGAGCAGAAATCCTCGGGGCTGTCCTCATACATCGCGTACTCTTCCAGCACCACGCGCTTTTCCGCTTCCAGATCGTCGGGGTCAAAGCGCGGCGCGGTGAGCATATCGCAGAGGATCTCCAGCGCCTTGGGGACATGCTCGCGCAGCGTATGCGCGTAAAAGCAGGTGTGGTCCCGCGCGGTATAGGCGTTCAGCGTGCCGCCGATCTCATCGGTCTGGCGGGCAATCTCCAGGGACGTGCGCGTCTTGGTGCCGCGAAAGACCATGTGCTCGATCATGTGTGAAATGCCGATCTGCGCCGGTGATTCATAACCGACGCCGCTGCGCACCCAGATCCCGAACGCGCAGGTGCGGACCCTGTCGATCGGATCGAAGATCAGCCGCAGTCCGTTCGGCAGCACAACGACTTCCGTTTGTTCTTTCATGCCGCTTTCCTTTCCGCCCCGGTTCACCGGTTATTGAACTGCAGCGAGATCTCGCCGATGTCGATCCGGTCGCCGGTCTGCAGATAGGCGCGCTTCTCCACCGGCACGCCGTTGACGCTGACGGGGTCCTCCTTGCCGACGGCGGAGATGAACCAGCCGTTCTTGCTGCAGACGACCACCGCGTGCAGGCGGGAGACCGACGCATGGTTCAGCACCAGATCGCAGCTTTTGTGGCTGCCGATCGCCGTTTCACGCGTCGTGAGCGGGAAGACTTCGCCGTCTTCGGCGCTGACCAGCTCCGCCCGGCCGAGCGAGGGCGGCTGGCGGCGCAGCAGGGCCGAGAAGCAAAGAATCAGCACCGCCCCTGCCAGAATCGGCAGCGCGTAATGCGCGATATCCAGAACGAACTGCAGCAGC
>JAFZNN010000089.1 GCA_017550895.1 Clostridia bacterium
CAGATCGGGATTCAGCCGCTTGACCAGATCGGGCCGCTGGGTCGCAATGCCCCAGTTGCATTTGCCGCTCTGGCAGGTGCGGCAGAGATGGCAGCCGAGCGCGAGCAGCGCCGCCGTTGCGATATAGCAGGCGTCCGCGCCCAGGGCAACGGCCTTGACCACATCCGCCGCGCTGCGGATCGAACCGCCGACGACAAGGGAAACGTCGTTGCGGATGCCCTCGTCGCGCAGGCGCTGATCCACGGAAGCGAGCGCGAGCTCGATCGGAATGCCGACGTTGTCGCGGATGCGCGTGGGCGCTGCGCCCGTGCCGCCGCGGAAGCCGTCGATCGCAATGATGTCCGCGCCGCTGCGGGCGATGCCGCTGGCGATGGCGGCGATATTGTGCACCGCCGCGACCTTGACGATGATCGGTTTGCGGTAGCCGGTCGCCTCCTTGAGCGAGAGCACGAGCTGCCGCAGGTCTTCAATGGAATAGATGTCGTGATGCGGGGCGGGCGAGATGGCGTCCGAGCCTTCCGGCACCATACGGGTGCGGGAAACGTCGCCCACGATCTTCGCGCCGGGCAGATGCCCGCCGATGCCGGGCTTCGCCCCCTGCCCCATTTTGATTTCAATCGCCGCGCCGGCCTCCAGATACCGCTCATGCACGCCGAAACGTCCGCTTGCCACCTGGACGACGGTGTTTGCGCCGTAGGCGTAGAAATCCTCGTGCAGACCGCCCTCGCCGGTATTATACAGAATGCCGAGCGCCTGCGCCGCGCGGGCGAGCGAGGCGTGCGCGTTGTAGCTGATCGAGCCGTAGCTCATCGCGGAAAACATGACCGGCATGGAGAGCGCCAGCTGCGGCGGCAGGTCGCAGCAGAGCTGCCCGTCGGCGCCGCGGCGGATACGGTCCGGCTTCCTGCCGAGGAACACCTGCGTTTCCATCGGCTCGCGCAGCGGATCGATCGGCGGATTTGTCACCTGCGAAGCGTTGAGCAGGATGCGGTCCCAGTAGATCGGCTGCGGCTGCGGATTGCCCATGGAGGAGAGCAGCACGCCGCCGCTTTCCGCCTGCTTGTAGATTTCGCGGATCGTATCGTTTTTCCAGTTGGCGTTTTCACGCAGCGTGCAGTCGCTTTTGACGATCTTCAGCGCCCGCGTGGGGCAGAGGGAAACGCAGCGCTGACAGTTGACGCACTTGGTTTCGTCGCTCATCATTCTGCCCGTTTCCTCGCTGAAAAAATGCACCTCGTTCGCGCATTGCCGCTCACACACGCGGCAGGCGATGCAGCGCTCCTCCCGCCGGATCACTTCAAAATCGGGATAGACCCAGTTGATTTTCATACCGCTACGCCTTCTTTCACGCGCACGATCACCGGCACGCCGCCGGCAGGCGCCCAGATATGCTCCGCGAGCGGCTCCATGGCGCGGATCGCCGCTTCCTCGCTGGCGATGTAGACGCAGTCGTCTTTTTCGCCCACGACCATGGAACGCAGCTTGAGCCGGTCGTTGAGCGCCATCAGGCCGCCGGAAAAGCCGAGGATGATCGAAAACGGGCCGGTCACCAGCAGGCTCGGGAACACCGTGCGCAGATAGGCGCTTTTTGCCCGCTGCGCCGGATCCGGCATCGTGTCGATCGCGGACCAGAACGGCGCGGCGATGACGGCGGCCGCCTCCTCCGGCGTGAGGCCCTGCACGCGCAGCAGATAATCCATAATATAGGTAATGACCTCGGTATCCGTCTGCAGATTGCAGCGGTAGCCGAACATTTCGATGAAGCGCCGGTTGGCGTCATAGGAGGAAATCTCGCCGTTGTGCACGACGGAATAATCCAGCAGCGCAAACGGATGCGCGCCGCCCCACCAGCCGGGCGTGTTCGTCGGGTAACGCCCGTGCGCGGTCCACGCGTATCCTTCATAGCTTTCCAGCTGATAGAATCTGCCGACGTCCTCCGGATAGCCGACCGCCTTGAACGCGCCCATGTTTTTGCCGCAGGAGAACACAAACGCGCCGTCGATCTCGCTGTTGATCCGGATCACCGTGCGGGCAACGAATTCCCGCTCGTCGACCTGCATATCCGCCACGACGGACTGCAGCGGCGCGGCAAAATAGCGCCAGATGATC
>JAFZNN010000090.1 GCA_017550895.1 Clostridia bacterium
CTGTTTATTCCGTTTCTGCCGGCGCGTCCTCGGGGGCCGGTTTGCTGCGGTCCACGGTCTTCTTGACCAGCAGGCCGGAAATCAGCAGGAACAGCACGATGATCACGACCGGAATGGCGACGACCCACGGCTGCTCGCCGACGGATTTCAGGAGCGTGCCGAAGAGCGTATAGACGATGACCAGCGGGATATTGCCGAGCGTCGCGCCGATCATATAATTCCGGTAGGAAACGTTCATCGCGCCGAACAGCAGGCTGGAAAGATCGCCGGGCATCACGCCGGAAAACTTCACGATGGCGGTCATGGCCACCTCGTTCATGCCGACGAAATCGTCGATCTTGCGCACCGCCTTGAATTTGCCCTTGAGCGTGTCGATCATCCCCGCGCCCGCGAATTTGCCCAGAAAGAACGGGATGGACAGGCTGAGCACGACGGAGATCAGGTTGACCGCAAGCGCCAGCGGATAATTGGGGAGCATGTAGCCGCACACGGAGAAGATCACCGCCGGCGGGAAGATCAGCACAAAGGATTTCACCACGGAAACGCCGATCAGGATCAGCGACACCGTCAGCACGCCGCCGGAAATCATTTCGCTGAGATTTTTAATATTTGATACCTTAATATTATATTTCTGGATCAGCCAGACGCCGACGACCGCCAGAAGCAGGAGCAGAATGCCGGTCAGGATCTGCAGCGCCTTGACCAGCCGGCCGTAATCCTTTTGTCCCTTCATTTGTCTTTCTCCGCTCACTCCGCGTCAAAGAAGCGCAGGAAATCCGCATAGACCGTCTGATTGCCGACCTCGTTGATGACCTCGTGCTTCATGCCGGGATAGACGATGGTATCGATCAGCGTATAGCCGACCTTGCGCAGCGCCGCCACGGTCATTTTCAGGCCGATCGCGCCGCCCATGAAGGGATCGCCCGCGCCGTTGGCGCTCAGGATGCGCAGCGTCGGATTCTTGCAGCGGAAATACTGATAATCCCGCAGCATCGAAACGGAGGCGATGATCGTTTCCGCGGTTTCGGTGGTGTATTTGCAGCGCTGGATCAGCGGATCCTTGCGGTAGACCGCCATGGTGGCCGGATTGCCGCAGACCCAGGAATCCACCGGCGCATTCGCGATCATCGCCGGCAGGCCCTTGGTGCTGCGCGGGCTGCCGATCATCAGGGAGAGGTCGCAGAGCCGCTCGCCCAGCCGGCTGACGGGGATCGGAAACACCGTGCCGGTCAGCAGCAGCTTTTTGATTTCGTCGTCATGCGTCTGCAGATAATCACGCGCGAGCACCGAGCCGAAGGAATGGCCGAACATATACAGATCCTTCCCGGGATAGGCGGCCTTAATTGTCTGCGTCACACGGTACTGATCGTCGAGCATCTGCGCCACGCCGTCGCAGTGGCCGAGATAATAGGTTTCATTGACCGAATGGCCGTGGCCGCGGTTATCGGAAACGATCACGGCGTAGCCGTTGTCATTGAGGAACTGAATAAAATCGTAATAGCGCTCCTTGTGCTCCTTCGCGCCGTGAATCACCTGAATGATCGCCTTGGGATCGTCGTGCTCGAACAGCGCGGCGGACAGCAGCAGGCCGTCGCTTGCGGGGATGGTAAATTCCTTCATGAGAGGCACCTCCGTATAAAATCTACCGTCATTGTACCATAGATTCAACAAAAAGCAAATGAAAAATTGCGTTTTGCGCGGATTCGGTTGCATTTTTCCCGAAAACATAGTAGAATAAAAGGCAGAAAACACCCTTAGGAGGCGATCTGATGGCGCTCAAAGGCACACGGAATCTGAATCCCGGCGCGCGCATCCTCCTGCCGTTCGGCTTTGCCGGACTGTGGGGCTGGGCGTGGGGCTGCCTGCCGACCGGCACCAATCCGCTGCCGCTCGGGCTGGCGTGCGTTCTTTTCCTCTATGCATTTTTCGGCAACCGCAAAAAAGCGAGCTATGAGCTGCTGCCGATCGCGGCCTGCGCCGTGTTCGCCGTCGCCGCCGCGCCGCTCCGGTCCTTCGGCTGGACGCCGGACGGCGTGCTGCCGCTCTGGTGCGAAGCGCTGCTCGGCTTTGCGTTTCTGCCGCTGTTCGCGCTGTTCGTCGGCTATCTTTTATCCAAAAAAACCTGCAGGCTCTGGGAGGGCTTTGTGCTGCTGCTCGCATTCGGCGCCGTCGCCCTGCTGCTGTATTATTTCGCGGTCCCGCGTCTGCTGCCGGGCGCCGCGCGTGAAAACGCCGCGCTGTGCCGCGCTGCCGGCGTCGCCGTCGCCGGCCTGCTCACAACGGCCGCTGCCGCGATCTGGAAGAAGGACGGCGTGCTCGCCGGCCTGGCGTTCGGCGTCGATCTGCTCTGCGCCGGCGCCGCGGTGATCGCCGCGCTGGTCTTGCGCAAAACGGGCTTCTCCCCCGCCGCTTCCGTGCTCGCCTGGATGCTGGCCGGATTCCTGGTGATGCTGCTGCTCGTCTGCCTGCCGAACTCGCTGCTCGAGGGCGAGGGCAAATTCAAATTCCGCTCCCCGATCAGCGGGCGTTACCGCCGCTGGCTCTATGATGCGGTGTTTGTGCTGTTCCTCGCGACCGCCGCGCTGCCCGTCTATAAGCTCGGCTTCCTGGCCGTCAACCTGCTGAAGATTTCCTTCTGGCAGCCGTGGTATCTCGTTTACGGCATCCTGCTGCTCGCCGCGCTGATTGCCGCCGCCGCGATCGCGCACAAGAATATCATCGTGCGCTCGCTGCACGTGCCGGTCAAAGCGCGCCCGGAGGACTTCGCGATGCGCGCGCTGCCCTGCATCGTGCTCGTGTGCTTCCTTTGCGACCTTGCGCTCACGCTGGTCAATGCGCGCGCCATGGCGCTCACGAACGGTCTGGGCTTGCGCGCCGCGCTCGTTTCCGCCGCCGGCGGCGCCGAGCAGCTGATCTCCCTGGCCGCCGCGCTCCTGTTTTTCCTCGCCTACGGCATCGCCTGCAAATGCGCAAAGCTCCATAAGAGCTGACGCCGTTTTTTCTGACAAGCACAAACCGCCCCGCTGCTTCATTTCGGCAGCGAGGCGGCTTTTTGCATCTTGTTAAACTTTCAGGCCGTTTGCGAGATTCACGATGAAATCCTGCACGTTCGTCACGATGCCGCGCGCGCTCAGGGAGCCGCGGTCGGCCAGCTTGTTGACGACGAATTCGGAAATATCCACGCAGTAGAAATAGACCTGGCGCACCGTGCCGTCCGGCAGCACGCGGTAGGACGGCGTCATATTGCCGGTGGCGATCGTGTGGAGCGTGGTCGCCATGCAGATCACGGTCGTGGCGTTGCGGATCTGGTTGCGCATCGCATCCTGCGCTTCATACGCGTTGCCGAAAACCGGCGGCAGCGGGCCGTCGTCGCGGATGGAGCCGCCGAGCACATAGGGCACGCCGCACTGTTCGCAGCTGTAGATGATGCCGTCGGAGATGCCCTCCTGCTTGATGAATTCGGGGATGCTGCCGTAATAGCGCACGCGGTTGATCGTATCCAGATGGTTGTAATGCCCGTTGGGATAGGGCTGCTGGGTGTAGATATCCTGCCCGAGCGCGGTGTGCAGATAGGCGCCCTCCAGGTCGTGCGTGGCCAGGGCGTTGCCGGCCAGCACCGCATGCACATAGCCGTTTCTGATCAGGCGGCTCATCGCGTCGCGCGCGTCATGGTCGAAGCTGAACGCCGGGCCCATGACCCAGACGATCTTGCCGTGCTCCTTCTCATAGCGCAGCAGGTCGTAAAGCTCGTCATAATCCCGCGAAAACGCGGTCTCGCGCGAGCGGCCGGTGCGGAAGGCAAAGAGATCCCGCGCGGCGGCTTCCTGCGCGAAGCCGTTTGCGTGGACGTAGATGCCCTCCTCGCCGCGTTCGGTGCGGCCGACGACGACCGCGTCCCCCTTGCGCAGATGGCGGAATTCCCGCGCGGCGATCTTCCCGTTTTCCAGCACGGCGGCGCAGTCCATCCGGCTCTCCTCCGCGAGCAGCCACTGCCCGCCGATATGGAAATATTCCGGATAGATGCTCAGGGCATGATAGCCCTCCGGCGCGACGCCGTCCCGCGGAGCGGGCAGCAGCTTCGCCTGCGGCGCAGAAACAAGCGGTTCACTTTGAAAATCCGGCGCCCGGTAGGGTCTGAGCTGAAACATGGCGGTCTCCCCTCTCTTGCGAATCACTGATTAAAACGAAAAGTATTTCTCACGCTGTCTGCGCATTCTGCCGCTGAGGAATTCCAGCGTTTCCCTGCCGCCCTCGACGCCGCAGGCATAGTCCTTCATCGCGCGGCCCTCTTCATAGCAGAGCTCGTCGTGTAGCGGGAAGAATTCCTTGAGCAGGAAGCAGGCGTAGCGGGACAGACGCAGGTCGCCCACCAGCCGGAATTCCGCGCTGACGCCGTCGATCGCCACGGTGTATTTTTCCTTCACGGCGGAGATGAGCGCTTCCCGCTCGTTCTCACGCGCGAAGACCATCGTGGAGGCGACGTAGGCGTTCTCATTGTTGAAGCAGCTGTGGCTGTCCGTGCTGCCGACGATCGGGAAATCGAAGCCGCGCGCGCGCATTTCATAATACTTCTGCGTCTGGAAGCCGTTCTGCTCATAATAGTTTTCGCCGCCGAGCACCTCAAAGGCGTCGAACGGGTGGCGCTGCAGCATGTAATCCGTGAAGCTCTCCGGCACCTGATAGACGTCGGAAATCCAATAGGGATGCGCAAAGATGCCGAGGCCGCCGGCGGCGCGGATCTGCTCGAATTCCCAGACGCAGCAGGCGTAGGCGTATTTTTCGATGTCTTCCGGAATCTCCAGCGTTTCCGCAAAGGCGCAGATCTCCTGATAGAATTCCTCCTGCGTGCGCACGGGCGGGCAGGGCGTACCCTGATAAGCGCGGAATTTCTCGTCCTTGCCGACCTCGTCCGTCTGCACGCCCTCCACGAGCGCGTTGACGGAATAGCGGCCGCCGAAATTCACGATATGCACGTCGTTGACCCCGTCGCCCACTCTGGGCATATGCACCTCTTCGCCGGGCACGATCGTGAATTCGATCGGCACGTCCTTGAACAGCTCGATCGCCTCGAGCGAGGGATAATAGCGGTTGTGATCGGTGATGGCGAAGAAATCGTAGCCGTGCCGGCGGTAATCGGCGCAGACGATGCCCGGGCTCTGGTGGCCGTCCGAGCGGCAGGTGTGCATATGCAGATCGCCGATGAGCGGCCAGCGGTCGCAGAGATCGTCGTCGACCGCGTAGACCGGCAGCTGCACGATCCGGCGGTGCAGTTCAAAATCATTGAAGCGCAGGAAATACATCTGCTCCTTCGGGAAGGTGTAGGTGAAGGTCAGGCTGCCGTCCGGCTGCATGACGAACGGACAGGTTTTGTCGTTTCCGCGCGCGGGATAATCGCGCGCCTTGCCGTCCTCGAGCCCGAGAATATAGAGCACCGTCTGCTCCGGCTTTTTGAACGCCGCGTGGTCGCCCAGGGGTTTGACCGTGACGGTCACGGGCTTGCCGACCCGGAACACCTTCGGGAATACGTCATAATCGTGCAGTTCGTTCGTCATTGCAGACCCCTCGCTTTTCGTCGTTTTCTGCTTTTTATCATACCACGAAAGTGCGGAAATGTCGATATGTTTTTTAAAAAAAGAGGGAAAGCGCCCTGCGGGTTTTTGGCCCGCAGGGCGCTCTCTGGTTATCCTTCGGTTGCCGGGGATCAGTCTGCCTTGGGGGCGTAGAGATCCTTCAGGCGCAGCAGGTGATCGTAACGCTCCATGGCGGTCTTTTCCGCAAGGGAGAAGAGGGTCTCCGCTCTCTCGGGGAAGGAACGGGTCAGGGAGGAGTAACGCGCCTCGCCCATGATGAAATCTCTGTAGCTGGTCGTGGCGGGCTTGCTGTCGATCGTGAACGGGTTCTTGCCCTCGGCCTTGAGCGCCGGGTTGTAGCGGAACATATTCCAGTAGCCGCAGTCCACAGCCTTCTTCATCTCGGCCTGGCAGTTGACCATGCCGCCCTTGATGGAGTGCATCTCGCAGGGCGCGTAGGCGATGACGATGGACGGACCGTGATAGGCCTCGGCCTCGCGCAGCGCGGTGAGAGTCTGGTTCATGTTCGCGCCCATGGCGATCTGCGCCACATAAACGTAGCCGTAGCTCATGGCGATCTCCGCAAGGCTCTTCTTGGCGATCGCCTTGCCGGCCGCGGCGAACTGCGCCACCTGGCCGATGTTGGACGCCTTGGAGGCCTGGCCGCCGGTGTTGGAATACACCTCGGTATCGAAGACCATGATGTTGACGTCTTCGCCGGCCGCGAGCACATGGTCCACGCCGCCGAAGCCGATATCATAGGCCCAGCCGTCGCCGCCGAAGATCCAGATGGACTTCTTGGCGAGGTATTCTTTGTTGTCAAGGAGGACCTTGCGGTTCTCGCAGCAGCATTCCTGCGCCTCGAGCGCCGCGACAAAGGCCTTGGTGGCAGCGGCGTTGGCTTCGCCGTCATCCTTGGTGTCGAGATAGGCCTGCGCGGCCGCCTTCAGCTCGGCGGGCGCATCCTCTTTCGCCGCGATCTTCTCGACGCGGGCGATCAGGCTGTTGCGGATCGCGTTCTGGCCGAGATACATGCCGTAGCCGTGCTCCGCGTTGTCCTCAAACAGGGAGTTCGCCCATGCGGGGCCGTGACCCTCTTTGTTGACCGTGTAGGGAGAGGTGGCCGCGGGACCGCCCCAGATGGAGGAGCAGCCGGTCGCGTTGGAGATATACATTCTGTCACCGAACAGCTGGGTGATCAGGCGCGCATAGGAGGTCTCGGCGCAGCCCGCGCAGGAACCGGAGAACTCAAGCAGCGGAGTCTTGAACTGGCTTCCCTTTACGGTTCCGTCCGCGACATCGCTCTTGACGGTGACGTTCGCGACCATGTAGTTGAACGCATCCTGCTGCGCGAGCTCCTGCTCCTGCGGCACCATGGTGAGAGCCTTGGCGGGGCAGACGCCGGCGCATACGGAGCAGCCCATGCAGTC
>JAFZNN010000091.1 GCA_017550895.1 Clostridia bacterium
GATGCGAGCTGCCCCCCGGCCGCGGCACCATGGAATACGACATGCGCTTCATCATGCCGCCGCTGAACCACGGGCAATACACCATCTCCCCCGGCCTGGCCAGCGGCGTGCAGGACGACCACATCCAGCTCTGCTGGGCGGACGACGCCTTCCTGTTTGAGATTCCCAAACGCCTGCGGGACATTCCCGGCATGACCTACATTGATAAAGGCTCGGTGGACAGCTATCAGCTGTGAGTGCGGGAGGAGAAAAGCATGGCCACGACCGACAAGCGCGCGACCTTTTCCGAGCGTTTTTCGCTGATCGCGCGATACACCGTCAAATTCATCAGGCACCCGGCGCGCATGATCCGCGATATGGACAAGGGCAAGATCCTCAATTTCAAGGGCCGGCTGCTGCACGGCGACGACCCCAGCGCATACAGCAGCGCCCCGGAATTCGACTGGACGTTCGAGCCGGTTCGCCGGCCCGCGAGGCGCAGGGCCTCGGCCTATGCGCCGCTGGATGTGCCCGCGTGGGACGACCCGCAGGTATCCATCGTGATCCCGGTCTACAACCAGTTCGAATACACCTACAACTGCGTGAAGTCCATCGTCGAAAACACGCCGGACACCCGCTATGAAATCATCGTCGCGGACGACGGCTCCACGGACGCCACAACGGACATCACGCGCATCATCCCCAACGCGCGGCTTATACGCAATGAAACGAACCTGCGCTTCCTGCGCAACTGCAATCACGCCGCCGGCTTCGCGCGCGGGGAATACATATTGTTCCTGAACAACGATACGCAGGTTATGCCGGGCTGGCTCGGCGCGCTGACGGAGCTGATCGGGCGGGACGAGCGCATCGGCTTGGTCGGCTCGAAGCTGGTGTTCGCGGACGGGCGGCTGCAGGAGGCCGGCGGCATACTGTGGCAGGACGGCCGGGCCTGGAACTATGGCCGGCTGGACAATCCCGGCGCGCCCGAATACAACTACGTGCGCGAGACGGACTACATCTCCGGCGCAGCCATCATGATCCGCGCCGGTCTCTGGCGGGAGATCGGCGGCTTCGACGAGCGCTATGCGCCGGCCTACAACGAGGACAGCGACCTGGCCTTCGAAGTGCGGAAGCGCGGCTATAAGGTGATGTATCAGCCGAAATCCATGGTGATCCACTTCGAGGGCGTGTCCAACGGCAGCGACATTTCAAAGGGGCAAAAGGCGTATCAGGCGGCCAATGTTGAAAAGTTTCGCGAGAAATGGAAGGATGAGCTCGCGCGGGAGCATTTCCCGAATGGAGTAAACGTGTTTCAGGCGCGCGACCGCAGCCGGCATAAGAAGACGATCCTCGTGATCGACCATTACGTGCCCCAGTTCGACCGCGACGCGGGCTCGCGCACGGTGTACGCCTACCTGAAGCTGTTCGTCGCCCAGGGGCTGAACGTGAAATTCATCGGCGACAATTTCTTCCGCGACGAGCCTTACACCAGCGCGCTGCAGCAGATGGGCGTCGAGGTGCTCTACGGCAGCCGCTATCAGAAGAACTGGGAAAAATGGGCGCGCGAGCAGGGAGATCACATCGATTACGTGATGCTGAACCGGCCGCACATCGCCGTGCGCTACATCGACGCGCTGCGCCAGCACACCAGGGCGAAAATATACTACTACGGCCACGACCTGCACTTCCTGCGCGAACAGCGCCGCTACGAGGCTACGGGCGCGGCCGACGCGCTGGCTGCCTCGAAGGAATGGCGCGCGCGGGAGCTGAAGCTGATCGCCCGCTCGGACGAGGCCTGGTATCCCTCAGAGGTGGAGGTCGGCGCGGTGAAGGCCATTGACCCGGCGCTGCGCGTGCGCGCGATCCCGGCGTATCTGTTCGACGGAAGCGATCCCGCGCCCTACGACGCAGCCGCCCGGCGCGACGTAATGTTCGTGGGCGGCTTCGCGCACGATCCCAACGTGGACGCCGCGCGCTGGCTGCACAACGAAATATGGCCTCTAGTGAAAGACCAGACGGGCGATATGCGCGTATTCGTCATCGGCTCAAAGCCTCCGCAGGAGGTGCTCGACATGAACGAGGGCCGCTTTGTGGTGACCGGGCCGGTATCCGA
>JAFZNN010000092.1 GCA_017550895.1 Clostridia bacterium
AAGAGCTTATAGCAGAGCATCACGAGCACGAGCATGACCATGAACATCATCATGATCACGATCATGACCACGACCACGAGCACGAACATCATCATGAACATCACCATGAACATGATGAAAACTGCACCTGCGGATGCCATGATCATGACGGACACCATCATCACGACCATGAGGGACATCATCATGCGGATGAAGTGTTCACCAGCTGGGGCCGGGAAACCACCCGCACCTTCCGCGCAGAGGAGCTGCGGGAGATGCTCGACGCGCTGGAGGCGGCGTCTGATTACGGCACGGTTCTGCGCGCGAAGGGCATCGTGGCCGGCGCTGACGGCGCCTGGCTGCACTTTGACTATATCCCGGGCGAGATCGATGTGCGCAACGGCGCGGCCGGCGTCATCGGCCGCCTGTGCGTGATCGGTTCCGAGCTGAAGGAGGATGCGATCGCAGCGCTCTTCGGCGTGTGATCCTGCCGCCTGCGGCAAATCCGAAAAAGGAGATCCTGTTATGGCACCGAAACAACTGCCTGTTTATATCTTTTCCGGCTTTCTGGAATGCGGCAAAACCACGTTCATTCAGGGAACGCTGGAGGATACCCGCTTCAACGCGGGCGAAAAGACCCTGCTGCTCGTCTGCGAGGAGGGCGAAACGGATTACGACCTCAAAAAGCTGCCGGTCGGCAGTCAGGTGACGGTCAAAACGCTGGAGGAGCCGGGCGATCTGGATGAAAAGGTGCTCGCGCTCTGGGCGAAGGAAAGCGACTGCGAGCGCGTGATGGTCGAATACAACGGCATGTGGCAGATCCAGACCTTCTACGACGCCATGCCCGACGGCTGGATGCCCTATCAGAACATGCTGTTTGCGGACGGGCGCACTTTTATTAACTATAACGCGAATATGCGCGCGCTGGTCGTGGATAAGCTGCGGGACTGCGAGGTCGTCATTTTCAACCGCATTCCCAAGGACGCCGACACGATGGCGTTCCACAAGATCGTGCGCGGCGTGAGCCGCCGCTGCGAGATCGTTTATGAGTTTGAGGACGGCACGGCCATTCCCGATGAGATCGAAGATCCGCTGCCGTTTGACATCGAAGCGCCGGTAATCGAGGTCGAGGACCGCGATTACGCTCTGTTTTACCGCGATCTGACTGAGGATCCGAAAAAATACAAGGGCAAAACCGTGAGATTCAAAGGGCAGGCCGCCGTCGACAAGCGGTTCCCCTCGCACGTTTGCGCCATCGGCCGTCACATCATGACCTGCTGCGCGGCGGATATCACCTTCTGCCCGCTGGTGGCGCAGTTTGAGAGCGGCACGGCCGTGGTCAACGGCGCCTGGTATGACGTCACGGCCGAGATCGATCTCAAATTCTCACGCCTTTACGGCAAAAAAGGCCCGGTGTTTCTGATCCGGCAGCTGATGGTTGCCAATCCGCCTGAAGAACAGGTGGCCACTTTCTATTGAGGAGCATAAGCAATTTATGATCGATTATTTCCGACGCACATGGGTCGAGATCAATCTCGACGCACTGGATCACAATTATGAAACGATCCGCGCCGCGCTCACGCCCGGCACGGAAATGATGGCGATCGTCAAGGCGGACGCCTACGGCCACGGCGTGGAGCACACCGTGCGCGCGTTCACCGCCTGCGGCTGCACATGGTTCGGCGTTTCCAATCTGGAGGAGGCGCTGCAGGTGCGCACGGTCAATCCGGACTGCGATATCCTGATCCTCGGCTATACGCCGCCCGAGCACGTGCAGACGCTCGCGCTGAACAATATCACGCAGGCCGTGTTCAACGGCGAGTACGCCGATCTGCTTTCCGCCGCCGCCGTGAAAAGCGGCGTGACGGTCAGCGTACATGTGAAAGTAGATACCGGCATGACGCGGCTCGGCTTTGTGTTTCAGGACAGCGTGGCCGACGCGGCGGTTATCCTTGAGATCGCGCGGGTCTGCCGCTTGCCGGGCCTGTATCCCGAAGGCATTTTCACGCATTTTTCTTCTGCGGACGAGGCGGACGGCGAAGTGTTTACCCGCCTGCAGTTCGATCTGTTCCTGACGCTGATCCAGGCGCTGAAATTCGAAGGGATCACCTTCCGCTATCGCCATTGCTGCAATTCCGCCGCGACGGTGCTGTACCCGGAAATGCATCTGGATCTCGTGCGCCCCGGCATCATCCTTTACGGCCTGATGCCGGCGCAGTGGATGCGCGGCAAGATCGATCTGCGGCCGATCATGTGTCTGAAAAGCGTTGTCTCCATGACCAAAACGGTGGAAGCGGGCACGCCCGTGAGCTACGGACGCGCTTTTGTGACCGGCGGGGAAACGCGCATTGCCACTGTGCCCATCGGCTATGCCGACGGCTACCCCCGCATGCTGACCGGCAAGGCGAAAATGCAGGTCGGCGGCGTGGATGTGCCCGTCATCGGCCGGATCTGCATGGATCAGTGCATGCTGGATATCTCCGGCGCCGGCGATGTGGCCGACGGCATGGCGGTCACGGTCTATTCCGACGATCCGGCAAGTCCGCTGTGCGTGGACGCGCTGGCAGCGTCCATCGGCGCAATCAACTATGAACTGACCTGCGGCGTGAACAAACGCGTGCCGCGGATCTATACGCGCGGCGATTCGCTCGAAGCCGTGGCGAATTATATGAAATAAGGGGGGCGTTCCCGTGACGAACGAACAGGAAAAACTGCTGCTCAAAGGCCAGCAGGGGGAGCTGGACGCCGCGCTGATGTACCGCGCGCTGGCCGCCGTGGCGCAGGACGCCCGGGATGCGGCGGTGTTTCGCCGGCTTGCTGCGGATGAAGCCCGCCACGCAAAGGTGTTTGAGTCGCTGACGCAATCCGTCATGATCCCGAAAAAGAAGCTCTCGCTGCTTGTGCCGCTGCTGTATCGCACGCTCGGCCGGCGGCGGGTCTATGCCGTGATTGCCGATCAGGAGCAGGACGCGGCGAAAAACTATGAGGCGCTTGCCGCGGATTTTCCCGCCGTGAAAGAGGTGCAGGCGGATGAGGCGCGCCACGCAAACATGGTCGCGGCGCTGCTGGACTTCTGAAGATGGTATCCCGGGGCCGTGCGCGGTCCCGGTATTCTCTTTGAAAGACGAGGTGAACAGGATGGCAGACGGCGGCAGATTCGGCCTGCTGGGCGGCAAGCTCGGGCATTCGCTTTCGCCCGAGATCCACGCGCTGCTCGCGGATTATGAATATCGCCTGTATCCCACGGAGCCGGAGGGGCTGGACGCGTTTTTCGCGGATCCGGCGCTGGACGGCTTCAATGTGACGATCCCCTACAAGGTGGAGGCGTTCCGCCGCTGCGACGTTCGTTCGCCCGCCGCGGAGCGCATCGGCAGCGTCAACACCGTCGTGCGCCGCGCGGACGGCACGCTTTACGGCGACAACACGGATTATTTCGGCTTTTTACAGATGGCTGCGCGCATCAACTGCAGCTTTCAGGGAAAAAAAGTCGTGATTTTCGGCACGGGCGGCGCTTCCCGCACGGTGCAGGCAGCTGCTGCGGACGGCGGCGCGCGTGCGGTCGTCTGCATCAGCCGCAAAGGAGCGGAAACCTATCAGACGCTGGACCGTCACGCGGATGCGGAAATCATCGTGAACACCACGCCGGTCGGCATGTATCCGGATACCGGCAAAGCGCCGGCGGATCTGACGCTGTTCCCGCGCTGCACGGCAGTGCTGGATCTGATTTATAACCCCGCGCGCACGGTGCTGCTGCAGCAGGCGGCGTCGCTCGGGATCGATCGGGTCGGCGGGCTGTATATGCTCGTGGCGCAGGCGCTGCGCGCCGCCGAGCTGTTTCTGGGCGAATCGCTGCCGCTTGCGCAGATCGACCGGATCCATGATCAGATTCTGCGTGAACAGAAAAATATTGTGCTTATCGGCATGCCGGGCTGCGGCAAATCCACGGCGGCGCGGCTGCTCGGGGAACGCACCGGCCGTCCGGTCGTGGACCTGGACGCCTGCATTGAAGCGCAGGGCACGCCGATCCCGGCGCTGATCGCGCAACACGGCGAAACGGAATTCCGCCGGCGCGAAAGCGCGGTGCTGCGGCAATATGCCAAAGAAAAGGGGCAGATCATTGCCACGGGCGGCGGCGCGATTTTGTTGCCGGAGAACCGGCTGGCGCTGCGGGAAAATTCCGACGTCGTGTTTCTGGACGCCCCGCTGGAACGCCTTGCGACAGACGGCCGGCCGCTGTCTGCCGGCGGCCCGGAGCGGCTGCGGGCGCTTTATCGTACGCGTCTGCCGCTGTATCTCGAAACGGCCGACGTGACGGTTGAGGTCGCGCCGGACCCGCTGCTGACCGTGCGCCGCATCGAACAGGCGCTGAAATAAAAATCCATATTTGTGCATGCCCGGCGGGAGATGAAAAGCCTGCCGGGCATTTTTGTATCTGTTCGCATATTCCTGCTGGAAGGCGGCAAACTAGGATTGAAAACCTGTTTGCGGAGGAGATCGGATGGCGGTAACGGGCAAGGAATATGAACGTATGACGCAGGCGGCTTCGCCCCCGACCGGGCTGCTGCGCAATCTGCTGTGCGCCTTCGGCACGGGCGGCGCGGTCTGCGCGCTCGGCGAAGGGCTGGAGATGCTCTATACCGCGCTGGGCGTCGCGCAGGAAACGCGGAAGCTGCTTGTGCCGTGCTCACTGATTCTGCTTTCCGCGCTGCTGACGGCGCTCGGCGTTTATGACAAGCTTGCGTCGGTGGCCGGCGCCGGTCTGCTGGTGCCGATCACCGGCTTTGCAAACGCCGTTGTGTCGCCGGCCATGGAATTCAGCAGCGAGGGTCGCATCCTCGGCACGGGCGCGCAGATGTTTCGCATCGCCGGCCCGGTTCTTGCCTACGGCACGGCGGCCGCGGCATTGTACGGCGTAATTTATGAACTGATCGTGAGGTGAACGTATGCCGGAACGCATCGGCGCGCGCACGCTGCGGCTGGACGCCGTGGTCACGGGCAGCGCGGCTGTCGGCGGAAAAACTGAGGCGGAGGGGCCGCTCGGGCGGCAGCTGGATGCGGTGTACCCCGAAGCGGACGCCGGGGAAAAATCCTGGGAGAAGGCGGAGAGCACCCTGCATGCGGACGCGCTCACGCGTGCCATTGCAAAAGCGGGGCTGACCCCGCAGCAGATCGACCTGCATTTCGGCGGAGATCTGCTCGACCAGTGCATCGGTACCTCGTTCGCCGCCCGTCCGCTCGGCATGCCGCTGGTCGGCGTCTACGGCGCCTGTTCCACGATGGCGCTCGCGCTGGGGCTTGCCGCGCTGGCGGTGGATGCCGGGGCGGCGCAGACGGCAGTCGCCTCGACCTCCTCGCATTTCTGCGCGGCGGAGAAGCAGTTTCGCATGCCGCTGGAATACGGCGGGCAGCGCACGCCGACCGCGCAGTGGACGGCAACAGCCGCGGGCGCGGCCGTTGTGCGCAGACAGGGACGCGGCCCGCATGTGCGCGCGGTCTGCATCGGCCGCATCCGTGATTACGGGGTGAAGGATGCAAACAATATGGGGGCTGCCATGGCGCCCGCGGCCTGCGATACCATCACGGCGTTTTTGCGCGACACCGGAACGCGGCCGACGGATTACGACTGCATTCTGACCGGCGATCTCGGCGCGGTCGGCAGCGAACTGCTGCTGCAGCTCGCGCAAAAAGAAGCGGGGCTTCAGCTTGCGCCGGTTCATCGGGACTGCGGGCTGCTGCTCTATGATCTGAAGAAACAGACAAAGGTCGGCGCCGGCGGTTCCGGCTGCGGCTGCAGTGCGGCGGTGCTTTGCGCCGATATTCTGCAAAAACTGGGAGCGGGACAGCTTGCGCGCGTGCTGTTCGTGGGCACGGGCGCGCTGCTTTCCGGCGTTTCTTCCCTGCAGAATGAAACGGTCCCCGCGATTGCCCACGCCGTATTGCTGGAAAAAGAAACGATGGTTTGACAACAGAAGGAGTGACAGGAATGGATGCGATCCCCACAATCCTGAAAACGGTGCAGACCGCCGCAAAGGCCATGCGGTTCACGGCCGTGGCGCGCAGCGCGATCTTTGCCTGCGCCACGCTGGTCTGCTGCGCTGCCGTCTGGCATGCGCGGCGCTCCTGATCCGATGAAACGGGAACGGGTCTCCGCCGTGATGCGTCAGGCGCTGGACGCATTCAGACGGCAGAAATATCGAACCGGCGGCACGGCGTCCGCCGTCTGGCTGACCGACAATTATTATTTGCTGGTGCAAACGGCAAGGCGGGCGCTGCAGGACTGCCGATGCCGTGAGCGCATATCCGCGGATCCGGCGCTGCTGCCGGATCTTTTTTCGCATTGCAGACGCTGCTGCGCGGATGGGCGGCTGCCGGAGGAACCGGCGCTTGCAGCCGCGTTTGCGCAGGGTCTTTCCGCTGTTCAGGCGGAGCTGTTGCCGCTTGCGCTGACCTGCGCGCTTCTTGCGGCGGCAGCGCAGGGCGTACGCCTGCAGTCGGATGCCGGCGGTCAGCTGGTCGGCAACGCTGTGCGCGGACTGCAAAAGCTGGAGGAGCTGGATTTTTCCGCGCTCGCGCAGACGCTCAGCCGCAGTGAAGCGGTTCTGCGGCAGGATCCTGCGGGCGTCTATCCGATGCTGGATGCGTCGACCGCCGCCGATTACCGGCGGGCAGTTGCGCGTCTTGCCGCGCGGCGCGGCGTTTCGGAAGAAGCGGCGGCGCAGGCGGCGCTCGCATCCGCGCAGACGACGGGCGGCCATATCGGCGAAGCTCTGTTCGCACGACGCCGCACCCACCGGCAGGGCAGGCTCTGTCTGCTGATGGAGCTGCTGCTGCCGACCGCGGCGGCGTTTGCCGTCGGCGTGCTGTCCGGGCAGCCGCGGCTTGGGTGGCTGCTGCTGATTCCGTTTATTGCAATGCTGCATGATCCGGTGGACGCGGCCTTTCTGCAGCAGCGCCGCCCTCGCCGTTTGCCGCGTCTGGACCGCAGCTGCCGGCTGGTTTCCGAAACGGATGCGCTGGTGACAGTGTCGGTGCTGCTGCCCGCGCCCGCGCAGCTGCCGCGGCTGGAAACGCATCTCGAGCAGCTGTATCTGAGCTGCTGCACCGGGCAGATCCGCCTTTGCTGCTTGGCGGATCTCCGGCAGGCGCCCGCGCCGCAGCTGCCGGAGGATCCGGCCGTGCTGGCCGCGGCGCAGGCGATGATCGCAAGGCTCAATCGGAAATACGGCGGCGGGTTCCTGCTGGCCGTGCGGGAGCGCAGTTATTCAAAAACGCAGCGGGTGTTTGCGGGCAAAGAGCGCAAGCGCGGCGCAGTGACGGCGCTGGTCAACGCGATTTATGGGGATGAAACCGGGTTTCTCCTGCTTGAAGGCGATCGCGCCCGGCTGCGGCAGGTACGCTTTCTGATCGCGCTGGACGCGGATACGCAGCCGCAGTTTGACGCCGTGCGTGATCTGCTGGCCGTCGCGCTGCATCCGCGGCACCGCCCGGTCGTGGATCCGAAAAAGGGCAGGGTGACCGCCGGTTACGGCATCCTCGTGCCGCAGCTGACGCAGCGGATCGACCCGCAAAACAGCCTCTATGCAAGGATCATGACCGGCGATGCGGGGACGGCTGCCTATGATGCGGTTTCCGCTGAAAAATATCAGGATCTGTTTGAAGAGAGCCTGTTCTGCGGCAAAGGGCTGATCGACGTTGCCGCCTACCGTCAGGTGATCCGCTGCCTGCCGGAGGAGCGCATTCTCAGCCATGACAGCCTGGAAAGCGGGCTGCTGCGCGCCGGCTTCTGCCCGTCGGTGAGCATGTCGGAGCAGTATCCGCAAAGCGAACGCGCCGATTTCCGGCGGCTGGATCGTTGGATACGCGGAGACTGGCAGAATGCGCGTTTCATTTTCGGCGGGTTGCCGCTCGGCGCGCTGACGCGGTTTCGCCTGCTGGAGAATCTCTGGCGCTCCCTTCTGCCCGCGCTTTGTCTGGCGGTTTCGGCCGCCGGTCTGCGTGTCGGCGGCGCCGCAGGGGCTTTGCTTGCGGCCGCAGGGGCGATCGGCTTCGCCGCGCCGGATCTGTTTGCCGCGCTGTATGCGCTGGCTCACGGGGGCTTTTCCGCGCTGTCGCGGCTGTTTTATTCCCAGACACTGCCCGCCGCCCTGCATGCGATGCTTGCGGCAGGCGTGCGGCTGATGCTCTGGCCGCGCTATGCGCTGACCGGCGTGCTGGCTGCAGGCAGAGCCCTCTGGCGGCAGGCGGTCTCGAAACGCAACCTGCTCGCGTGGACAACGGCGGCAGGCAGCGAGGGCGCAGGCTCCGTCGGCGTGCGTGTGCTGCGCTGCTGGCCGTCGGTGGTGACGGGCACGGTGTTTCTGCTGTTCGGCGGCGCGGTTCACCGGCTGCTGGGCGTGCTGCTGCTATGCGCCGTGCCGTTTGTGCTGCTGTCCGGCCGGCGTGCCCGCGCAGCGAAGCGGACGCTTTCCGCGGCGGCGCAGGAACGTCTGCTGGGGTATGCGGCGGCGGAATGGCGCTATTTTGACGCGTTATGCACAGAAGAGCATCATTATCTGCCGCCGGACAATCTGCAGCTCTCTCCGGTACGCGCAACGGCGGCGCGCACCTCGCCGACGAATATCGGCCTGATGCTGGCGTCCGTGCTGGCGGCGCGGGATTTCGGCTTCCTTGACAGCCGGACGCTCTGGGAGCGGCTGGACCGGAGCCTGTCAAGCGTGGAGCGGCTGGAAACCTATCACGGCAATCTTTATAACTGGTATGCGACGCGGGATCTTTCCGTGCTGGATCCCTTTGTATCCACCGTGGACAGCGGCAATTTTCTCTGCTGTCTGACCGCGCTCCGGGAAGGATTGCGGGACTACGTCGGCGAGTATCCGCCGCTGGAGGGCCTGATTGCGCGGATCGGTTCCCTGCTGGACCGAACGCAGCTGCGGGTGCTCTACCGGTCGCGGCGACGGTTGTTTTCGATCGGCTGCTATCCGGATCGCGCGGAGGAAACCGGCTGCTACGATCTTTTTATGAGTGAAGCGCGCATGACCGCGTATTATGCGGTCGCAAAGCGCCTCGTGCCGCGGGAGCACTGGGGCGCGCTGGGCCGGATCGCCGTCGGGCAGGGACGCTACAGCGGGCTGGTTTCGTGGACGGGCACGATGTTTGAATACTTTATGCCGGCGCTTTTTCTGCCCGCGCCGCGCGGGAGCCTGACCTATGAATCGCTGCAGTTCTGCCTTTACTGCCAGCGCAGATACGCCGGGAAACGCCCGTACGGTGCGTCCGAAAGCGGCTACTATGCGTTTGACGGGCAGCTGAATTATCAATATAAAGCGCACGGCGTGCAGCGGCTCGGTCTCAAGCGCGGGCTGGATCAGGAGACCGTGGTCGCCCCGTATGCCTCGTTTCTGACCCTTTCCGCCGCGCCCGGCGCTGCGCTGCGCAATCTGCGGCGGCTGGAACGCATGGGCATGCTCGGAGAATACGGCTTTTATGAAGCCGCGGATTTCACGCCGGCACGCTGCGGCGGCGCGCCGTATAAGATCGTGCGTTCTTTTATGGCGCACCATGTCGGCATGAGTCTGCTGGCGCTGGACAATGTGCTGTTTGACGACCGGATGCAGCGCCGCTTCCTGCGGGACGGCGCCATGCGCGGCGCGCAAAGCCTGCTGGAGGAGCGGATCCCGAAAGGAACGGTGCCGTTTCACGATCTGCACGGCCGCGTGCCGAAAACAGGACGCGGGCGGCCGATCCTGCGCAGTGATCGCGTTGCTGCGCCCGCGCTGCTGCAGCCGATGGCAACGGCGCTTTCCAACGGCCGGCTGACGGTCTGTATTACGGAATCCGGCACGGGGATTTCCATGCTGGACGGCATCGACCTGCATGTGCGCAGCAGCGACCCGCGCACAGTGCCGCAGGGCGTGTTCGCGGTCGCGAGTTCGCCGGAGGGCAGAATTCCGTTTGTGCGGGCGATCGATCGCGGCAGCGGCGCGGAATTCCGCTGCGTGTTCGCCGCCGGGCGGGTCGAACACCGGGCGAGGGCAGGGCGTCTGCGGCTGCGCATGCTCACGCAGGTGCTGCAGCAGCAGAATTGCGAATTGCGCACCTTCACGCTGGAGAATACGGGCGGCGCGCCGTGGGAAGGGACGCTGACGGTTTATCTGGAGCCCTGCCTGACGACCGCCGCGCGGCATGCGGCGCACCCCGCGTTTTCCAAACTCTTTGTGACCGATGTGGTGCTGCCGGAGCGGCAGTGCGCGGTGTTTGCCCGCACGGATGCGCGGGAGGGAACGGCGGCGGCGCTGGCCGTCGGCTTTCTGGACGCGGCGCCGGTCACATGCGTCACGGCGCGTTCCCAGGTGCTCACAGCGCCGCTTGGCGCCGAATCTCTCGGCCTGAAGCCGCTGACGGCAGGGGAACGCGGCAACCCCGACGCCTGCTGCGCGCTGGCGGTCCCCGTGCGGCTCGCCGGACACGGCCGCCGGGAGCTCCGGCTCTGCCTTGCCGCGGCGGAAACGCCGCAGACAGCGCTGCACACCTTGCTTTCCGTGCGGGCGTGCGGCGGCGCAGGCAAACGGGCGCGCACGGTGTTCGGATCGGACGCGATGGAAACCGCCGTGGGCATGCGGCTGCTGCAGGCGGCGCTGGATCCGCTTTCGCCGTCTGTCGGTCTGCCGCTTGACGCGCAGGCGCAGATGACGCGGGCGGATCTCTGGAGCTTCGGCGTTTCCGGCGATTATCCGATCGTGCTCGTGCAGCTGGAGCGTACGGATGCGGTTTCCATGCTTCTGCCGTATGTGCGGGGCAATCAGGCGCTGCGGACAGCCGGGGTCACGACGGATCTGGTGATCGCGTTCGCATTCCGGGAAGGCTATGCCGGTGAGATCACCGCAGCCGTGCGTGCGCTGCTGCGTGCAGAGAGCTGCGCGCCGCTGCTCGGCGTCAACGGCGGGGTGCATCTGGCGCCTTTGGCCCGCCACACGCCGCAGGAATGCGCCGCGCTGGCCGCCGCGGCAGCCGTGACATTCCGCGCCCGCGTTTCTGCTGCCGATTCCCTGCATCCCGCGCCTGCGTTCCTGCCGCTGCATCGTCTGCCGCCGCCGGAAACGACCGATGAAACCGGCAAGGGATACAGCTTTACAGCAGAGCGGATTACCCTGCGCCGCGGCGCAGCAAACAACCCGAAAACCCTTGATATTCCTTGGCATATGGTGTATGCCAACGCACAGTTCGGCACGCTCGTTTCTGACAGGGCGATCGGCTTTACGTGGGCGATCAACGCGCAAGAGAATCCGTTGACGCAGCGTACGGGCGATCCGGCCGTTGCGGGGCAGGGGGAGCTGCTGCTTTTGCGCCTCGGCGACGAATTTTATGACCTTGCAGCCTGCGGAGCGGCGACTTTTACGCCTGCGGCTGCGCAGTGGCAGGGAGAAGCTGCCGGCATTTCGTATACAGCGACGGTGGAGATTGCGGCGGTCGGGATGGTCAAGCGCTGCAGCGTGAGCCTGCACAACCGCCTGCCGCAGACGGTACGGGCGGCGCTCTCCTATCAGATTCGCCCGGTCGGCATGCCGCAGCGTCTGCCCGCCGGCGCGTTTCGCGGCCGGAAACTGCCGTCCGGTCTGCTGGCACAGGCGGTGATGGCGCCGTTTCCGGGCTGGACGGCGCTGCAGTGCGACGGAGAAGCGGCCGTATCCTTTTCCTCCGCCGCGTTTTTCGCCGGGCAGCCGGATCCCGCGCAGATCGTGCCGAAGGACGGCATGGCCGCCGTGACCCGCACGCTCCTGCTGCAGCCGGGCGGCAAGGCCGACTGCACCTTCTGGCTCTCCTGGGGCGCTGCCGCATCGGCTGCGGAGAAACTGCCCGCGGTTGCGCGCTTCGGCGCGCCGGAGATCGCGCCGCTGGAGATCGGCCATCCGGCGCCGGACCGCTTTGCAAGCCGGTTTCTCTATCATCAGGTGCGTGCCGCCCGCTTTTTCGGGCGCGTCGGGCCGCAGCAGTGCGCAGGGGCGTTCGGATTCCGGGATCAGCTGCAGGATTGTCTTGCGCTGGTCCTGCGCGAGCCGGTGCTGGTGCGCCGCCATCTGCTGCGCTGCGCCGCCGTACAGTTTGCGGACGGCGACGTGCTGCACTGGTGGCATGTGCTGCCCGGCGGCAGGATCGCAGGCGTGCGGACCCGCTGCAGCGACGATCTGCTCTGGCTTGCGTATGTGCTGGCGGATTATCTGCAGCAGACCGGAGATTACGGGATTCTGGACGTTCCGCTGCCATATCTTTCCGCGGAACCGCTGCTGCCCGACGAGAGGGAGCGCTATCTGCAGCCGGTGCGCACGCAGCGGCGCGAGACGCTGCTGGCCCATTGCCTGCGCGCGGCAGACCGCGCTATGACCGCCGGCCCCCACGGCCTGCCGCTGATCGGCAGCTGCGACTGGAACGACGGTTTTTCAGCCGTCGGCACGGCGCAGGCGGGCGAAAGCGTCTGGCTGGCCATGTTTCAGATCTGCGTGTTTCGCCGGATGGCGGAGATCTGCGCGCACTGCGGCCTGCAGGACCGCAAAAGAGCCCTGCTGCAGCGCTGCCGGGCGCTGACTGAAGCGGTGGAAGCGACGGCCTGGATGGGGGATCATTATGCGCGGGCATTCCTGCCGGACGGGCAGCCGCTCGGCGGCGCGGGATTTCTGGATCTGCTGCCGCAGGCCTGGGCGGTGTTTGCCGGGCTCGGACGGAACGGCAGGGCGGAAACGGCGCTGGAAACCGCCTGGGAGCGGCTGTATGACCCCGAAAGCGGGCTGGTGCGGCTGCTGGAGCCGCCGTTTGCAACGTCGGATCGTGATCGGATCGGCTATATCGCCGCCTATCCGCCCGGCTTGCGGGAAAACGGCGGGCAATATACGCACGCAGCCGTCTGGTTCGCAACGGCGCTGCTGGAAAGCGGAAAAACCGCAAAGGGACTGGCGTTATTGGAAGCGCTCTCGCCGGAGGTACACGCCGCCCGGCCGGGCTACGGCGGGGAACCCTACGCGATGGCGGCGGATCTTGCGGCGGGGCAGGGGATCGAAGGGCGCGCGGGCTGGACGCATTACACCGGAAGCGCTGCCTGGTATGCCAGATGCCTGTCCGATCACCGGGCTTTGATCCGGAAATATGCCGATCAGCGTCAAAAGAACGGCCATTTCATGTAAAGGCTGTGTTCTTTACGTCAGAAATCAGTTGCCGAAAACGGAAAAAGACGAATTTTTCCGGATTGAAAATTCGTCAGACTGCTGAAAACAATCAACGGAATTTAGCAAAATCGCCGGAAATCCGGGCAAAAAACGTCGTCCCGGATTCCGTGCGATTTTTTTCGTCTTTTTTGCATCTGTAAAGGAAAATCTCTTTACACCCGGGCATTTCCCGGAAAAATCCTTTGCCGGCCCCATGCCGGTGATCCAGCGTTCTCTCTATACATTTTATATATTACCCCCTGAGCCGACACTTTTTTCAGGTTCTGCGTGCGAAAAAGCGGGCATTTAATTGTAAAGGGAAACCCCTTCACGCATCAAAAAGCGACGCTGCGGGTGCGCGCGGGGGGATCAGGCCGAAAAATTCAACAAAAATTATCATGGAAACTTGTTGACAATTAACAAAAAATGAATGGAATTTTAAAAATCGTTGACATTGGGCGAAGTTTTAGGTATAGTTATTATGACCATATGGTGTTTTTGTAGGCGTAGTGTGCCCTTTTTGCGGGTGTACTTCGCCGGCGAAAGCATCCCGTGGACAAAAAGTTTTGTGTTTTTGGCTGTTGCTTTGCGCCGGATAAAGGCGTATCTGGCGCGGCAAACAAAGGAGGTCGGTCAAAGTGTTTCCGTAGTCCCCAATTATTAATGTTTTTTATTTAGTTTCGGATCGAGGAAACACACATCAAAATTTTCTGTCCCATCGAGCAAATCTCAAATTTTTTTGGAGGTGTACAAATTTGAAAAAGTCAACTCGAATGCTCGCGATCCTTATGGCTTTTGCAATGCTCATCGGTTCCATGTCCGTGATGGGCAGCGCGTATCAGGCCTACAAAGGAGCCGCAATCGTCAACTCCTACAACGACGTCGACTCTCCGACATTCACACTTGAGCAGTACGCGTCAATGGGTCTTGACGAGGTTGATCGTATGCTTGCAAAAGAGAATCTGGTGCTCAATATTTATATTGGTACGCTGGATCTTGCAAACATCAATACGACCATCCAAAGTGTCAGACAGCTTCTGGCCAGCGTGCAGACCCTGCTTCCCATGCTGGGCGACGCCGCTTCCCTTGATATCCATCGTCTGACCAAGACCGGCAACACGCCGATTGCGAGAAGTACGGCGAACTACACCGGCAACTCCACAGACCTGGAAGTTATCTACGCGCTGCTCAACATGCTGGCGGATAACGCCGGTCTGGTCGGCAAGTATGTGGATGGCACCATCAACCTGGGCGTGATGCATTCCTTCATCGCGAACTATGTGTTCGACGTGAGAGAACTCGTGATCGGTCTCGTCTACGGCTTGCTGGATGACGAATCTGATTACGACTATTTCGACGAAAAGAACCTTGACGCTGTTCCCGCCATCTACAAGGGCGCGAACGACGGCGCGATCAATCTGGCGCAGGCCCTGCTGAACAAATACGTGCTCGGCAAGTGGACCAAGCTGGATGAGATCCTGGAAGATGAATATTCCTACATGCTGCCGGAGTATTATCACTTCACGATCGGCAGCGCAACGGGTGCTGAGGTTCCGACTGACCAGTACGGCAAGCCGGTCATTGATACCGCGAATTATGACTACTACGGCTGGGTCCATCCGGATGATTGGGTCACCGTCGGTCTCGGCGATGCGATCCGCGTTGCGGAAGGCGCTGCCGCTCCGGCTCCCTCCTTCACCAAGGTGGACGTCAATGCCGGCGTGCTCGGTTATGATTTCATCGAGGTGCTGATGCAGCAGGCGTTCAACAACATCCTTGTTCCCGTCCTCAACTCCCAGACCAGACCCTGGGTCCGCAAGCTCTGCGGTGTCAACTATCTTGACAAGTACACCAGACGTACGATCCAGGTGAACGGCGAATGGGTCAAGAACCCCGATTTCGATCGTGACTATGAGGGCGAGGCGGATTATGAGCCCACCCCGCTTGCCGATATCTTCAACATTAACGGCAAGATCACCAAGGCAGTCATTCCCAACGGCAGAACCCTGGTGCAGGAATTCAACAACATTCTCGGCGTTGAATGCGGCAACATTCTGAAGAACAATGTTCCCGTTGACGGCGTCACCTACAGCTGGAGCTGGACCAACGGCGACAACGACGTGCTCTTCCAGAACATCTGCAGCGTTGCGAGATTCGTTGTCTGCGTGACGGGCGACTACTTCTTCCCCACCTCTGTGGAGACCTTCCCGACCGCAGCGCAGGTCAACGCCATGTCCGATCAGCAGATCGTGGCCTTCATCGGCCGCACGCTGTTCAACCACTTCGTGGATTGGATGTACATTGACGGCACCAACCAGACCGTTATGGACGTCTGCTATGCCGCTTGCGAGCAGCTTGCGTGGCAGGATATCCCGCAGAGAACCTACACCAAGCCCGTGAGAAGCAACTATGCTTCTGACGCATTGTACTATGCGGCGCTTCGTGACGCCTGCCTGAATATCCTGATGGATGTTGCGGTTTACAACCTCAACCAGAGTCTGGATATGGTCGGCGCCAAGAGCACCACGCCCGTCGGCGCGCAGGGCCTTCTGCAGTATGAAAACAATTATGAGAAGCTTGCCATCCAAGTCGCTTGCTGGGCTGTGACCTCCTATGCAGCCGTGATCGACGGCAACCTGAATCTCAACACGTTTATTTCCAACGCAACTGTCGGCACCACCCAGTTTGATAACGCGGTGAACGCCGTGACCGCGAACCAGGTCTGGGCAGATCTGGATACGATCTTCGATGCGCTGCTTCCGATCAAGACCGGCAACGATCCCATCATTGCTGCGGAGATCGCCGGCCAGTCTTATGTTGTGAAGTCGCTGCTCTTCGATTATATCCTTGCTCCGCTTTACAACCTGAACGCAACCAACTTCGCGAAGATCTTCGACAAGAACCCCGACGGTATCTTCGCGCATAAGGACGGCGTCGGCATCATCCTGCAGATCCTCGGCAACGTGTTCGATCTGCTTGCGCCCGGCGTGTTCAACCGCTCCATCGAAACGCTTGACGGCCTGCTTGTCGACGAGAAGCTTGCCGAAATGGCGACCGACCTTGTCAAGAGCCTCGGTACTGAGTCGTTCCAGAGCATCCGTACCGGCGCGAACCTGCAGGGCAGAGGCACCAACATCGTTGCCACCGCGCTGCCCGTGATCTGCATGGTGCTCGGTCTGAGCGATGACCAGTCCTTCGAAGAGATGAGCATTTACATGCCCACCACCCTCAAGGCCGGCCAGAACACGACCTTCGCAGTGTACAACGGCTCCGGCGGCGTCAACACCGGTTACAAAAACAGAGCCGGCTCCTTCTCGCAGGATGCGCTTTACACCTATAAGATTTCCAGTGTGGTTTGCAAAGCTATTGCGAACGGTACGGAGACCCCGATCCAGACGACCGGCATCGCCCAGAACGATACGATTGCCGGCGGCGCCTCCCTTGATCTGACCCTTCCCGGCAACTATCTGACGGCCGGCAGCATCATCAAGCTGGATATCTACTACATTGCAAACGGCGAGGATGGCCATTCCATCACCGGCGATGACACCGATCTTCTTTGCACCACCGTTTACGGTTATGTCGGCGCTACCGACAAGGACGACGATGCGATCGAGATCGAAGAGGCGGTCGGCTCCGACGGCCGTACGATCAAGTACGAAAAGGCGATCTACATCAGCGAGCATGAGAAGCTGAGCGCGATCGAAGGCTACAACGTCCGCGTACAGGATATTGAGAATACCAATAATACCGGTACTGCCGTTGTTTCCAATGTCTCCGGTCAGGCCTTTGCGATCCAGAATCCTGACAGCGCTGCCCAGCAGAATATGACCGGTCAGAAAGGTCTCTACTTCTTCGCGCCGTACAAAGTCGGTGTTGCAAGCAACGACAAGGCGTATGAGAGACAGTATATGGAGACCCGCAAGGATGAGAATGACGAAGTCATCGTTGACGAGAACGACGAACCCATCCTCTTCCCGACCGAGGGCGCGAATGTGGTTGCTCCCGGCAACTACACGCTGAATACGACGCTGAATGTGAAGGGTACCAACAAGACCATCACCACCAACGTCATCGTTTATTACGATCACAACCTGCCCTCCATGTTCAGATCCGCCGTTAGCGCAAACCGTCAGGAGACCGCTTACGATACGAGCATTAACGAGGCCGTGACCGCGTGGCAGAACTATCAGACTGCGTTGAACAATGCTGCGACCCTCGTGCTTGCGCCGAAGGACAGCACGAACTTCAACGCCGCGACCAAGGGCGCTGCGTTTGAGGCTGCTGCCGATGCGCTTGAGGAAGCAATTGAAGCGCTGAATGAGTATGCACTGCCCGCCGGCGTCGATGCAATCGAGACGGCTGTCGAGAGCATCAGCGGTCTGAACAACGAGCTGATCCCGATCACCGAGACGGTTGACGGCACGCAGTACAACTTCTACTATGAGAAGTCGCTTGACTATGACGATGAAGACTATGTCTACTTCGGCATGCGCGACTTTGTCCCGCACACCTACAAGCGTTACAGAAACGCGAGAAATGACGCTATGGATCTCTATTATGATTCCATCGCGATCGTTCCCGCTCCGTTCACCGATACGGATGTTTACGGTGAGAACTTTGTCCCGACCGACGAGCAGGTTCTGAATCGTCAGAACGCGCTGAAGTCCGCGGCAGAGAAACTGGATAAGATGGTTCCCGTCGGCGCCATTGATGCGGCCTATGGCCTGCACATGGTCAACCTGACCGGTAGCCGTCTGATCGCTCTGACCTCCAACAACAGCAAGCTGTCGGCTGTCGTTTCGGCCTATGGCAATGTCGACACCTCGACTGCGCCTTACACGCCGAAATCCAAGGAAGCTTATGACAGAGCTGTCGACTTCGCGACCCTGACGGTGTCCGCGGGCACCAGCGCGAGACCGTCCCAGGTGACTGAGGCGCTTGGCCAGCTGGTTTATGCTTACAAGAACCTCGTGAAGTCCTGCGACTTCACCGCGCTGACCGCAGCGATTACCGCTGCCAACTCCGCGTGCGCGACGGAAATTGCCGCCGGCAATGCACAGACCACTTACACCGCTGAATCCTGGGCAGCCTTCATGGATGCTTACGAGGAAGCGACCGAGCTCAAGGGGCAGGAAGACTCCCTCGGTCTGTCCGAGTCCAACCAGGAAATGATCGACAGAGCGGCGGCCAGACTGAATGCCGCCCGTGCAGCGCTTGAAGCTGCCGCTTCCGGCGAGCCGGTTTGGGTCCTTGTTCAGGAAGATCCCGATATGTTCTATGACATGGACTACAACTTCTCCTTCGTCCCGCAGTATGATGAGGACGGCTATGTCGAGTATTACGAGACCACGCTGGCCGATGGCACGGAGCTTGACGGCATCATCGTGGGCGTGGGCTGCTACATGGAGCAGGCCGAAATGGAAGCGATCTTCCCGGCCGAGTCCCTTGAGAACTGCCATGTCGCGTTCATCCAGAATGATCAGGGCTATTACGGCACCGGCGCCGGTATCCAGATCCTCGACGACAACAACACCGTCCTTGCCACCTACGGTATCCTGCTGCGCGGCGATACGAACGGTGACGGCGAATACAACCCCAGCGACTACTCCGAAGCGCTGCTTGCCGCCTCCGGCGCGTATGACTGGGAGTGGAGCGATCCTTATGATACCTTCAAGGCGGCCGCCATGGATATCGGTCCGAACGGCCCGGCGCTTGAAGTTTCCTCTTCCGGCGCAACGAACCTGCTGCTTGTCGCATCCGGTTCCAGCACGCTGGATCAGGAGACCGGTATCACCAGCTGATTATCCGCAAAAACCTGTCTGATTTAATGAGCAACCCGGTTCGGCTTCCGCACCGCGGAGCCGAACCGGCAACCCTCGTTCTTATCATGAATCTTTTATATCCTTCCGCACAACGGTCGGATGAAATAAAAAGGAGGAAATGAGCGAATGACTATGTCAAAACGCGTGTTGAGCTCTGTGCTTGCTCTGGCAATGGTTCTGAGCATGTTTACAGGCTTGAGCGCCATCTTTGCCGTTCCGGCAAAGGCCGCGGCAGGTACCAGCCAGGTCAAGTCCTATGCGGACTGTCTGAGCGATTACGGTGCCGGCTTCATCTACTATGCGGTTGATATGTATGAGCAGGACGGCAATGACTGGGTCCTGACCGACCATTATATCAACGCAGGCGACACCCTGAAGGCGCGGATTTACATCAAGTCCTCGCGCTATATGGGCGCTTCGACCGCAGGTCTTGTCTGGAGCTCGAACATGTTCGAGCATGACGTGCCTGCCAGTTCCACCAGCGGCGGCGGCACGCCCGTGGTCTGCACGGTCAACACGAATCATCCCGCCGGCGCAGCGGTCGCCAACGGCGGCTGGGGCGCAGCTGCAACGCGCACCTGGCGTCTTGGTTCCGCGCTGACCAACGCCGTCGTCAGAAGCACCAACGCTTATCTGGCGGCCTCGATGGATCCCATGCTGGATGAAGATATCACAGCAGATTGGTGCAACAACAACATCAACGCCACCCAGTTGGTGCTGACCAACGATGTGACGAATAAGAACCTTGTGTGGCCTGTGACCTCCGACGAGTGGTATTTCGAATTCACCGTCACGGTCAAGAGCGGCCTGGCTGACGGCACGACCGGTTTCGTGATGAGCCCGCAGGCGTTCTGGAAGACCGGCAGCAAGCAGTCTCCCTGGGACTTCAAGTGGAGCGACAGCGCGTCCACGACTGCAGGCGGCGGCACGAGCCTTCCCTCCGGCAGCGCTGCTTCCGTGGCACTCATGCACATGGATGACACGAAGCATGTCTTCACCATCGGCAATCCGCCTGTCGGCGGCAACAAGACCATCACCTACACGGTGAACGGCGAACCTTATGCGTCCTACACCCTGGCTGTCGGCGCTGAACTGACGGTTCCCGCGGATCCCACGCCCGCAGCAGGCTACACCTTCGCCGGCTGGGCGCTCTCCACGGCTCCCACCGTCGTCGTTGATCTGACCGGCGCAACCGTGTCTGACGACGTAACCTATGTCGCTGTCTTCAACCAGATCGTGACGCACAATGCATACTTCTATGTTGACGGCACCCTGACCGCGACCGTTGAAACGGCGGAAGGCGCTGCCATCACCCCGCCCGCAGACCCGACCAAGACCGGCTACACCTTCGCAGGCTGGAATCCGGCAGTCGGCAACATGGGCAATGCGGACATGACCTTCAACGCGACCTTCAATCCGAAGTCCTACACCGTGACCTGGATGAGCGAAGGCACGCAGGTGGCGCAGAACTCCGTCAACTATGACGGCGCTTACACGCTGCCCACCGCGCCCACCAAGCTCGGTTATGTCTTCGAGGGTTGGTATGACCAGGCCCTGACCACCGCGATCCCCGCGACGCATACGGTTGACAGCGCTGTGACTTACTATGCGAAGTTCACGATCGGCACCTTCGATGCGATCTTCGACGCCAACGGCGGTAAGTTCGCGGATGAGTCCACGAGCAAGACCGTTGCCACCGTCTTCGGCAACACCCCGGCAGCGCCCGCGAATCCGACCAGAACGGGTTACACCTTCGCAGGCTGGCAGCCGCAGGTCGGCCCGATGAACACGGAAGGCGCTACCTATGTTGCGCAGTGGGATGCCAACACCATCACCATTACCTTCATGGATGGCGAGACCTCGCTCGGCACTGTTTCCGGCGATTACGGCACCTCCGCGAATGCGATCGCGAATCCCACCAAGCAGGGTTACACCTTCAATGGCTGGAAAGACGCGAATGACGCTGCTGTCATCTTCCCGGTGCAGCTGAGTGAAGATATGACTGTCTATGCCGACTGGACTGCCGGCACGGTGCAGATCAACTTCTACAAGGGCACGGCCGGCCCGAGCGATTATTACACCGGTGGCGCTCAGACCGTCGGTCAGCCGATGCAGCTGCCCGCGGATCCCACCAAGTCCGGCTCCACCTTCGCCGGCTGGAAGGATATCAACGGCAACAACATTCCCGCCACGGTTCCCACTGTTAACACTGATTACTATGCGCAGTGGATCGACGCTGGCTACACCGCGAGATTCTGGGTCAGAGAGAACGCCACGACCGGCGAATGGCAGCTTTATCACTCCGTTATCGGCACGCAAGGCACGTCCATTGAAGCTCCGACGAATCCTGAAATCCCCGGTTACACCTTCTCGAAGTGGACGAAGTCCGGCCAGACTGCATCGCAGTCCTTCCCGCAGAACATGCCTGCTTCCGATATCGACTTCTACGCAAACTTCACGGTTGCCAGATACTGGGTCTACTGGGTTGTTGTTGATGAAAACAACGTTGAGACTACTGTCTACTCCAGACAGTACAACTATGGCGCGACCTTCACGGATTACAATTATACGCCGCCCGCCGGCAAGACCTTCAGCGGTTGGGAAGCGCATCAGAACACGGTGCCCGCGTATGATTACTATATCCATGGTTCCATTGCGCCTATCACCTACACCGTGACCTACACGATCAATGGTGAAAACTATGACACCGAGCTTGTCGCCCACGGCGGCACCAACACGCCGCCGGCCTACACCGTTCCGGAAGGCTATTCCTTCAGCGGCTGGGCAACCCAGACCATCACCGGCGATGTGACGCTGAATGCGACGCTCACCAAGAACAGCTACACGGTCAACTACTATCTGTATGCGACCGATACCACCCCGATCGCGACCTACACCATTCCGTATGGTGATGCTGTCACGCAGCCGGCAGATCCCGATGTTCCGGGCAAGACCTTCATCGGCTGGTCCTCGAATCCCGAGACCATGCCTGCACAGAACCTTGATATCTATGCAGTGTTCTCTGATGAATCTTACACCGTGACCATCAATGATGAGAACGGCACACTGATCACCACGATCGACAACCTTGTCTATGGCAATATCATCAATGATACTGATATGCCTGCACAGAACAAGGAAGGCTACAACTTCAACGGCTGGAAGATCGGCAATGACTTTGTCACCTTCCCGTACACCGTGACCGGCAGCGTTACGATGCAGGCCGACTTCTCGATCAACACCTACACCATCACCTATAAGATCACCGGTGAGGAAGATCACGTTGAGACCTATGAGTATCAGGCGGCTGTCACCCCGTATGCTGCGCCTGCGAAGGAAGGCTACAGCTTCTCCGGCTGGAGCCAGAATGCGCCCACAACCATGCCTGCAGAGGACCTTGTCATCACCGGTTCCTACACTGTGAACCAGTATGACGCCCTGTTCTATGATTGGGATGGCACGCTGCTTGCAACCGTTCCCACCAACTATGGTGAAGTGCCCGTTGCGCCCGCTGATCCCGACAACAAGACCGGTTGGGAATTCGCTCGCTGGGATCCCGCGCTTGCCGCGATGACCACCGCTGGTGCAACCTACACCGCGATCTATGAGGCCGGCCGCGTGGATGTGAACGTCGAAGTCTATGTCATGGATCTCGACGGCGATTACATCCTGGAAGGCGAAGTTACGCCCACGCCCAGAGCGGTTGCCGATCAGCCGTACACCTACGTTCCCGCTGAGCGCGAAGGCTTCACGGTTGACACCACGTTGAGTGAGCTTTCCACCAACAACGTTGATGCGGAAGGCAGCACCATCCTGACGGTTTACTACGAGCGCAACACCTACGACTTCACGACGGTTGTTGACGGCGCTGAGAACACCACCAGCTACTTCTACGGTGCTGATGTTGCTGCGCCCGAGACCCCGTCCAAGGAAGGCTACCGCTTCGACGGCTGGGATGTCACGATCCCGACTACGATGCCTGCGAACGATGTGACTGCAACTGCGCAGTTCACCATCCTTCAGTTCACGATCACCTTCACCAACACCGGTGATTCCACCATCGCTCCGATCACGCAGAACTTCGGCACGGATGTGACCGCGCCTGCGGATCCTGTGAAGGAAGGCTATCAGTTCACCGGCTGGTCTGAAGCGATTCCGACCACCATGCCTGCGGAGAACAAGACCATCTCTGCGACCTGGCAGATCCTTCAGTTCACGATCCACTTCGAGGATACCGGCGATTCCGTGATCGCTGACATCACGCAGGATTACGGCACGCAGATCAATGCGCCCGCGAATCCCGTGAAGGAAGGCTACAGCTTCACCGGCTGGAGTGAGAACATTCCGACCACCATGCCTGCGGAGAACAAGACCATCACCGCGACCTGGCAGGTCAACCAGTATGACGCGACCTTCATCATCGACGGCGTGGAGACGGTTGTTCCCACCAACTATGGTGAGATCCCCGCTGCGCCCACTGCGGAGAAGGAAGGCTACAGCTTCATCGGTTGGGAGCCCGCGCTTGCTGAGATGGGCGTTGACGGTGCGATCTATACTGCACAGTTCACAGTGAACTCCTACAATGCCTACTTCGACGCCAATGAAGGTATCTTCACTGACGACAACACTGCGCTCAAGACCGTTTCCACCGAATACGGTCAGGCGATCGTAGTGCCTGCGGATCCCGAGAGAACCGGCTACAACTTCGCTGGTTGGGATCAGGAGATTCCCGCTTCCATGCCTGCGAACGAACTGACCTTCGTCGCACAGTGGAGCCAGGATCTGAGCTTCGTCCGCGTCCAGAGCGTTGAGCGCACCACGGAGAACTACTATGAGTCCGGCCTTGCCCTCTATGAGATCAAGGTGATGGGCCATCCCGTGAAGCTGCAGTTCGTCTATGCGGATGCCCAGGCTTACACCTGGACCTGCGACAGACACGATACGCCTGTGGCCGCTGCTGACCTTGCATCCGTGCCCGGCCTTGTGTCCATCGTGGCTTACGATGCGAATGACAATGTCGTTGCGACCGGCAGCGCAGACACCGCCTATGAGATCTGGACGGTCAATGCACAGCTTGTTCAGGGCGATTACAAGGTCAGAGCGAAGATCGATACCAAGCCCGATTCTTGGGAGACGATCGAGACTGCGTTCGACTACACTGTCGCCTATGATGAGCGTCCGGTTGAGGATCCGACCGAATATGTCATCTCCGTCACGCCGGCAACGCTTGCTGTCAAGCGCGGCAACACGGTTGACATCGTGATCGTGACCGATGAGAGCGTCACCAAGCTCCTGCTTGAGCGCGACAACGGCGATGGCACGACTGCCTCCACCGCATTCTCCAGCGCTTCCTCGCTTGCCACGATCGCTGATAATGGCAACGGCACGAAGACCTGGACCATCACTTACAGATTCACCTACACCGGTACGGATGACTATCAGGATCAGCCTTGGGAAGTGTACTATCGTACCGCGACCTCCACTTCCTGGACTGACAGCGGACTTGGCTTCACGATGCATGTCTCCAGATATGATATCGTTGAAACGACCGAGCCCACCGCGTATGATCCGTTCACCGTCGTCTCCGTCACGCCGCCCGAGAACGCTGTGAAGGCGAAGTATGCGCCTGTCACGATCGTTGTCACTGACGACGTTTCGAAGGTCCGCCTGGTGAATGACGCTACCGGCAAGTCCAGCACCTACCTTGTCAGCACTGACCAGAGCGCTTGCTCCAACAACGTGACGGTCGTGTCCGACGAAGATGGCCTGCTGACAATCTCCATCAACTACAGATTCCCGACCGACGGCGAGCAGACCTGGCACGTTGAGTGCCGCGGCAATGCATGGAGCTCCGCAACCGAAGCTTCCACCTTCACGCTGACTGTCGCTGCCAGATAATCTGTTCCTGATGGAACCAATCGCATAATTCCCGACCGCGGGGGCGAAAGCCTCCGCGGTCTTCTTTCTGTCTGAACAGGAGCAAAACAGCGGGTGAATATTTAATGCATATGCATAAAAATATACAATGCGAAAAAAGTCCCGCGCGCGCTGTCCGGAAGGGTACGCAAAGAAGATATAATCCACACAAGTCGTTCATATCAAGGAACGGCTTGCGTTTTTATGAGGGCAAAGGCGCTGCGCGCAAGAGCCGCAGGGGCGAACTGCATTGTCATTCGCACAAATAAAAAAATGCATATATGCATTCAGAACAATCAAAATGCAGCTCCTGCAATTGACCGTCGGAAAAGGCGAAAACAGCGCATCAGAACGGTGAAAACAGGGGAGGGAAGCTGCCCGATTTTGCCACGGATCAGCCGGAAGAAGCACCGGGTTTGCGTGGAAAATCCCGCCCGTTTTGCGCGATGCAACAGCGCGGCGGACGCCTGCCGGAACACCTGGACGGCGTTCCCTGTGAGGCTACGTCGAGAGCACGGAGCTTCCTCCAACGGGCCGCCGGCGGCTGCGTTTTTTGTGGCTGCTTCGTCCAAAAAATTGACGTCGGCGGCTGCGTTTCCAGCGGCTGCAGCGACCGGACAATGGGCGGTGTCGCCTGCGTTTCCCGCGTCAGATTTGTCTTGACAAATGCCGCTGGCAGCTCTGTTTGCCGCGCCTGCTTCGTCTTGGTTATGGCCGTCGCCGGCTCCGTTTTCCGCGCCTGCTTTGTCCTGACAATGGACGTCGGCGGATGCGTTTCCGGCATTTGAAGCGCTCGGATATCGCGTCTTGTTTGGCGGTGGTTCCGGCAGTTTTGCAGGCTGTTCAAGGGCTGCTGCCGCGGCTGCGTTTTCCGCTCTTTTTGCGGCTTCGTTTCCGCTTCCGCGGCGGCTGTGTTTTCCGCAATTGCGGCGCTGTCCGGTTTTTGTCAACCCCCTTTTGCGGCGGACCCGGGGCGGGCGTCAATTCACCCTGCCTTGTTCACAAACCGTTCACAGATTGGCGGCATAGTCGTAAAGTTTCCATCCTTTACAGTAGCAATATCACCAAATTTCACTTGAAAAATTTGTGAAGAAAGACAGGCATGCCAAAAATTGTGGCCAATTTTTTAATATATATAATAATAAATAAAAATAAAAATCGTTGACAGGGGTGACCTGGGGTGCTATAATGACAATGTGTAATAGTGCCCATCTATCACATGAAATCTATTTATGGAGGGATTTAATTGAGCAAAGCAAAGAAGATCGTAAGCTTGCTTCTGGCTGTTGCGATGGTCCTGTCGATCGCACCGGCCTCGGTGCTCAGCTCGGCGTATCTTGCGCCGTCCTATGTGCACTGGGGTGACACCGCCGGGGATGCCCACGGAGAGTTGGAGTATTCCTCGACGGCGCCGGCTGTGTTTTATCCGGACACATCGGGCACCAGTCCCGTGATCCGTGTGGCGTCAGGCGACAACTCCTACGTCCTCGGCAACACGGTGGTCAAGGCAACGCCGTCCGGTATTCCGGCCTTCACCGGCACCACGAGCAACCTCAACAATGCTCCGAGAAACGGTGAAACTCCGGATTACGGTTATGTGCGGTTCAAGCTGTACGGCGCTGCGCCGTCCGCTGTGCCGACCATCACCCCGGACAACAACGTGACCTGCGTGGCTTACGGCAGCCCCACCACCACGACTTCGGGCGGGCAGACCGTCTACGAGGCAGTGTGGCAGATCGCCGGTTCCACCGGCAGCGGCGTGACGCCGGGCACAGACATCACCTTCACGATCACCTACCGGGTCAACGGTACGCAGTACGAGACTTATGCATTCACGCACGTTGAATACATCCTGCTCGGCTCCGGTATCAACTGGTCGCACCACCACCTGCCGACCATCGGTACCAAGTACCGCATGGCATGGGTCACCCAGGTGCTCGGCAAGAACGTCTACAACGGCGGTTTCAACGAGAACGGCAGCAACGAAGGCGCCGACTGGCCGCGCGGCTACATCAACTGGTTCTCTCAGGCAACCAGCGGCGGCGCGCTGAACGGTCTGGGCAACGAGGATGCGTTCGCAACTGCGGCATCCGCCTTCGGTGTGGCGGCGACCTACCCGCAGGCCTCCACCGTCAAGTGGCAGAAGGAAACCGGTCTTGTCACCGGTTCCAAGACGAACTGGCGTATGGGCAACGTCAGCGGCAACCGTGTCCGCGCTGTGGTCTACACCGACCTTGGCGAGCCGGTCTCCAGCTCCCGCCTGCGCGACATGAACTTCCGCCTGCTGGTCCTCACCGGTGAGGCCTCCAACTTCAGCAGCGGTCAGATGACCGGCTTCTATCCGTATCAGTCCTACGTCAACACCTCAAACGAAACGGAGCCGCAATCCGGCACCGGCACGGCAGCTTCCAGCGCGCAGTGGTCTTACACCACGAGCGGCAGCTCGTCCGGACTGAACACCTCCGGTCAGTACTTCAACCTGCTGTTCACCGGTACCGGCCCGACGAGCACCGGTCACACGAAGTGGTCCTTCGGTATCAAGTTCCAGGCGAGCGGCACGCTGAAGGGCGGCTGGTTCCAGACCGTGGAATTCGAGGTCTACAACAAGGCCCAGCTGAGATCCTTCCTGGCCAGCATTTCGGCCGGTCAGGCAAAGGCCTACAACAACACGACCTATAACGTGACCGGCGGCTACACGAAG